>JBPCVV010000026.1:0-4147 GCA_051010195.1 Anderseniella sp. | reverse complement strand
GCGTACTGACCCCGCTCCACTCCTGCGCGGATCAGTTCACTGAATTTGACACCCGGCACGCGCAGATCACCGGTTTTGTTGTAAATCTCGCGGTAGCGCTGATTGCAGTGCACCAGGCGGTCATCGTTGTCATAAAGAACGAAGCCGTCTGGCAAGGCTTCCATGGCATCCTTCAGCTCTGTTTCCGCAGCCTGGTGAAGCACGGCAGCGCGCTGCATGGCCACAAGTCCGGACAAATTGGCGGCGCTGTCCTTCAAGACGGTGCGATCTGAACCAGTAAAGCGCCGTGGCTTTGCATCAAAAACGGCAATCGCCCCGATTGTTTCCCCCTGTTCATCCACAACAGGCACGCAGAGCACCGCACGAACGCACTTCAAACCGGATGCGATTTTCTGAAAGCTCTTTCGCTTTGATTTCGTCAGGTCACCCGCCTGCACAACGCCGGCGCGGTCCACCTCAGGCAAAATCAGGTTCCGGCATGCATTGACGTCACTGTCGCTGAGGCCGACGGCAGCCTGGATGTCAGCGTCACCAGCCGAAGCGAACACGAAAACACGCGGCACATTCAGAGCAGCAGACGTGACCCTGGCCATCGCATCCACGGCCGGAGAAAGTTCCGGGATCCCGCACCCGATCTTGTCAAAGGCTTCCGTGACATCAGGTTTTTCCGTCATGCCAGTTTCCTTGCCCACAACTGTCCGTGTCGCCCCATTGTGCAGGCCAAGTCCTGCAGCAGCCCTAACCGGAACAATTGCATTTATATCTTTTTTGGGCGTTGTTCGCTGTTTCAAAGACACTCAAACGCCCTGACCATCAGCCCTGTTTTGCAGTGGCTTCAAGCGTACGCACAAGCATGGCAGCCTTCTTTTTCACTACCGCAGAACATTGACTGATTATGATGCACAGCAGGTAGCCGTCTCGTCATTGATTTTCTGAGCAGGGCGCCAAGAGACACCTTGACAGGGCGTCCGGGTTGTCTTGGCAAATCCCTCGCACAACCCGCTTTTTGTGCAGAATTGATCCATTCAGCAAGAGTTTTTCAATCCAGACTTTTTCTGGTCTGGAGCGCAGCGCTTCTAAGCCTTACCCTTCCGTTTCTCTTCAAGTTCACGAAGCAGCTTTCGGTTGAGCTTCCCGCTCGTGGTTGTTTCCATGTCATCGACATATTCAATTTCTCTGGGATATTTGTAGGCGGCGAGCCGGCTTTTGACATGTGCCTGTAGCTCTTCGGTCAGTTCCGGCGAGCCTTCGGTACCCGCCACCAGCCGGACAAAGGCTTTTACAATGGCACCACGCTCGGCGTCGGGACTGCCGATCACCGCAGCTTCGGCAATCGCCGGATGGCGCGCCAGACAGTCCTCCACCTCTGCGGGACCAATGCGATAGCCGGCACTCTTGATGAGGTCGTCCGTGCGCCCGCGATACCAGAAATAACCGTCCTCGTCCCTGAGCGCGAGGTCTCTGGTGCGCAGCCATCCGCCGAGACGCAGGTCGGCCGATTTTGCCTCGTCTTTCCAGTAGCCGAGGAATTGCGTGGCGTCGTCGCCGCGGGTGACAACCTCGCCCACCTCCCCGTCCGCCAGTTCACGCCCCTTGTCATCCACAATGGTCGTACCGTGTCCGGGATAAGCAAGCCCCATAGAGCCGGGCCGCGCCGGATAGAGTGTTTTGCAGCAACCGATAAGGTGATTGACTTCGGTCAGGCCGTAGAATTCGTTGCACACAACACCCAGTTCATCTTCAGCCCAGTTGAGAACGGCAGCCGGCAGCGGCTCTCCGCCGGATATGATGACACGTAATGCAAGGTCCGACCGCAATACAGATTGATCGACCTGTGCCAGGCGCTTCAGCGCCGTGGGAGTCAGGAACGTATGCGTCACCTTCTGCCGGGCCATGAACCCGAAACACCATTCCGGATCAAAACGATGCTCAGCTGTCGCCACGGTGTGGCCAAATGCCCAGCCGATCAACAGCGCATCCAGCAAGCCGCCGACCCAGGCCCAGTCGGCCGGCGACCAGAACACCGCTTCCGGGTCATCCCGGTCGAGGTTGAAGGCCATGGTGAGGCTGGGAATATAGGACTGCAAGACCCGGTGGCCGTGCAGCATGCCCTTGGGCATGCCGGTGGAGCCCGACGTGTACATCAGCAGCGCCGGTTCGTCTGCAGCGGTATCAACCGGCTGAAGCGCCGACCCGTCGGCTGACAGGCAGTCGTCGAAGGACGTCTCTTCGCCGCTGACCTGACCCACAACGATGACCTTGTCCAGTGTCGGAAACTTGCCGAGGGTGTCGCGATACCGGTCCCACGCCTTGTCCTGCGTGATGATGGCCCTGGCCTCGGCGTGGTTGAGGATGTGTTCAAGCGTATCGGGGCCGTAAAGCTGCGACAGGGTTACCGCCACAGCGCCCAGCTTGTAGATCGCAAGATGCGAAATTCCTGTCTCTGGCCGCAACCCGGTGTGAATGGCAACCCGGTCGCCTCGTCTCACCCCCAGGTCCTTCAACGACTGCGCCAGGTTGCTGGCGACGCTGTCCAGTTCAGCGAATGTCCAGGTCCGGGTCGACAGATCGGCTTCTTCAAAGACCAGAGCCAGCCGGTCCGGAAACTGTTTCGCATACTTGCCAACAGTATCGGTCGCAATATTGGTCCGCTCGGGAATGACAATCTCGTATGGCCCCGTGACATCAGGATCCTTCGCTATGCGCAGGTTCATCTTCTTCAGTAAACCGGGATCAATCACGTAAGTCATAACAATCCTCTCTGCCGTTCCGGTTCCGGCTTGTCATCGATCAGTCTCTCTTGACGGTAAACTGCACAGCCTGGGCGGGATGACCCGGCTCACCGACTGGCGCAACCAGCTTGACGCGGGTGCCGGCGGCAACGCCCCCAGTGCCGTCCTGCATCCTCCCAAAAACAGCGTTTTCCGACTCGTCCATGGCGACAAGCACAAAAGTGTAGGTTTCAGCAACTGCGGTAAACGGCAGTTTCGCACGCGTCTCGGTCACGGCCACAACAATGCCGTCGCCGGAGATGCGGCTCCAGCCTGTTTCCGCCTGATCTTCCGGACAAACGGCCTGCGGCGGAAACCATATCTTGCCGCAGGCCAGGCATTTGCCGGCAACCGCCTGGCCTGCCAACAGGCCATCGAAATAGGGTTTGAGATAGCCGGTTCCATGATCATATTTCAGCTCCAGCCGCAACTCGCTGGTTGCCTTGTCGGTCTCCCTGCTCATGGTTCCACCCTTTCCAAAAGATGCACGAAGCTGGTTGTGCACAGACCGCCATGAGTGTCGACAAGGCCGAGTCGATAATCTTTGACAGGCGTTGTATCGGACCTGTATCGGCCGGTCAGAATCTGATCGATGGTCGCCGCCTGCGCGATACCGACAGCACCCGGTGCGCCACCCTGGCCGATCAGTCCGCCGGACAGGTTCACCGGCAGTTCTGCTGTCCTGCCGAAGGCTCCGGAGGCCATTGCGGGACCGGCCATGCCCGGCTCCGCAAGACCAAGCGCCTCAATGCCCTGCAGTTCGGCGCCGGTAAAAGCATCGTAGACTTCCGCAACGTGGATCTGGCGTGCCGGGTCGGTTACACCGGCTTGTGCGTAAGCCGCAAGCGCGGCTTTCCGCTTGGCGGCAAACTGATGACGTGCCGCCCGGTCGCCTAGCCTGGACCGATCAGTTGCGGCCGCGCTGGCGATGATACGGGAGCGCGGTTCAAACGTTCTGGGCGCGTTGTCGGCATGGGCCAGGACGATTGCCGCAGCGCCGTCGCTTGCCATGCTGCAGTCCAGTTTATGATAGGGAGCCGCAATCATCGGCGAGGCCAGCACATCGGAAACACTGATATCCATTGGCTTGTGAGCCCACGGGTTGCCAATGGCATTGCCGTGGTTCTTGACCGAGACCGCCGCCATCTGTTCTGGCGTTGTGTTGTGGATGCTCATGTGCTCAGCCATTGAAAGCGCGTACAGGGTAACAGCGGTTGCACCTGCCAGACCGTCAATTTCAGCATCAAAGGACAGGGAATAGACAAGCTGTACGTCTTCGGCGTGAAGATGCCCTGCCGCCGCATCGAACCCGACCACAAGAACACAAGTTGCAGCACCCGCTCTGATCTGGTGGACGGCAGTGCTCAGCGCGGCGG
>JBPCVV010000025.1:0-2574 GCA_051010195.1 Anderseniella sp. | reverse complement strand
TTCTGGCCGCGCGGTTTTCCGGTAACGCCCGCAGCGCCGGATAAAGATCAACCCAATGCGGATTGGTGCGTTCGATCAGATGGATCTTCCATTGCCGCCGATACTTCTTCAGCGATTTCTCACGCCGAATGGCGTCGTCGATCGAACTGAACGCTTCGAAATGCACGAGCCGTCCGACGCCATACTGGCTGGTGAAGCGCGATCCATCGCCGTCGCGATGTCGCTCGACCCGGCCGAGCAAATTGTTGGTCACGCCGATGTAGAGCGTGCCATACCAACGGCTGGCGAGGATGTAGACCCAGTAGGTGCGCATGGCACGGCTCCGGTCACTTTCGAACGGCGGCAATTGCGGCGCGATAGGTCCTCGGGCCAAGCCCACTACTGTCCGGTTCAGCATAGCTGCATCTCGTGTTGGGCGTCGATGGAGCATTTGGGGGGAGGTTTTGTCAGTTGATCGAACCGCCGGTTGGTCATCAGATGCGTTGCGATCAGACGTGTAAAGTCCAACAATCGAGGCACTGATTGTTGAGCGGCGTGGGCAAGCTTCAGCAGTACAAAGGCTATCATTGCAATGCCAAGCTGGGTGCGTACCGCATTTTCGTTTGCGCCAAGAAAGCGGCGAACAGGAAGGTTCTGCTTGGTCCACTTGAAGAACAGCTCAATCTGCCAGCGCGCCTTGTAAAGGTCGGCGATGATGGCAGCTGTTGCGTCGAGATCATTGGTCACCAGGCGCAATCGTTTGCCGGTTTCAATCTCGATCACAACCTCGCGAAGGCGCGTTTGTTCAAGCGGATTTTGTCGATTGCCTTTCATGCGGTGGGTGAGCGCGATGACGCGGTCTGCAATGATGACAGTTGCGCTTGAGCTATCCTGCACAATCTCGCGATGCGCCACGATCTGCGGCTTTGTATGCGACTTCAAACGGGTCACGAAACGGCAGTTTTCAGTGTCGAGCTTGGCCCACAACGAGAAGTCATAATAGCCCATATCAAAGACATAGGTGGTGCCGCTTGCAGGCAACATCGCCTTTGCAAAAGCGATGTCGTTGACACGCACACTGCTCACATCAAAGTGGACGGGAACGCCGCCGTCCAGGTCAAACATAACGTGCAGTTTGCCGGCCGCACCGTCTCGCTTCTTATCAGGGCTCCATATCTTACTTAATGCGTGCAGGGGCACGGTGGTCGAATCGAGAAGATGAACGGGGCAGCCAAACCGGCGGCGCTGGCCGCGGTTGAGTTGGCCCAGCAGACAGCCGAACAGTTCCCCATAAAGGGCGGCCGGACGCTTTGCATTGGCGTCGGCAAGTGTCGAGCGTTGCGGCGGCTGGCGGAACCCAAGATGATACAGGCGATCGGCGTGGCTGCTCATCGTCGTGGTGACAGCGCGCAGACTGTCATGACCGCACAATTGCGCGTGCAGCAGCGTCACGAACTGGTTTTTCGTGCTCAACGTGCGCGTATTCCGGTCACTGCCATACTTATCCACCAGCCGCTCGAATGCCGGCCAAGGAATGAATTTCAAAAGTCCGCTCATCAGGCTATTTTCGTGGCGCATGGCATTGGTCCCTTTCCGTGTCGAGGTAGCCGGCAAGCATCTCGAATCACAGAAGAATCAATGTCATGCAACATGTCCAGGTTTTCTCAACCGGACAGTAGTGGCATGAAGCCGAGGATGACAAAGGAAAGGGTGTCGCGCCAGCGGAAACGCTCGTCAAGGCGATAGGCCGAAGCGACAAACGCTGGACACGCGTGCCCCGGTGAAGATCGAGCCTCAACCCACCTTGCGCCGCCCTTTCACGCCCGCCGTCTTCTTGCCCGCGCCATCGCGCTTCGCCGCCGCGGCGACCTTGACGCGCTGCTTCGCCGGCGACTTGGCCGTCGGCCCAGCGCCTGCCGCCTTCCGCGGTGCCACCTTCTTGCCCGCACCACCGCGCCGCTTGAACAGCCCCGCTAAAAACTGACCCGTATAACTCGCCTTGTTCGCGGCCACGTCCTCGGGCGTGCCCTCGGCGACGATCTGGCCGCCGCCGTCGCCGCCTTCCGGGCCGAGGTCGATGATCCAGTCGGCCGTCTTGATCACTTCGAGATTGTGCTCGATCACCGCGATCGTGTTGCCGGCGTCGACCAATTCATGCAACACGTCGAGCAGCTTGGCGACGTCGTGGAAATGCAGCCCCGTGGTCGGCTCGTCGAGGATGTAGAGCGTGCGCCCCGTCGCGCGCCGCGACAGCTCCTTGGCGAGCTTGACCCGCTGCGCCTCGCCGCCCGACAAGGTCGTCGCCTGCTGGCCGACCTTGATGTAGCCGAGGCCGACCCGGCGCAGCGTCTCCATCTTGTCGCGGATCGAGGGCACCGCCTGGAAGAAGATGCAGGCTTCCTCGACGGTCATGTCGAGGACCTCGGCGATCGACTTGTCTCGGAATTTTATCTCGAGCGTCTCGCGGTTGTAGCGCGCGCCCTTGCACTGGTCGCAGGTCACGTAGACGTCGGGCAAAAAGTGCATCTCGATCTTGATGACGCCGTCGCCCTGGCACGCCTCGCAGCGCCCGCCCTTGACGTTGAACGAGAAGCG
>JBPCVV010000024.1:0-10518 GCA_051010195.1 Anderseniella sp. | reverse complement strand
GTTTCCGGTGTGGAGGCTCGCCTTGTGGCGCTGACTGCAAGTCAAAACCAAGCGGCCGTTGCATCCTCGGACGCTGATCTTCTGCAGGTCACATTGAACAATGTGGCGCGCGGGGTAGTGTCCGTTCGTGCCGACGGCAGTGTGATTACCAGTAATGACGTGTTTTACGACATGTTGCGCCGGGCGGGGCTGCTGAAGCTGGAGTTCGTCAGTCGCAAGCCGGAAGAACTCGTCACTCTGTCTCTATTCGACATCTCCCCGAGACTGCAGGAACGTCCGAACCAGGTTGCGGGGCTGACGGACACCGCGTTTGAACTGCGCTACATTGACCTCGAGGACCAGTTGGGCGGCACCTTGATTTTGATGAACGATGTTTCCTCGCGATGCCACGACGAGCAGGCGATGCGGGATGTGGCTGCGCAGATAAAGACCATGGAGCAGGCGCGGACGACTTTTGTGTCCCAGGTGGCACATCATTTTCGCACTCCGCTCAATGTGATCCTCGGGTATGTGGACATTCTGTCCGGCACCGAGGGCTTGGAGATTGATGCCAGAACACGCTCCTCCTATCTCGGTTTTATCCGAGAGTCGGCCAAAGCGCTGCTGCTGAACATGAACGAGATGATGGAAATCATACGTTTGCAGCGCAACGAACAGCCGGTCGAACTGGAAATCCGCGAGCTCAGGACGCTGATGATCGGCGCCATTGACGAGATCCAGTCGGTGCTGGCGGCCGAAGACGTGGAACTGGACGCAGCTGCCATGCTCGACGCGATCGCAACCACGTGTGTGCGCATGGATGCCCGCATTGCCAAGCGTGCCATCACCAGCCTGTTGCGCACATCTGCTGTGCTCGGTGGAACCGGCAGCCAATTGAAACTGACGGGACGAGTGTCTGAGCCCAACAGTCTGATATTGTTGGTGGAATTCGAAGTCGGCAGAACCGATGTGGGATCCATTCTGAAAAGTATTCAATCCGGCGAACCGGTGAAGGAGATCAGCCTTACCGGCAATGCCAGCGGCTACGGGCTGGCTCTGGCCGCCATGTTGTTGCGCTTGTGCGAAATCAAGGTTTCCGCAACCGCAGTAGACAAGCGTGGCGTATGCATCGAACTCAGTTTTGCCACCTCAAAGTGATCGTAGCCGCAAACTTCAAAACGAACTGGCCCGTGAACTAGTCCACATTGTGGAAACCCGACTCTGCATGCGTGTCGTACCGTGTCATGTTGCTGGCACTTGGTATACCACAGACCACACGCCTTGAGGCGGATTCAAGGTGTGTCTGAAGCGATAGGCCCGCAACAAAGCATGGTAACTCGTCTCAAACTCAAGCCCGTCGGCACCAATTTCAGCCTCAAGGAACACATCTATGATGTGCTCAAAGACGCCATAAGCAGTATGAACCTGTATGATGCGGACGCCAACCTGCGCCTGGATGAACGTGCGCTCGCCGAGCAGTTGGGCATTTCCAGAACACCAGTTCGCGAGGCACTGACCCGGCTGGAGCAGGAGGGTTTCGTCGAAGTTCAGCCACGCCGCGGTGTTTTCATACGGCGCAAGAGCCTGGAAGAAGTGCTCGACATGATCGTGGTGTGGGCATCTCTTGAAAGCATGGCAGCGCGCATGGCGGCTGAAAGCGCCAGCGACCGTGAAATCCAGTCCCTGCGCAAGGCATTGCCAAAACAAAAGGGCGAGACGGAATTACGGGCCCACCTGCATGAATACTCGGAAGCCAATATCGCATTCCATCTGCGCATTCTGGAACTGTCCGGCAGTCCGATGCTGCTGGATATTGCCAGAGGACTGTTTCTGCACATGCGCTCTATCCGCGAACGGGCCATGGCCGAGGGCGACCGCATCACCCGGTCGGTGGTTGATCACATGAACATCATCGAGGCCATTGAGGACCGCAATGCCGAGCTGGCCTCGATGCTGGTACGCGAACACACCATGCGCTTGCATGGTCACGTTCGCAAAAACTGGAACACTTTTTCCGGCGCTGAACAAGGCGCAGGCTGAACCAAACGACACGGCCTCGACAGCAGGCCGGCTGACATAACAATCCATCAGGGAGCCAGTGACAAATGAGTACAACAACCACCGCACCGACATCCACCGCAGAAGACACTCTCAAGGCCAAGACCAAGGATGGCTCGGTCATCTCCGGTGGGCATCTGGTTGCCAAGGCCCTCAAGGCTGAAGGTGTGGATACAATCTTCACCCTGTGCGGCGGCCATATCATCGACATCTATGACGGCTGTATCGATGAAGGTATCCGCATTGTCGATGTGCGTCACGAACAGGTCGCAGCCCACGCCGCCGACGGTTATGCGCGCCAGACCGGTAAGCTCGGATGCGTGGTTACGACGGCGGGGCCGGGCTGCACTAACGCGGTCACCGGTGTTGCAACGGCGTTCAGGTCGGAAAGCCCGATCCTGCATATCGGCGGCCAGTCATCGCTGACCCAGCACAAGATGGGATCGCTGCAGGACCTGCCGCACGTCGACATGATGGCGCCGATCACCAAGTTTTCCGCGGGCGTGTTGTCGACGGAGCGTGTCGCCGACATGATCGCCATGGCCGCGCGTGAGAGCTTCAACGGTGCCTATGGTCCGTCATACCTCGAAATTCCGCGAGACATCCTTGATGCCGAAATCCCGGTTGACAAGGCAATCGTCCCCACGCCCGGCAAGTACCGCGGTTCGGTTCGCTCCATCGGTGATCCTGCAGATATCGAAAAGCTCGCCGATATCCTGGTAACGGCAAAACGGCCTGCCGTTTTGTTCGGCCAGCAGGTATGGGCTGCTCAGGGTCATAACGAGGCGATCTCGCTGGTACGCTCGCTGGACATTCCGGCCTATCTGAACGGTGCCAGCCGCGGCATGCTGCACCCGAAAGATCCGCACGGGTTTGACCGCACCCGCTCAATGGCGTTCAAGGAAGCCGATGTCATTCTGATCGTCGGCACGCCGTTTGACTTCCGCATGGGTTACGGCAAGCGCATCTCCAAGGAAGCCACGCTGGTGCAGATCGATATGGGCTACAACACCGTCGGCAAGAACCGTGATGTGGATCTGGGTTTGTGCGGTGATCCGGGCGCCATCCTGGCCGCCGTGGAACAGGCAGCCTCCGGGCGCATTGACAAGTCTGCGCAGGATGAGCGCAAGCAGTGGATGGCCAAGCTGCGTGCAGCGGAAGCTGTCGCGCTCGAAAAGCTGATGCCGTTGTTTACGTCTGACCGGAATCCGATCCATCCCTACCGTCTTGCCTGGGAAATCAACGAATTCCTCGGCGAAGACACCATCTACATCGGCGATGGCGGCGACATTGTCACCATTTCCGCGCAGGCCGTGCGGCCCCGTGGTCCGGGCCAGTGGATGGATCCGGGCGCTCTCGGATCACTTGGTGTCGGCACCGGGTTTGCCATGGCGGCAAAGCTGGCCAATCCGGACAAGGAGGTCATGTGCCTCTATGGCGATGGCTCGTTTGGCATGACCGCGTTCGACATGGAAACCTCGCAGCGGTTCGGCGCTCCCTATCTGGCGGTCGTCGGCAACAACTCGCACATGAACCAGATCCGTTACGGCCAGATCGCCAAATACGGCGAGCAGCGCGGCAATATAGGCAACAAGCTCGGCGACATTCCGTTCTCCATGTTTGGTGAGATGATCGGCGGTCACGGCGAAGAGGTGCGTGAAGCATCGGAGATCCAGCCGGCCCTGCAGCGCGCCAGGGAAGCCATCGCCAAGACCGGAAAATGTGCGGTGGTGAACGTCTGGGTCGACCCGGATGAATACGCACCCGGCACCAAGGCCCAGACCATGTACAAGTAGGCAGCGATAAACATACCAACATTGAACGGGATCATGTTTTCAGCACGCCGGGTTGATCGACCCAAACACTGAATGATCCAGACGGGAGGACAAAATGCAGGCACTCAAAGGCGTCAAGGTTCTGGATTTCACACACGTCCAGTCCGGCCCGACCTGTACTCAGTTGCTGGCCTGGCTCGGGGCCGATGTAATCAAGGTGGAACGCCCCGGCGTGGGCGATGCAACGCGCGGACAGTTGCGCGACGTCCCCAATGCCGATTCGCTGTACTTCACCATGCTCAACCACAACAAGCGCTCCATTGCGCTCAACTCAAAGACAGAGCAGGGCAGGGATGTGCTCGAACGGCTGGTGAAAACCTGCGATGTGCTGGTGGAAAATTTTGCCCCCGGCGCACTCGATCGCATGGGGCTGACCTGGGAACGCATCCAGGAACTGAATCCGAAGATGATTTATGCATCGGTCAAAGGCTTTGGCCCGGGCCCGTATGAAGACTGCAAGGTTTATGAAAACGTGGCCCAGTGTGCCGGCGGATCTGCCTCCACCACCGGATTTCTGGATGGACCGCCTTTGGTGACCGGCGCTCAGATAGGTGATTCCGGTACCGGCCTTCATCTGGCTTTTGGTATCGTGTCTGCGCTCTATCAGCGCACAAACTCCGGCAAGGGCCAGCGTGTGCTGGCACCCATGCAGGACAGCGTCCTCAACCTGTGCCGTGTGAAATTGCGTGACCAGCAGCGTCTCGCTCATGGTCCGTTGAACGAATATACACAGTTCGGCAAGGGTATTGAGTTCGGAGATGCAACGCCGCGTGCGGGCAATGATTCAGGTGGTGGCCAGCCGGGCGCCATTCTCAAATGCAAGGGCTGGGAAACCGATCCCAACGCTTATACCTACTTCATCACCCAGGCGGCTGTGTGGGAGAAGGTCTGTGACACCATCGGCGAGCCTGACTGGAAAACCGATCCCGGCTACGCGACACCGCCTGCGCGCCTGGACAAGCTGGAACAGATATTTGAGCGCATCGAGAAATGGACCAAGACCAAGACCAAGTTCGAGGTTATGGAAATCTGTAACCCGCAGGACATACCGGTCGGACCGATCCTGTCCATGAAGGAAATTGCCGAAGAGCCGTCCCTGCGGGCAACCGAAACGGTTGTTGAAGTGGATCATCCAGAGCGCGGCAGCTACCTGACGGTCGGCATGCCGGTCAAACTGTCCGACTCCCCTGCCGAAGTAAAACGCTCACCGTTGCTGGGCGAGCACACGGAAGAGATACTGACACAGGTGCTGGGCTATTCTGCGGACGAGATTGATCAGATCCGGGCGTCAGGCGCTATCGGCGAAATGAAGCAGGCGGCTGAGTAACAATACGATCGGGAGAGGGAATTGATGGCAGCGAACTGGCAAGAGCCCGGTGATCCGATGCGGATCATCGTGATGGGCCAGCAGGCATTCGGCAAGGATGCGCTGGCGAAGATACTGGATGCCGGCAAGGACGAGGTTGTTGCTGTGTATTGTGAGCCCGATCGGGACGGCAGGCCGGTCGACCCGATCAAGGAGTTTGCACTGGAAAAGGGCCTGCCGGTGCATCAGCCTGCGGACTTCGATGACCGGGACGCGCTGGAGACGCTGGCCTCCTGCAATGCCGACCTGATGGTCATGGCCTTCGTCAATGTTTTTGTGCCGGAAGCCGCCCGGGATACTCCGAAACTGGGATCCATCTGCTTCCACCCGTCTCTGTTGCCGCTTCACCGTGGTCCCAGCGCAGTGAACTGGCCGATCATCATGGGATCGACGAAGTCGGGCTACAGCTGGTTCTATCCAACCGACGGGCTGGACGAGGGTGACAGTCTGCTGCAGTGGGAATGCGATATTGCACCCGATGACACGGTGATCGATCTTTATTTCAAGAAGATTTATCCGTCCGCGATTGAGAGCGTGATAGAGGTCTGTGACCTGTTTCGTTCAGGTAAGCCGCCGCGTATTGTGCCGGATGAAGCCAGGGCGACGTACGAGCGGCGCTGCACCAAGAAGCATGCCAGGATCGACTGGAACAAACCGGTGAAGCAGGTTTACGATCTGGTCCGCGGCACCAATCCGAGCCCGGGCGCCTGGACAACGTTGAATGGTAACGAGGTGCAGGTCTACGACTGCAAATTGGTGGCCGGTGATGGTGTGTCCTCTAAAGTCGTCGAAGTGTCCGACGACGGCGTCGCCGTGCAACTGATCGGCGGGCGGATCTGCATCAAGCGGGTTCGCCCGGCAGGTGGTGACAAGATGGCTGCCCAGGACTGGGCCGCCCAGGCCGGCATTGCGGCCGGAACAGTGTTGGGCAGTTAGGAACCGGAACAGCATGGCAATACGCAGAATTCTTGTTCCGATCAGGAACGACGGCAAAGGTGAAAATGTGCTTGATCACGCGCTGGCGCTTGCCGGCAAGTCAGGTCACATCGAAGCCGTGCACTGCCGCCCGGCACCTGAAGATCTGATCCCGTTCGGGGTCTCGGTTCCGGCTATCCTTCGGGAACAGATTTCGAAATCCGGCGATGATCTCGCCAACGCTGAAGAAGCACAGATCACCGCGCAGTTTGAAGAGTATGCCAGCGCCAACAAGTTGAAACTGGTTGATATTGGCAAACCCCATCCCAAGAACAGGCTGTCCGCCACCTGGCGCATCGAACGCGGCAAGCAAGCCAACATGGTGTCAGCCCGCGGCCGGTTGGCCGATGTTGTCGCGGTGGCGCGCCCCTACCGCGACAGGGCGACTGGCCGCAACACCCTTGAGGCAGCTTTGGTCAATACCGGTTCGCTGGTGATGATGTGCCCACCATCACCGCCGCCGGAGAAGATCGGACGAGAAATTGCCGTTGCCTGGAACGGATCACGCGAGGCAGCGCGCGCTGTATCGCTGGCCATGCCGATCCTGACCGCCGCGGACAAGGTATCTGTGATGACCATGGCCGGCGACAAACTTGAGCTCACAGGTGCACACCTGTTGAATTTCCTGGCAGATCACGATGTCAAGGCCACCCATTCGGAAATCAAGCCGGGCAGCAATGCCGGCAAGGTATTGCTCGAAGGCGCTGGATCGCTGGGAGCCGACTGTCTGTTGATGGGGGCGTATGGCTCAAGCCGGGGTCGGGAAATGGTGTTTGGAGGCGCCACGCAATATGTCGTCGATCACGCGGATATGCCGGTATTGATGGCGCATTAGAACAGCACGGGTCCGAATGAATCCACAATGTTGCTCTAACGGTTTTGAGGCAGTCAGGTCGGTGAGTTTTCGGGGTTGCAACCCGGATCAAAACTGAATTTCCGGCCGCAGGAGAAAGGAGTGACCACTGTGCGGAAAAACATCAGTAATTCTGCGACAACCTGTCTGGTTTTGCTTGATGCCGACCGCCAATCTGATACGATCCGGTCATCAACTGGTATACCACACGCCAAGATTTCTTGATTTTGGCTGGTATAACAGGTGGTTCCACAATGTGGACAGGTACCGGAAACAAGCCGGCAGCAGATACGGCGGTCTGGTGGCCAGGGTTTCAATTCTGTGGCAGCGACCTAACATGGCCGGTGCTTTCAACGACCCCAAAGGGAGAACTAAAATGAAACTTACTAGAAGAATTGCACTCGGACTCGTTTTCGCGAGCGGTATGGCAGCATCGGTGGCAGCAACCACTTCGCCTGCTCTGGCGTTTGAGCCGACCAAGCCGATCGATTTCGTGATCATGGCCGGCAAGGGCGGTGGCGCCGACAAGATGGCGCGCCTGATGCAGGCTATTGTCGAAGAAGAAAAACTGGCCAGCAAGCCGCTTGTGCCGACCAACAAATCCGGCGGCTCCGGCGCTGAAGCCCTGGTGCACATGAAGGGCGCTGGCGATCCCGATCACACCATCATGGTGACCCTGAACTCGTTCTTCACCACGCCGCTGCGTCAGCCCGGCCTGGGTGTCGATATCATGCAGTTCGCCCCTGTTGGCCGCATGGCGGAAGATACCTTCCTGCTGTGGGTTCACAAGGACACCGGCATTACCACGTTTGAGCAATTCCTTGAAAAGGCCAAGGCAGACGGCAGCAAATGGGTGATGGGCGGAACCGGCAAGAACTCCGAAGACAACATCATCACCGACTACCTGAACAACGCCTATGGTCTGGATATCAAATACATCCCGTACAAGGGTGGCGGTGCCGTTGCCAAAGACCTTGCCGGCAAGCAGATCACGTCCTCTGTCAACAATCCGTCCGAGGCTCTCGGTTTCTATGAGTCCGGCGATGTGATCCCGCTGGTTGCCTTTACCGACAAGCGTCTGCCCATGTTCAAGGATGTGCCGACACTGAAGGAAAAAGGCGGTGATTTCTCCTACTTCATGCAGCGCGCCGTTGTTGGTGCACCTGGCATGTCCGAGGACGCCCAGAAGTACTACACCGGTCTGTTCGACAAGGTCTTCAAGTCTGCCAAGTGGCAGGACTACAAGTCCAAAAAGTCTCTGATGGGTGACTTCATGGCCGGTGGCGATCTTAAGTCTTACTGGGAAACCCAGAAGGCTCGCCACGAGACCATTCTGAAGGCATCCGGCGCAATCAAGTAAGCGTCGCAACAGCAAGCAGATCAGAGCCGGGGAGATGTCATAGTCATGCGGCGTGCAGAAATCGTCACTGCCATCATACTTGGCATCTTCTCGGCCTATCTGATGTGGAAGAGCGGAGAGGCCCCTGCCTGGGACCCCTCCGTCGCCCGCTTCGACAATATCGGCATGATCGAGGGTGAAGGCCCGGCCAGCGGCTGGTGGCCTTTCTGGTTGTCGGCGATCATGCTGATCTGCTCTATCTGGATTGCGGTAAACTGGTGGCGCAGAACGTCACCGCCGTCGCAGTCAGACGAGGTTTACCTGGACGCCTATGGCCGCCGCATGCTGTTGCTGGTGGGTGGCGGACTGATCGGCTTCATGGTGCTGATACAGTTTGTCGGGTTTTACGCCGGCATGTTTGTCTTCCTGTTTTACTACCTTTTTTTCCTGGGCCGGCATTCGGTGGCCCGGACCCTGGCAATCTCTATTGGAACGCCGGTGTTCTGTTTCTTTTTCTTCGACGTGGCGATGCGGATCGTGCTGCCGAAAGGCGTCACGGAACCGCTGTTCCTGCCGCTTTACGAAATTTTCCTGTGACGACCTGACTTCTCCCGAAGCACAAAAGTGCCGGAAGGATCAATCAAGAAGGCAATGGATTCATGATCGAGATTTTCGCAGCCCTGGGCGATGGTGTGTGGCAAGCCCTGCAGCCCGTCAACCTGGGGCTTGCCTTCATTGGTGTCGTCGTGGGTCTGTTTGTCGGTGCCATGCCGGGGCTCGGCTCAGTCAATGGTGTGGCGATCCTGCTGCCGTTCACATTTGTAATCCAGAAGTACACCGGCACCGCCACGTCGCCGATGATTTTCCTGGCCGCCATCTACTATGGTGCCATGTACGGTGGTGCCATTTCCTCGATCACGCTTGGCATTCCCGGTGCGTCAACTGCTGTCGCCACGACCTTTGACGGCAGACCCCTTGCTCTCAAGGGCAGGGCTGACCAGGCGCTTGTTGCAGCCGCCGTGGCATCCTTTGTCGGTGGAACCGTGGCCAATTTGCTGTTCACTGGGTTTGCTCCCGCGCTGGCCTCGGTTGCCCTGGACTTCGGCAATCCGGAGATATTCGCCCTGATGCTGCTGGCGTTTGCGACATTTGTCGGGCTGGGCGGTGATGATATTCCCAAGACCATCTTCTCCATATGTATAGGGCTGGTGCTGGCAACGGTTGGTTTCGACATCATTTCCGGCGAGCCGCGTCTGCAGTTCGGTGATCCGCTGGACCTGTTCCCGGCCACTGCCGGTCTGATCGACACCACCGGTTTCAGCCACGGCATCAGGTTCCTGGTGCTGGCCATCGGCGTCTACGGCATCGGCGAGATGATCTGGACCATCAACTCGTCGCGCGGCAAGATCACCATGACCGAGGCCACCATTACGTTTTCGCGCATCTGGAAGGCACTGGACGAGTATCGCAAGAAGGCCTGGAAGGGCACCGTTATCGGTTCGGCACTGGGCTTTTTTGTCGGCATCCTGCCAGCCGCAGGTGCCACGCCCGGTTCGCTGATGTCTTATGGTGTCGCCAAGATGATATCCCGCAATCCGGCCAATTACGGCAAGGGTGAACTGGATGGTGTGGCAGCTCCTGAGGCGGCCAACAACTCAGCCTCGACCGGGGCCATGCTGCCGATGATGACGCTGGGCATACCAGGTTCTCCCACGACTGCGGTGTTGCTTGCCGGCATGGTGATCTGGGGACTGCAGCCCGGACCCCGCCTGTTCGTCGATCAGCCCGATTTCGTTTGGCCGCTGATCGGGTCGTTCTACGTTTCCAACCTGATCGCTGTGCTGGTCAACCTGGCATTCATCCCGATCTTCCTGTGGATGCTGCGCATGCCGTTCACCATCCTGGCGCCGTTGATCTTCGTGCTCTCGGTCGTCGGTACATTTGCGGCTTATCAGAACCTTTTCGATGTGTGGCTGATGGTACTTTTCGGGCTGGGCGCGTTCCTGTTGCGCATTCTGGACTATCCGCTGGCGCCTGCCGTTCTGGCGATCGTGCTGGGCCCGATTGCGGAACCGAAACTCCGCCAGTCACTTTTGTTGTCCGACGGGGATCC
>JBPCVV010000023.1:0-3426 GCA_051010195.1 Anderseniella sp. | reverse complement strand
ATGATCCCGATTGACCTGATCGAAAAAACCGCTGAAACCCTGATGGACAAGGCGGCCATCGAGATCCCCGACGACTACCTGGAAGGCCTCAAGACCGCTGCCAGTGTTGAGGACGGCGACCTGTCGTCGTTCGTGCTGCAGGCCATGCTGGAGAACTATGAGGCGGCCAAACAGGACCGCCGCGCCATGTGCGGCGATACCGGAACGCCGCGCTGGTATGTGAAAATGGGCAATGAAACCCAGGTTGAAGGCGGCCCGGTCGCACTGGAGGCAGCGTTGCGCCGCGCCACGGCCAGCGCCACCAACGGCGTGCCGCTGCGTCCCAACCGGGTGCACCCGCTGTGGCGGACCGATCATGACAACAATGTCGGTATCGGTGCGCCGGAAATTGAGTATGGCTATGAGCCGGGCGGCGAATGGATTGACCTGATCACCGTGCACAAGGGCGGATTGTTCGGCACCGATTATCGCATGCTGTTTCCCTCCGACGGCATTCAGGGCATCAAGCGGTTTTTCCTCGACAGCCTGGTGGCTTTCGGCAAGCGCGGCCTGGCCTGCCAGCCGGCGATCATCGGCATCGGGCTTGGCGGCTGCAAGGACACCTGCATGGTGCTGGGCAAGCGCGCGGCCTGCCTGCGTACTGTTGGCGACCGGAATTGCGACCCCAAGATCGCCGAACTGGAACTGGAGTTCACCGAACTGGGCAATTCCATCGGCATGGGCGCCATGGGTTTTGTCGGCAAGTCCATGGTCATCGATACCCATATCGAAGTGGGATATTGTCATACCGGCGGCATGCAGATGTCGGTGCATGCGTTTTGCCTGTCGTCGCGCAGGGCCGTGGCACGGGTTTTCGCGGACGGGCGTGTGGAGCATCGCACCGATCCTGACTGGTTCACCGATTATCAACGCCGGGAGACTGTGGAATGGCAAATGCCCCGAAGCCACGAGAAATCCGCCTGAGTACAACCCCCACGGCCGAAGCACTGGCCGAGTTGAAGCTGGGTGACATCGTGTACCTGGACGGGCTGATGTATACGGCGCGCGAAGGTGTCTACCGGCGGGCGCTTGAGGACAAGGCCAATATTCCCCTGGAGTTGCCGTCGCAGAGCGCCGCGAACTTTCACTGTTCGCCGGCGGCGCGGATCAATCCGGATGGCAGTTTCGAAATGGGGGCAGTGACGGCGACGGCGTCGTTCCGGTTTGCCAAATGGCTGCCGGAATGGCTGGCCAAGTCCGGTGCCAAGCTGGTGATCGGCAAGGGCGGCATGAGCAGCAAGGACTATAAGAGCTATTTTGTGCCCAACGGGGCGATTTACCTGAGCACGGTCGGCTACGGCACCGGCGCGCTGCTGGGGCGTGGTGTGGAAAATGTAGAGGCGGTGCACTGGAACGAGGAACTTGGTCTTGCCCAGGCCATGTGGGTGATCCGCTGCAACAGGATGGGCCCGTTTATTGTCGCGTCAGACCTGGACGGTAACTGCTTGTTCGAGCGGGAAAACGAACGGATCTCGAAAAATCTGGAAAAGGCCTACGAAGGCACAAGGCCGGCGACACTGAAGCGGTTTGGCGAAACCGACGACAAGAGCGACGAGCTGATCGGCTGATCAGAATAGTAACTCCCTGACCAGCAATGCCAAACCCGAGACGAACATCATGGCGATTATGATGCGGCGGAACTGGTCATCGCTGAGGCGTTTGAAAACCGAGATACCGATCTGTGAGGCGATCATCGTCGCCGGCAGTGCGAAGATGATCAGTTTGATGGTGTCCCAGCCATAGGCGCCCGTGACGGCGAAGATCAGCATGGCGAGGCCCAGCACTGATACATTGAAAGGTTGCAGGACGGCCCGGGTTTCCGATTTCGGCCACGCACGCATGGCGCACCACATGGTCGGCAGGGCGCCGGACAGTGAAGCAGCACCGCCGAGAACACCGCCCAGCAGGCCCACCATTGCGTCGATCACCGGGGTCGGCCGTTCCAGCCGGGGCAGCGCGCTGCGGAACGTGAAAAAGCCGCCATACAGGATCATGAAGCCTGCGATGATAATTTTCAGAATTCCCGGTTGCAGTACGGACAACAGCGCGACACCGGCGGGTATGCCGACCAATGCCGGCAGCAGAAACCGCGCCAGCCGACGCGGCTGATCCGCAATCGAGCGGCGCACCAGCCACAGTCCCTGCAGGCCGCTTGCCACAGACATGGCGACTGCGACGGAAACCGCCTGCACCGGTGGCATGATCTGCAGCCAGAAGCCCAGGGCAAACAGGGCCGTGCCAAAACCGGCAAGGCCGTTGATCAGGCCGCCGGCCGCTGCTCCGAGCAGCAGGTAGGTGAAAAACTCCAGCGTCATTCCGGCGGACGTGCCGTCGGGCCGGCTGCTGTGCGTCCGGCCGCTGTGACTGCCTTCAGCAGCCTGGCGTGCATCTCATCGATCACCCGGGCCCTGGCACTGTCATCGCGGCTGATGAGCCCCAGTTGCCGGGCAGGGGCATCCGGGCCAAGTGACAGGCGTTTCAGCGGAAGCTGGTTCATGGCTGGAACACAGCTGCGCGGCGCAATGGAAACCCCGAGATTGCACAGGACCATGCTGGATATGGCTTCCAGCCCTTCCAGTTCCATGGTGTCGTTGACGTCTATTTTCTGCCTCTGCAGCCATTTCTCGATCATCACACCGACAACCGCATTTCTGGAAAACCGAATGAACGGATTGGTTTCCAGGAGATGCACGGGATCGTTGCTTTCAGTTTCCACCGATGCCAGAAGCTGCATGGGCTCTATGGCGATGTCCCGCCAGTTCAACCGCGCCGGCAGCAAGTCAGGTTTTGTGACGATGGCTGCGTCCAGACTGCCGCGTTCGACCTGCAGCAGCAACTCGTTGGTAAGACCCGGATGAACGCTGACATGCAGATCCGGATATTCCTCCTTGAGCATGGAAATGGCGGCAGGCGTCAGGCCAACCAGAGTGGTTGGAACCGCACCCAGCATCAGCTTGCCGGTCAGGCCGTCATCGCCCAAGACCGATGGCACCAGCCCATCATAGGCGGCGACCACCTCGCGCGCCTTGCTGACAAGCGCCCGGCCGGTCGGGGTCAGCAAAGGCGTGCGCCTGGTCCTGTCGAATATCGAGATGCCCCATTGTTCTTCCAGGCTCTTCATCTGCTGGCTGACAGCGGCATGGGTCACGAACACAGCATCGGCTGCCGCACTGAAGGTGCCGTTTTCCTCGACTGCAATGAGCGTTCTCAATACGCGGATGGACATGGCATGTATGTGACGTAAATTTTTCTTTCAGTCCACGTTATTTTTTGTCGCTTTGTGCAAGATTGACTTGATAATATGTTTTCTCGATATCGGGCAGTTTCGGCTGACTGAGATCACCGTTTTTGCCATTGTCGGCGCTGGCGTCAGGGCCACCCGTGAAC
>JBPCVV010000022.1:0-3259 GCA_051010195.1 Anderseniella sp. | reverse complement strand
TTCTGGATAATCACCGGTTCGCCGGGCCGTGCACCGTCGATCTGCTTGATGCTTGCCATCACTTTGCGACCGGCTGTTACCGAGCGTTCGGTACCGTTGGTTTCATAGGTCACCGGCATGCGCTGGGTACCGAGGAAATTGGCGACCAGCAGCTTGAACAGACCGGTTGTACCCTTGGCCGAACCGGACATGATCATTTCAATGGCGTGGGTCTGGTCGTCGCTGGCCTTGTCGTCGACATACAGGCCGACAGACCATCCACCTTCACCCATGCGGCCGGGAATATCGAGTAGGGCCGCCACATTGACGCCTTTCAGGCTGGTCGTGCCCCAGTGACCGTCGTCTATCCGCACAGCCATCCAGGCCTGGCAGTATCCATGTGTGGGCTTGGCGGCGCCGAGCGATACGACACAGGGACAAAACAGGTCACAATTACAGTTCAGGGCCAGTTCGCCCTTGATTTTCCAGTCTTCGATTTCGGCCATGGTGGTCGTCAACTCCAAAGTACTTCAGCGAGAACGTACAAGCCTGCGGCAATCAGCACAATGCCGACAACACGTCCCCAGGTTTGTGCGCGCGGAAAAATCTTTTCTGCCACAAAATATAATGCCAGCACGGCCATCCACCACACCGTCATGGCACCGAATACAAACATCAGCCCCATGATCATGCCGCAGCAACCGACGCAAAAGGTTCCATGATGCAGGCCCAGGGGAAACGCGCCTTTTAGGCCGCCTTTCCAGTGGGCCAGCAGGAATGCCATCGGGCTGCGGCAGTGCTGCAGGCAGGTGTCCTTGACCGGCGTGAGCTGCCAGGCGCCGGCTGCTATCAGTAATATGCCCGAGGCAACGGGCAGGGCCTGTGTGCCGCCACTCTCAAACCACGGTGTCTGCGCCAGCGCGGTCTGCAGAAAGGCGGCGGCAATGGAAAACGCTGCCCACAATGAAAAATACCCGATGGCAAAAATTCCGACGCGCAGCGCCAGGGCAGGACCCTGCACTTCGTTTTTCGAAACCAGCGCATAGGTTGCGACCATCGGCACCATGGCGGGCAGCATCATGGCCAGCATCATGAACAGCCACATGGCCGACGTGCCGGTGAGGCTTCTGGCACTCCAGTTGACCATCATGGCCATGTCGGACATGGCGGCCGCATTGCCCATATGCGCCCACATCATCCACCACATGGCAGCCGCCAGGGAGAGCATGATGGTGCCGACCAGGAAGCCGGGATGTTCGATTGTACGGATCATGAATCGGCTAGCTCACACAGGCGGCTGGGTTGACGCCATCGAAGGCCGCTTGGCGAAGTCTTCATAAAACCCTGCCAGTTTCGGCCGGTTGTCTCGCCAACCAAGATCGCCATAGCGGAAGTCGAAATAGGCAAGCACCGCGGCGGTAGCGATGGTTCCTGCGTGCACGACGTCGAACTCGCCTGTCCAGTTGTGTTCCAGATCGTCCATGCCGGCGTCCATGCGGGCGTGCTGGCGTGCCACCCAGTCCGGCCAGCGCTTCTCTTCAGGTCGCACACTTGTCTCGTAACGCCTTGATACACCGGCATCCATCAGGCCGACGGCGAGGGATTGCATAGTGAGGATGCGAAACCTGGATACCGGTTCATCCGGTAGCAGGTTCTTGTCGCCAGCATAATGACATAGATATTCACAGATCACCCGGCTGTCGTACAAGGCGGTTCCGTGGTCGGTGACCAGCGAGGGAATCTTGCCGAGTGGATTGTCGGCAGCAACTGCGTCATTGATCCGGTCAGGTAGAAACACGCCGGTATCGATCAGGTCGATCTGGTCAGCAATGCTCAGTTCATGCGCGGTGACCATAACCATGCGGACAAAAGGCGAAGCCGGATTGTGATGAAGTTTCAAGGCGAACGCCTCCCGTATGAATGTGATTTTGATCGTGTTCCAAACCTAGCGGACAGGAGACCTTTCCGCCAACTGAAAAAGGCCAGACAAACGGGTCTGGCCTTCTCAATTGCGCGTTATTGGCGTGACTGTCAGTCCTCGGGCTGGCTGACCAGCCGGATGTAGGGCTTGGGTGACTTCCAGCCCTGCGGGAATTTCTCCTTGGCTTCTTCATCAGACACTGCCGGCACGATGATCACGTCTTCACCGTTCTGCCAGTTCACCGGTGTGGCGACCTTGTGCTTGGCTGTTAGCTGGATGGAATCCAACACCCGCAGGATTTCGTCAAAGTTGCGACCGGTGCTCATCGGGTAGGCGAGGGTCAGCTTGACCTCACGATCCGGGCCGATGACGAACACTGTGCGCACGGTCTTGTTATCTGCAGCCGTACGCTCCGCGGCCTTGCCGGTGGCATTCGGGTGGATCATGCCGAACAGTTTGGCCACCGTCATCTCGGTGTCACCGATCATCGGGTAGTTGACGGCGTTGCCGGTTGCATCTGCTATGTCCTGCTTCCAGCGCTGGTGGTCATCGACACTGTCGACCGACAGCCCGATTATCTTGGTGTTGCGGGCGGCAAACTGGTCAGCAATGCCCGCCATGGCGCCGAGCTCTGTGGTGCACACCGGCGTAAAATCCTTCGGGTGGGAAAACATCACGACCCAGGAATCTCCGGCCCAGTCGTAGAAGTTGATGTTTCCTTCGGTCGTTTCAGCATCAAAGTTCGGGGCGGTATCGCCAATCTGCACAGCCATTTTGGCCTCCTGTTAAAATTTTCGTTCCTGTACGAACATGTTTTTACACTAAAATCTTGAGAATGTTTTTGGTAGACGATCAGTGCAAAAGTAGGTCACAAATAGGTGATCGGGCGGGGCCCAGTCTACAGCAAGGAGAACGTTATGGGAATTTTCGATTTCATCAAGAGTGCCGGAAAGGCTCTCGGCATCGGGGGTGATGAAGAAGCGCCAACGGCGGATGCGCTTAAGAAAGAGCTGGATTCACACAAACTCGGCACCGAGAATGTGAAAGTCGAAATTGATGGCGACAAGGCCATTGTCACCGGTGATGTTGCAGACCAGTCAATTCTTGAAAAGGCGATCATTGCTGTCGGCAATACACTTGGCGTTTCCAAGGTCGAAAGCAACCTGACCGCGCCATCCCAGAAAGACCCGGTTTTCTACACGGTGGAGAAGGGCGACAATCTTTGGAAGATCTCCGAGGCGCACTACGGCAAGGGCAAGGGCGGAAAGTACACTGTGATCTTTGAAGCCAACAAGCCGATGCTGACCCATCCGGACAAGATTTACCCGGGACAGGTGCTGCGTATTCCCGAACTGGACT
>JBPCVV010000021.1:0-11998 GCA_051010195.1 Anderseniella sp. | reverse complement strand
TACCCATGCCGAAAATAAATCACCAATACCGGCACACGGTATTTCACGAAGGTAATGCATTCTTGCAATTGTTTTGAGCGGTTCTAACTGAATAATATTCCCTCAACAGCGCAACACAGCCCCCTATCGGGGTTGCGTATCAGTGGGTGCGATTGAAGGGATTGCGGAGTACTTGCTCCCCCCAGTTAAGGCATCGTGATCAATTCGAGATCGCACCCACTGACTACTCTCCACAGCATCATGATCTGGAAGAATCTGCAAGGCAGCAGTCGCCTGAGTTGCATCAGGTTATAGTGGTCGCAAATCTTATGCCTGATCGATCCGGGTATATCACGCCACCGGCTCGGCTTCGGTCGGGTTCAGCCCACAGTCGGCGCAAATCGAAAATGCCCCGAAATCCTGAACTCGAACAAGCGGTCCTCAATCCGGGTGCCCGCCCCGATATTGTGCACCACCAACGCATGATTGCGCCCGCTTGCCGGGCGATTGGTGACGATGGCTATATGCGGCAGGTTTCCCGGCAGGCGCTGCGTGACCAGGTCACCGGGTTGATAGACCGCGCCGTCTTGCGTTACCGGCAGGTCGGCGCCGCGGCGTTTCAGGAAATGTTCCAGGTTGGGCACCCGTCGATGATCGATATTGCGGTCTGGCCGCTTCAGTCCCCAAATGGTCGGATAGCTGGCAAACGCCGATTTCATGTCCTCGTGAACCAGTTTTTGCAGATCGATGCCGAACGCCGCCCTGTACGCCCGGATGACAACATCGGTGCACACACCCCGTTGTATCGGCACATCCCCCAGCGGATAGGCAAGCCGCGTGTAAGCCGGGTCATATTCAGTGGTCAATCCAACCTGGGATTCAGCCGCCTTTATCAGTTTCACTGCCCAGTCCTGCGCCTTGAAAAGTGGCTGGCTGCTCTGTTGAGCAACAGCCTCGGAACCGGCAAGCATTGGCAGCGCCGAGCCGCCGAGTACACCAGTGATACCCAGGCCGAAAATAAGATGTCGCCGTAAAACCATTTTCCTATCCCTCAGCAATCAGAGAGAGAGCAGAAGTCAGCGAGAGTCTTGAACACCAATGTGGCGAAAACACCGTCTCAGGTTCGATAGCACCCTCGAGCGACCGCGTATGACCTGGCAATTCCTGAAATTAAGTGGGCCCGCTTGACATCATAAACCGGATCTAGCTGAGCAGGTTCTTTACGATGGCACCGGCCTTGGCAAAGTCCATCTGACCAGCATGGCGTTCCTTCAACATACCCATCACCCGGCCCATGTCTTTCAGGCCAGACGCATCCAGCTCTTTCACCACCCCGGACACCGCCGCCTCGATTTCAGCAACCGATAGCTGACGCGGCAGAAATTCCTCGATAATTTCTATCTCCGCCTTTTCGGTTGCCGCAAGCTCCGGCCTGCCGCCTTTTTCGTAGGTTTCGGCAGATTCCTTGCGCTGCTTGATCATCTTGGACAGGATTTCCTGCATGCCCGCTTCTGTCAGGCTGTCGTCCTTGCCCGTGCCGCGGTTCTGTATTTCGCGATCCTTGAACGCCGCCGAAATCAACCTCAGGGTTGAAAGCCGTGTCTTGTCCTGTTCGCGCATGGCCTCTTTCATGAGGGCGCTGACACGGTCACGGATAGAATCACTCATACGTAGTGCCTTTCATGGCTGAGCGTTAAACTGGGGGCAACGACGGCCCAATTGATACCCGCACCATCTGAGCCGCGCAAGCCGCAGACTAAAAACGTTACAATTCATGCTGAATCACGGGGATTGAGGGCCTGCCAGCGCTTGACGCAGGCAGGACCGCTATCTAGTTTCCGGCAAACTGTCCGGGCACTCAGCTGCGCCCGGGACAGCCCCCAAACCAAAAGGCCAGGATTTTCCTGGAAGGCCGATGCCGCCCACAAAGTCATCCTCCCGCCCGGCACCTGCACTCGCCGGAAGTGACGTTGCAGCCACGCCTGCCTGGACCGACCAGGCCATGACGGCCCGGCTAGTGCTGGCCGATGGAACGGTGATTGAAGGCACCGGGCTTGGCGCAACTGGCCATGCCACCGGCGAGTTGTGCTTCAACACGGCCATCACCGGCTACCAGGAAATCCTCACTGATCCGTCCTATGCCGGCCAGATCATTACCTTCACCTTCCCGCACATCGGCAATGTCGGCACCAATGATGAGGATATTGAAACCTTCAACCTCGCCGCGACCTCCGGTGTCCGCGGCTGCGTGCTGAAAACCGATATTACCAATCCGTCCAATTACCGCGCTGCCAGGCATCTTGATGCCTGGCTGAAGGCCCGCAATATCATCGCCATCGCAGGCGTGGATACCCGCGCTCTGACATCACTGATCCGTGAATCAGGAATGCCGAATGCCGTGATTGCCCACAATGCCGGAGCGAAGTTTGATATCAGCGAGCTGAGCCGCCAGGCTGCAGACTGGCCCGGTCTGGAAGGCATGGACCTGGCCAAAGAGGTGTCCTGCACTCAGCGCTTTGACTGGGATGAAACCCTGTGGGACTGGAGCGCCGGATTTGGCCGGCAGCAAGACCCGCGCCACCATGTCGTTGCCATGGATTTCGGCGCCAAGCGCAACATCCTGCGTTGCCTGGCGCAGCAGGGTTGCAAGGTCACCGTCGTACCCGGCAACACAACCGCTGACGAGATACTCGGCCTTGAACCGGATGGCGTGTTTCTCTCAAACGGCCCCGGCGACCCGGCAGCAACCGGCGAATATGCCGTACCTGAGATTCGCGATCTGGTTGCCAGCGGCAAACCGATCTTCGGTATCTGCCTCGGTCACCAGATGCTGGCACTGGCACTGGGCGGTGCAACGGTAAAGATGCATCAGGGTCATCACGGTGCCAATCACCCGGTCAAGGACCACACAACAGGCAAGGTCGAGATCACCTCCATGAACCATGGCTTTGCGGTTGACGGAAAGTCGCTGCCCGACGGCGTTACTGAAACCCATGTATCATTGTTTGACGGCTCGAACTGCGGCATTCAGCTTGCAGGAAAGCCGGTGTTTTCGGTGCAGCATCACCCAGAGGCGTCTCCCGGTCCCCAGGATTCCCACTACCTGTTTGCCCGCTTTGCCAACTATATGGATGAAATCAGAAAACCATCCTGATCCCGTTCAACCAGGTGCGACATGAACAAGTCAGATATTGCCACCATGTTCGGTGCCGGCGATGTATCAACATTCCTCGGCCTTCCTTCGTGCGCGTCACCTGATCAGGTAACCGCGAAAGCCGCCATACTGGGAGTGCCAAGTGCAACGCCTTACGCTTCTGTCGGGCCCTATTGCGCTGGCGGCCCCGAAGCAATCCGGGCAGCCGCGGCATCTTACGCCGCCAACCTGGAGCACATGGACTTTGATTTTGCCGAACCTTTGTTGCCCGGCGGCGCGCAGGATGCCTGTGATCTGGGGGATTTGGATCATGGCCAAGACAGCGCTGCCAACCGAGCCGCAATCAAGGCTGCCGTTTCTGCCATCGTTGACCGGGGAGCCGTGCCCCTTGTCCTGGGTGGAGACGACAGTGTCCCCATCCCCATGCTGCAGGCTTTTGCAGGTCGTGGCAAATACACCATAGTTCAGATCGACGCGCACATCGATTGGCGCGACGAGGTTGCCGGCGAGCGCTGGGGCTTGTCGTCAACCATGCGGCGGGCGTCCGAGATGGCCCACATCGAACGCATCATACAGGTTGGCGCCCGCAATATCGGCTCTGCCCGGCCACGCGACCATGCCGATGCGCTGGCCTGGGGCGTTAAACTCTTCACTGCCCGTGACATCGCAACTGGTGGCATGGCACAGGTCGCGGACGCAATTCCCAACGGTTCGAACGTGATCATCTGCTTTGACTGTGACGGGCTCGATCCGGCCATCATGCCGGCTGTCATCGGCAGAGCACCCGGCGGCCTCGGCTACTGGCAGACAACCGAACTGCTCCGTGCCGTTTCCGCAAAGGCGCGGATTTCGGCGTTTGACCTGGTTGAATTCATGCCTGAATGTGACGTTGACGGACTTGGCGCACTGACGGCCTATCGCATGGTGGCGACAATGCTGGGACTGGTCTGCCGACAGTAGTGGTGTTCATGCCACGGCACAGACCCGATCCGACCGGAAATCAGTTGACGAATTTCAGTTTTCTGCCACCGGCATAGTAACCGTCCGACTTCTGCTCGAAACTGCGGCATCCCGCACCTCTGCCGGGAAAATCGCCGGACGGATCGTACCGATCGCATATACGACCCTTTTCAGCCCACCATCTTCCTTCACCGCTGCCCGATGAAGATGTCCAATTCAAGGTGCCGCCCTCGACGAGGGTAATGTTTGCACTCTTGCCGTCAATACGCGAAGCGAGCACCCTTCCAGTTAACACCTCCTTGATCTCCGTCGACTCCATTTTACCGCGGTATGGTGCACCGGTGTTGACTGATTCCTTTTCGGTGGGGACAAGTCCTGCCTGCACCGCCTCTTTCGGCTTGGTCTTCTTGCGCGGCACCGGTGTTTTCTTGTTCTCGGCCTTTACAGCTTTCGTTCTGGTCGCATCCGCTTTTGCAGCCTTGCTGCCGGGTTTGGGCCTTGGCACGGGAACATCGGATGTTTTGGCATCGTCAGCTTCAGCTTTTTCTGCAGCGTCAGCGTTTGACCAGTTGCCGGCCCGCTTCACGCCAGTTTCGTCTGAAAATGCGCGATCACCGGCAAAAACATGGGGCGTCTCCGCCACAGCAGTGGCAAGACCAATTCCGGATGCTGCCAGCAACACAAAAACACGTCTCATTAGGAACCTCTGTCTCAGTCCGTCTCCCGGGAATGACCCAGGTTGATGGAGACAAGTTACCAGCACTGCAGTTCAATCTCAACGCCGAGTGAGAAGTCTTCTGTCGAGGGCCGTTGCCTTGACCATGGCATGCACCTGTTTGCCGGGTTTCAGTTTGAGTTCGTGCGCAGATGCCCGGCTGATACGCGCCCGCACTGCCTGGCCGGCAACCGACAGTCTTACCTCAGCAAATGCGGTGTCCGCTTCTGCCTGCACTTCTTCAACGCTGGCCGGCAGCACATTGCGCAATGAAATGCCGGTGGGTTTCGTAGTTGCAATGGATACATCCCGGGCCCGAACGCGCAGCCGCACAATTTCCCCTACCGGGAAATCCAGAAACGGGACTTCAATGCACGCGCCTTCCGCAATTTCAAGCTCGGTCAATGCGAAGTCAGCATTGTGTCTGTGCACCTTGGCCTCGATGATCGATCCGGCCTCGAACCTGCCGGTAAACGGCGGCAGGTCCAGCCGTGACATCAGATCAGCCGACTGGCCGCTTGCCTCAATGCGTCCACCTGCAATCAGCACCAACTGGTTAGCAAGTCGCACCACCTCGTCGATATGATGGGTGACATATACAACCGGCACCTGGAACCGCTCCGGGATCTGCTCGATGAAATTCAATGCCTGGGCACGCCGTTGCACATCCAGCGCACTCAATGGCTCATCCATCAAGACCAGCCGGGGCCGGGTCAGCAGCGCGCGCGCCATGGCAACTCTTTGCCGCTC
Organism: Anderseniella sp.; assembly: GCA_051010195.1. Taxonomy (GTDB): domain Bacteria; phylum Pseudomonadota; class Alphaproteobacteria; order Rhizobiales; family Aestuariivirgaceae; genus Anderseniella. Next base: position 6,440 of record JBPCVV010000021.1, on the reverse strand, counting down.
GCCCCCGGATAGGCCCTGCGGCATGCGTTGTAGCAGGTGGGCAATGTCAAACACGTCGATCACATCGTCGCGCAGGACTTCCGGGCCATCACCCTTGGCCCGGCGCTGCGCAAACCCCAGATTGCCGGCCACATCGAGGTGAGAAAACAACCGCGCATCCTGGAACACATGCGCAACCGGACGTTGGTGGGCCGCCACGAACCTATTGCTGTCGGACCGCAACCAGTCCGTATCATCAAACCGCACAAGGCCTTCGGCGCCACTCTCCAGCCCTGCGATCGTACGCAATGTCATGGATTTGCCCGATCCGTTCGGACCGAACAAGACCGTCACGCCTTCAAGGGTGAGGGTTTCCGATATCGCAAGATCGAACCCCCCGCGAACCAGGTGAAAATCAAGATCAAGCCGGCTTGCGCTCATAGTCCCGCCTTAACCGGAATTGACCGGTTCACGGCAAACACCCCGACCAGTACCGCAAACGATAGCAGCAGCAGCCCGGCCGACAGCATGTGTGCAGTGGCGTAATCAAGCGTCTCGACACTTTCATATATGGCAATGGAAACCACCTTTGTACGCCCCGGGATATTGCCGCCGACCATCAGCACCACACCGAACTCACCCAACACGTGGGCAAACCCCAGTACAGACGCTGTGACAATGCCACGCTTGGCCTGGGGAAGGCCGACGCTGAAGAACCGGTCAACCGGCCCTGCTCCCAACGTCGCGGCATCTTCGAGAGGACCTGTGCCCATGTCCTGAAATGCCTGCCGCATCGGCTGCACCACAAATGGCAGCGAGTGTATCATCGAAGCCACGACAAGCCCGGTGAAGCTGAACGTCAGCGTCTCCCCCGTCAGGCTGACCCACCAACTGCCCAGCCAGCCAGCAGGCCCAAGCAGGATAAGCAGGTAAAACCCCAACACGGTGGGCGGCAGCACCAGCGGCAAAGTCGTCAGTGCTTCTATGGGAATTTTCAATCGCGAACGTGTGAATGCCAGCCACCAGGCCACCGGCGTAGCCAGCACCAGCAACAGGACCACGGAAATGCTGGCCAATTGCACGGTGAGCCATATCGCGTCGAAAACCTCAGCCGTCATGGGCGAGACACTCCGTAGCCGAACCGGTCGATAGTTCCGGCCACCTTATCCGACTTCATGAAGCTCATGAACCTGCGCGCCGCCACATTGTCTTTAGCCCGCATGATAAGCACACCGTCCTGCAGTATCGGCTCGTGCAAGTCATCGGGAATATCAATCCAGCGCCCCTTCTGATCGTCCGGCAGGCTTGAAATCTGTGACATTGCAATCAATCCCGCCGTCACGTTGCCTGATGCGGCCATCGCGAATGTCTGGCCGATGTTCTCGCCGAAAACAATGCGACCTTCGAGGCTTGCCAACAGCCCCAGCCGGTCAAGTGTCTGCTCGGCAGCAAGGCCGTATGGTGCCAGTTTCGGATTGGCCATGGCAAGCCGTGCGATCTGTTTCGTATCCAGCGATTGAAGCGAAGTTCCCGTTAACGGCAGACTGTCGCGCGACCACAACACCAGTGCGCCGACGGCATAGGTAAACTGGCTTCCGGTCACGGCCGCCTTTCTCTCAACCAGCAATTCGGGCCGCGCCTGGTCGGCGGCCAGAAAGACGTCGAACGGCGCGCCTGCCAGTATCTGTGTCGCCAGTTTGCCGGTGGCACCTGCAACCAGAACCACTGAGTGACCGGTATCGTGCTCAAAATCAGCCGCGATCTTGCGGGCAGGCAGCAGGAAGTTGGTTGCCACGGCAACAACGACCTCATCCGCCTTGGTCACGGACGCGGGCAGCGCCGTAAAAATCATGCCGGCAACAAGCCAGTAGAACGCGGGTTTTTTCATGAACAGTGCATACACCAGAAACCTGACAAGTACTCAAGAATTCACTTTACATCTCGAAAAACGGCAGAATTCAGGGAATTTTATATATGTCAGATTCCTGAACGGCAGATGAACGACCTGTTCAGCCAGCATTCGGCACCGCCCGACTAGTGTGGTCTTCATCAAACGACCTCCGGCACCCCTCAACGGTCGAAGTTTAAAGGGAGGAAAACATGACAAAGACAATAACAGCAGCAGGCATGGCAGGCGCGCTCACCATCTTCGCAGCCTTCTCATCCATGGCAGCACCCGCAACACAGCACCTGGAAACCATCGAGACCAACGTCACGGTGATTTACAAGACCAACCCCAACTGGCCGGTCCGCGGCATGGTGAGTGTTGATCCGTGTGACATTCGCCAGTGTCAGGAGATTTGATGCAACAGCTTGACAAGTCTTGAAGAACCACTGTCCGGGGCAGCCCCTGGACAGTGTCAGGGAACCGGGTCACGACGAGCTCCGCATGACCCATCCGCCCCTCTCGCCATGCATGTTTGGCGTGTGCCCGGTCCCTGACTTGGATTCGTCTCTGACGCTCACTATATCAAGGAGTAAGAGACTGGCAGCCTTCCTTAATCCTCTCGACCCCTAGAGGATCTCCCCTGCAAACCGGGACGGACTGTCAAAACTCGAAGGGCCCCGCTCACAAGCTGTGACGGGGCCCTTTTTTGAATTCAGCGTGGCTCTGGATCTCAGTCCACGATCACTTTCGTACCAACATCTATCATGTCGTACAGGGAGATAACGTCCTCATTGCGCAGCCGGATACAGCCTGATGACACTGATTCACCGATCGTCCACGGCTGATGAGTGCCGTGAATCCGGTATAATGTGTTGCCCAGGTAAAGGGCGCGCGCACCAAGCGGATTGTCTTCACCGCCTTCCATACGCTCTGGAAGGTCCGGCTCGCGCTCACGCATCTCCGCCGGCGGATGCCATGCTGGCCATTCAGCCTTGCGCGATATTTTTTCCTCGCCTCTCCAGCGGAAACCGCGCCTGCCCACGCCTATGCCGAACCGCTTGGCTTTGCCGCCCTCCTGGACAACGTAAAGATATCTCTTGCGAGTATTGATGATAATGGTGCCCGGTTTCTCGCTGCTTTTGTAGGACACTTCAGCAGGCAGATATTTCGAATCTATCTTCCAGGTATTGGATCCAAAATTGTACCTGACATTGTTATAGACCGAACCGCTCTGGCTTTCCGCCATCACCACGCTGGTGTTCACAGAAACCGCTGCTGCAAAAATCGCCATTGCTGAAAAAACAGATCTCGCCTGCATCGTCCACTCCTCTGCCGCTGTGTGACTAATCGCACATCTTCTGCGCCACAATCGCTCTACATTCTACCCAACGTCAAGACTTGATACCGCATTAACGGCACCTGAACACACCATTCAGGCGAGATTTTGCCAGACTGTGGCACAAAAGACACACACCAACACCGTTAAGCAAGTGTCCAGCCAAGCACAAAGAATCAGGATTGGAACCGTTCATGATCCGACACTATCGCACGAATACTTCAGTTTCTTCCAACAGCGCCATTGCCATGTTCGCCGTCGCAGCCGCATTGTTGGTCAATTCGCTGTCTCCCGCCAACGCAGCGACCTCCGCCCGGAAGTTTTTCTCACCCGACTACCTCGGACAGCCAGTGGCATTCTGCCTGGATGGCGACCGCGGCTGCGGCAAGCCTGCCGCAACCGCCTGGTGCCAGCGCAACGGGTATGAAACCGCCTTGAGCTATGCCCGGCGTTCACCAGCGGCAGGAACCGAATTGCGTTTTGTCGATACCGGCAATATCTGCATGTCCGGCAATTGCATCACATTCAGCCAGATCCGGTGCCTGCGGGAAAGCCAGTGACCAATTATAGCAGGCCATCGCGCCACCTTTGAAACCATCCATCGAGCGCAATTTCGGGTGCCGTAGCGCGGCCGGGAATTCTGCAATGAAACAAGAGGTTTACGATTTGTTTACGATTGAGGCGGCAATGTTGCGGAAGAGTTGATCAACTTGGCTTTTCTGGACACCTGCCACCCAATGAGCGCCGGTACACCTGACATTTCATTGCTCTCAAAGCTCCTGCGAGACCGTATTGCGTCGAGCCGGCAGTCGCAGGCCCCCGCACCGGATGCGGCCAGGGCCCCTCTGCCAGACAACGTCGAACAGCGCTCCTCGGCAGTGATCGGTGCGCTGATGCGCGACGCGCGCGACGCCTTCGAACACCAGCGATCCGCCCCGCCTGCGGCTGATCAGGGTCCGGCTGAAGCGGCCCCCGAAGCTGCCGCCCATATGACCGCTGATACCCCCGAACCTGACGATTTGTCTGCCTTCCTGCTGGAAACCCTTGACCGTTTCGATTGGCCGGAGTGGGTAACGGCGCGTTGCGATTTTCCTGAGCAGGGCCCGTTCGTGACTGACGGCTGCGAAGATGCGCTTTCAGCAATAGCAGCGCTGACACAGCAGGTCTTCGCGGATGCCGGTGAAGATGGCGATGACCTCAGCGTCGAGATTTTTGCAGGGTCTGAAACCGGGTCAGCCCGTCTCGTTGTATCGGGCCCGTTCAGCCTGTCCATGAAGACACTCAAACTGATCATGCATTCACGCAACGAGATTGAGGCAATAGGCGGCGCGCTGATCACGGTGCGAACCGCGGACTCAGCGGGCTATGAAGCGCTGATTCCCGAAAAGCAATAGCAAAACTCCCGTTTGCGCCGGCGAATCTGCGCAAAATTCATGCAACTCGGCGGCAAACTGTGGATCGACCACAACAAATCGCCCTGCGCGACAGCTTGGCCTTTGCGCCCGGCGGATTGATAGTGTAACCCACACAGAATTTGCGCCCGCCCATCCGACGGCTTGGGCCGCACCTGCAAAAAAGAGCGCTCATGCCCAAACGTGAAGATATCGACACGGTCCTGATTGTCGGCGCAGGGCCGATAGTCATCGGCCAGGCCTGCGAGTTTGACTATTCAGGTACCCAGGCGTGTAAGGCACTGAAGGCAGAAGGGTACCGCATCGTCCTGGTCAACTCCAATCCGGCGACGATCATGACAGACCCGGATCTGGCGCACGCAACATATATCGAACCTATCACTCCTGAAGTTGTTGAGAAGATTATCGAGAAGGAGCGCACCGAACGCCCCGATGACAAACTGGTTTTGCTGCCCACCATGGGGGGCCAGACGGCGCTCAATACGGCGCTTACGCTGAACAAGCGGGGGGTGCTGGACAAGTGGAATGTGGAAATGATCGGCGCGCGCGCCGAGGCAATCGACAAGGCAGAGGATCGCGACCTGTTCCGCACGGCCATGAAGAAGATCGGGCTGGAGACGCCGCGCTCTGCCTTCGTCAACACGTCTGACTTGAAACAACGCTTTACCCGGGACTATGAACAAGGCCTCGCGCAGGCCGCCGGAAACGGCGCCGGCGCAGTCGCGGCATTCAAGACCGAATGGGCAAAAACTGAATTTGAGCGCCGCGAAGAGCAGCGGCTGACGGCTCAGCAGCAGGCTTTTGAAGCCTACAAGCTGACCGGCCTGCCGGCGATCATTCGCCCTTCCTTCACCCTCGGCGGCACCGGCGGCGGCATCGCCTATACGCTTGAAGAGTTGTATGACATCGTCCTCAGCGGCGTCGAAGCCTCCCCCACTTCCGAAGTGCTGGTCGAAGAATCCGTACTGGGCTGGAAAGAATTCGAGATGGAGGTCGTTCGCGACCGCGATGACAATTGCATCATCATCTGCTCCATCGAGAATCTCGACCCGATGGGTGTGCATACCGGTGACTCCATCACCGTTGCCCCGGCCCTGACGCTGACCGATAAAGAGTACCAGGTCATGCGTAATGCATCCATCGCGGTGCTGCGCGAGATCGGCGTGGAAACCGGCGGATCCAACGTGCAGTTCGCCGTAAACCCGGCCAACGGCCGGCTCATCGTCATCGAAATGAACCCGCGGGTTTCGCGTTCATCTGCACTGGCATCCAAGGCGACCGGCTTTCCGATCGCCAAGGTCGCAGCCCGCCTGGCTGTTGGATACACGCTGGACGAACTGGACAATGACATTACCGGCGGCGCGACACCGGCCTCGTTCGAACCTTCGATCGATTACGTGGTGACCAAGATACCACGTTTCGCTTTCGAGAAATTCCCGGGCTCCAGGCCAAACCTCACCACCGCCATGAAATCGGTCGGTGAGGTAATGGCCATTGGCCGTACCTTCGCTGAATCGCTGCAAAAGGCGCTGCGGGGTCTGGAAACCGGGCTGGACGGCCTCGACGAAGTTGAACTGGAAGGCCATGGCAAGGATGAGGACAAGAACGTCTTCCGCCGTGCCATGTCGCTGCCGACACCCGACAGGCTGCTCAAGGTTGCCGAATGCATGCGGCGCGGCGCCACCAATGAACAGGTGTTCGAATCATCGAAGTACGATCCATGGTTCATTGAGCAGTTGTCGGCAATCATACAGTCTGAGCAGCGCGTCCGCGAGCACGGCCTGCCCGCAGATGCCGCCAATTTCCGCATGCTCAAGGCCATGGG
>JBPCVV010000020.1:0-16082 GCA_051010195.1 Anderseniella sp. | reverse complement strand
ACGATGACCGCCTGGTGCACTGCAATCAGCGCTACCGCGAGATTTACAACAAAACCGGTGATCTGCGCGTGCCGGGTGTCAAATTCAGTGAACTGATCCGCGCAGGAGTGGAGCGGGGTCAGTACGCTGATGCCATCGGCAATGAAGAACAGTGGATTGCCCAGAGAATCCGCGATCACCGCCATCCCGGAAAACCTCTTGAGCAGCAATTGCCGGGTGACCAATGGCTCAGGATCCAGGAGCGTCGGACCAATACCGGCGGCCTTGTGGGCTTCAGGATTGATATTACTGAACTGAAGCGCCAGGAGCGCGAGTTGAGCCGCCTGGCATGGACGGATTCGCTGACAGGCGTGCTTAACCGGCATCGCTTTCTTGAGTTGGCGGAGACCCAGTTGGCGCATTCGCAACGGCACTTCAGGGACGTGTCCCTGCTGATGCTGGACCTGGACAATTTCAAGACCGTCAATGACTGCTACGGACACGCTGCCGGTGATCGGGTATTGCGTTCCATATGCAAGCGCTGGCAGAGCCAGCTGCGCGGGCACGATCTGATCGGCCGGCTGGGCGGCGAAGAGTTTTGCGTACTTTTACCGGACACAAAAGGCTGTGATGCGCTTGTCGTTGCTGAAAGACTGCGCAAGGCCACGCAGCAGCAGGCGGTGAACTATGAAGGCGCGACCATCGATGTCTCTGTCAGCATTGGAACAGCCGTATACGAGAATATTGCAGACACCATAATGTCCGTGATCAAGCGGGCCGATCAGTGCCTGTACAAGGCAAAAAGTGCAGGCCGGAACCGGGTTGAAACGGATCCTTCCGGCGATCAGAAAAAGACTTCCGCGTGACAGCTTGAACTGTGCCCAAGCGCCGATGGGAAGTTGCTTTATTATCAAGGTTTATTTTTGGTTTATTGCATGTTTCCCGGGGTTTTGCTTTCACTTTATTTTAATGACCATTGAGCATTGTACTTGCAGGAGTAATGACTCCGGCAAACAATCGGGATGTAAGTCAGATGGCGACGATTACGACTTCAAGGAATCTGGATCACAAGGTTGTTGACAGTCTTCAGGTTGTCGAACCGGGATCCGATCCTGCGCTGGCCGATTTGTGCCGACTGGTTGCCAGGACCATGGGGGTATCGGGCTGCGTCGTTGCCATTGTTGATGACACCGCTGCCTGGGGCAAAGCCTCCTACGGTTACGAAATGATGCGGGTTGCCCGACGCGAGTCGCTTTCCAATCTGATCGTCGATGCCGGCAAACCCCTGCTTGTCCCTGATGCCACCAACAAGCCGCATCTGAAGCACTTTTCCCAGATTTCCAGCGGTGCAGTCGTTGGTTTCGCCGGTGCTCCTCTTAAGCTGAGGCCGGGGCATATTGTGGGCGCCCTGCTGCTGGTCAATGATGCGCCCTTGACCGGTGACAGTACCAATATTGAGGCGCTGACGGACTTTGCCGATCTGGCAGTCAGCCTGCTGTTGAAGGAACGCGCCAACAGGCAGCGGCGGCAAGCCCTGTCCGACAAGAAAAAGCAGGCGGAGAAACTTGAAGAACAGGCCCTCGCCCTGCACCGCCAGGCCAGGCTGTTTGACCAGATTTCGAGTATAACCAATATCGGGACTTGGCAGTTCACGCCGAAAACAGCGGAGATCGTGTGGTCCGATGCGACCAGACGCATTCACGGCGTTGAGCCGGGCTATCAGCCACAGCTCGAAACCGCCATTGAGTTTTACACACCGTCATGGCGTGAAGCAGTTTCAAAGAGCCTCAGCAACACCATCAAGACCGAGGAACCATTTGATTTTCACGCCGAGATCATCAGGTCCGACGGGGTCAAGCGCTGGGTGCGCTCGCTGGGCGAGATCGCCAAGGACAGCGAGGGAAACAAGCAGGTGTTCGGCACATTTGAAGATGTCACCGAGCAGTACACGCTGAAGAACAAGCTGATTGCGATGGCCTATACGGATGATCTGACCAATCTGAAAAATCGGCGCAGCTTTTACGAGGCCCTGGAAAACTACAATACCACACTGGATCCGGAAACGGACCGGTATGCGGTCGTGGCTATCGATGTGGATGAATTCAAGAACGTCAATGACAGGATGGGCCATACCGCCGGTGACGCGCTGCTGATAGAAATCGGCCATCGTCTTGCCTGCAAAATCGGAACCTATGGTGACGTTTACAGGCTGGCGGGTGATGAATTCAGTGCCATTTTACCGGTGGACGGTGATCCCGAAACGATCCTGGCAGACATCAGCGATGTGTTTTCGAGCCCCTTCGAAGTCAATGGCACCGAATTGTTGGCCTCTGTCGGCGTCGGTGCTGCGTTGTATCCTGACCATTCACACAACCTGACCACACTGTATGACTATGCGGACGCTGCCCTGCTGCAGGCGAAAAGCAAGGACGCTTGCGCCATGCAGGTTTTCTCGCCTGAGCTGCGGCAAAAGCGGCTGGATGCGCAAGCGCTGCTTGAAGAGGTTGGCCGGGCGATCAAGCGTGACGAGTTCACCGGATTCCTGCAGCCAATCGTCAATTCGGCGGATCGCCGGCTGGTCGGTTTTGAAGCGCTGGCGAGATGGAAGAAGGCCGATGATGTGATACTGCCGCCGGCAATGTTCTGGCCGGCACTGGAAGACCCGGTCCTGTCAATCGAGATCGGCGATGCAATTGTCCAGCAGTCGATTTCGACACTTGCGGACTGGTCGCGCCAGGGCATCCCGGTTGACTACATTTCGGTCAACGTATCGACTTCGCAGCTTTCCAGGCCTGAATTCGGGAAATTTGTTCAGGACCTGCTGGTCAAGGGCAATGTCTCACCGGAATCGCTGACAATAGAAATTACTGAGAACGTGCTTTTGACCGGACGCAACCCCCAGATCCGGAAGACGCTTGGCGAACTGGAGGAAATGGGTGTGTCTTTGTCACTGGACGACTTTGGAACCGGCTTTGCCAGCCTGTCGCACCTGAGAACCGAAAGTTATGACGTGCTCAAGGTCGACAGGGAGTTTGTTATGGGATTGCCGGATGACCGGCCCTCGTTCGGCATCGTCAAGGCGCTGACTGAATTTTCCAACAGCCTGGAGAAGAAGGTCATTGCCGAAGGGGTCGAGACACCTGAACAGGCGGACCTGTTGGCCGGACTCGGATGTGACTGCCTGCAGGGATACTATTTCAGCAAACCGGTTCCCACCGACGAAGCAACCCGATTGCTTGTCGCCCCGCCGTGGCTGAATGACGGCCAGCCGACCAGCCTGCTTGCCTGAGTTACATGCCGGGCCCGGAAACGCCCTATTCTAGCTTTCAAAATGCGTTGCGCCGCGGCGGTTCTCGTCCAGTGGCAGGTTTGAATAGAACGGATCATGGGCGCGTTGTTCGCACTGCTGGCGCGGGCACAGGCGGCAGTTGACGCCGATCTCGGTCACCATTCGGGTGGCCTTCGGATCGATGGTGATGCCATAGATGGTGTCCTGGGAATATTCAATTGAACACCCCAATGATACAGCCAGGCGCTTGTCTTCGGTAGAATACCTGGTGGTCGGCCGGTCGACGGTCCGGTTGATGGTCAGGTAGCGGCTGTTGTCCGGCATCTCGACGATCTGGGTCATGATGCGGCTCGGCACGCGAAAACAGTAGTGGATATCCAGTCGCGGGCAGGCCCCGCCATAACGCGCCAGTTGGATAGGCGTCACGTTGAAGCGTTTCGAAATGTTTCCGGCCCGGTCGACGCGCAGGAAAAAGAACGGAATGCTCTTCTGGCCCGGCTTCTGCAGCGTGGTCAGGCGGTGGCAGACCTGTTCATAGGATACTGAAAACAGGGCCGACAACCGGTCGATATCGTATTTGGCCTGCACTGCTTCCTTGAAGAAATCGCCATAGGGCATCATCAGGGCAGCGGCGAAGTAGTTGGCCAGTTCAACGCGGCAGCGCGATGCCATGCGCTCGCTAGCGCGCAGCTTGTCCGACAATTGTTCAGTGAGAATGTCGGGAAACTCGATCAGCGCGATCATGTGCGCCAATTGAAAGACCCGGTTATTGTAATCGAGCCCGTCGGACAGCTGGATCTGCTTTTTCTTGCGGTTGTAGTAGCGCAGTGAAATGCCGAGCTGTTCGGCGCGCACCTGTCTGACCTCAATGTTCAGCTGTTCCTTGAGATGTGATTTGAGTGCACCGTACATTTCCTGGCGGTCTGGAATGGCCTGGGCCCAGAATTCCTCGGCACGTTGCTCAAGCGCCGGAAAGTGATTGTTGTTCCTGCGGAAGAAATCATGCACGCCCTGTTCGATGGAGAATGACGCATCCATGCTGTCAGACATGGCTTCGTTCTGCTCCGCCAACCGCTCGCCAAAGGTGCGGTAGGCATTGAAGATGTTCAACATGCCGCGCACCAGATTGGGCGATCCTTCGAGCGCGCTGCGCAGCTCTTCCACGTCCGGCGGCTTGTCTCCAAACGCCGGATCCCGGGTCACTTCGCGCAATTCGCCGAGCAGCATGGCTGCATCGGAATTGGTCAGGTCGCGCCAGTTGATGCCGAAGTTGTCGGCCAGGCTGATGAGGAATTTCAGCGAGGCGCTGCGCTGGTTGCGCTCTACCAGGTTGACGTAGCTGGGACTAACGCCCAAAGCCTTGGCCAGATCAGCCTGGGTCAGGCCATCAGCCTGGCGCAGCTCGCGCAGCTTGGGGCCGATAAATATCTTTTGTCCTGCCATGTGCCGATGGAGCCAGCAAATACAAACTTAGTCAAGTTTGTAATTTCGGGTGTTGACTAGTTGACTGACCGATTACTGACAACGTGCCATGAACGACTGCTGCGCCGGACTGCCCGGTGCCTGTAGCAACGTCACGTTTTCGCACTCCTTGAGGCGATCGCAAACGGCGGTCTTGCCGGGCAAAACGTCAAGGCCGGCACCTGCGATGGTGTCATACCAAAGTGCATCGGCCAGCGCCTCTTCATCCACCAGTTCGCTGCCGGCGGTGTTGATCAGGTGGGCGTCCGGTTTCATCCGGTTCAGCCGCAGGGCGTCGATGAGATGACGGTTTTCTGCATCGGCAGGGCAGTGCAGGGATACAAAGTCCGACTGGCCCAGCAGGTGATCCATGTCTTCAACCTGCCTGGCATTGATCTGATCGAGTTCATCCTCGGCCACTGCAGAGCGATTGTGAATCACAACCTTCATGCCGAAGCCGAAGTGGGCCCTGCGGGCGATGTCACGTCCGCTTTGCCCGAAACCGATAATGCCCAGTGTTTTGCCCGACAGAGGTTTGTCTGCCATCAGCATCAGCCTGATTGCCGTCTCGGCCTTGCTGTCCGTCGTTTCATCTGTGGTGCCGGCAAACTGCTTCGCGACCACTTGCAAGGCGAGTTTGCTTGTGCTCGGGGCAGGTGACCAGGGCATGTCCGTTGTGGTTGGGAACATGGCGGCACATCCTTTCGGGGCTGAACTGAGTGTGGTTTTGCTGGTGGCCATCGTCATTTTCTCACGCTGCCTTGCTGTGTATACTGTGCACGGTCGCGCCGATCTCGGATGGATTGGGCACGATCGAAACGCCGACTTCGCGCAGCAATTCGACCTTTTCCGGTGCGCTCTCGCCGAAGGCAGAAATGATGGCCCCGGCATGGCCCATGCGCTTGCCCTTGGGCGCGGTGAGGCCTGCAACATAGGCGATGACCGGTTTGGTCATGTGATCGCGGATGAACTCGGCCGCTTCGGCTTCCTGAGGCCCGCCGATCTCGCCGATCAGCACAACCGCCGAGGTGTCATCATCTTGTTCGAACAACTCCAGTATGTCCCTGAACGATGAACCGTTGATCGGGTCGCCGCCGATACCGACGCTGGTCGAGACGCCGATGCCACGTGCCTTCATCTGCGATGCGGCTTCATAGCCAAGCGTGCCGGAGCGGCCCACGATGCCGATCGGACCGGGGAGATAGATATGGCCCGGCATAATGCCGGCCAGGGCCTGGCCCGGCGTGATAATGCCTGCACAGTTCGGCCCGAGCAGCCGCATGCGCTTGTCTTCGCGATATCTGCGCATGAACCGCTTGACGCGCATCATGTCCTGGGCGGGAATGCCGTCGGTGATCGACACGCACAGGTCAATGCCCGCATCAGCGGCCTCCATGATCGAGTCCGCGGCAAACGGTGGCGGTACCACAACCAGGCTGGCAGTTGCGCCAGTGGCGGCGACCGCTTCCTTGACGGTGTTGAAGACAGGTTTCCCCATCGCCGTCTCGCCGCCGCGGCCGGGCACGACACCGCCGACGACGCGGGTGCCATATTCGATCATTTCCTGGGTGTGGAATTGCCCGATGCGTCCGGTTATGCCCTGGACAATCAAGGGTGTTGTCCTGTTGATCAGAATGCTCATGATGCTGCCGCGAATTCCTGGGGGTTGAGATTGGCCCTGCAAATTTCCACTGACTTTTCAGCGGCTTCGGCCAGAGTGGTCGCAGTGGTAATCGGCAGGCCGCTGCTTTCCAGGATCTGCAGACCCTTTTGCACATTGGTGCCGGCAAGGCGGACGATCACCGGCAAATCCATGGAAGTTGACTGGATGGCCTGCACCACGCCTTCTGCCACCCAGTCGCAGCGGTTGATGCCTGCGAATATGTTGACAAGAATGGCGCTGACCTTTTCATCGGAGCGGACCAGGTTGAAGGCTTTTGCAACCCGCTCCGGCGATGCGCCGCCGCCGATATCCAGGAAATTGGCCGGCTCGCCGCCAGCCAGTTTGATCATGTCCATGGTTGCCATGGCCAGCCCGGCGCCATTGACGATGCAGCCGATATTGCCGTCCAGTCCGACATAGCTCAGGCCCTGGTCTGCGGCCTTGGTCTCGCGCAGGTCTTCCTGGCTCTTGTCGCGCAATTCCATGATCTGCGTGCGGCGGAACAGGGCGTTGTCATCAAATTCCATCTTGGCATCGAGCGCGATCACCGAATTGTCGGCAGTCACGACCAGCGGATTGATTTCCACCATGGTGGCGTCGAGATCGCGGAACGCCCGGTAACAGCCCTTGATGGTGTTGACCGCGCCCTGCACATGGCTGGCGCCCAGTCCGAGTTGGAAAACGATTTCACGGGCCTGGAACTCTGTAAGGCCGACCGCCGGATCAACGACGCTGCGGATGATGGTGTCTGGCTGCTCCCGGGCAATGTCTTCGATTTCCATACCGCCAAAGGACGATGCCACGACCATGATGCGCTCGCTTGAACGGTCGAGTACGAAACCGAGATAAAGCTCGCGCTCGATGTCGACGCCGCTTTCAACATAGACGCGATAGACCATGTTGCCGGCGGGTCCGGACTGGTGGGTGACAAGTTTCTTGCCGAACATGCCGTCGGCGGCATCAAACACTTCGTGCTCGTTGCCGCATACCTTCACGCCACCGGCCTTGCCGCGTCCGCCGGCGTGAACCTGTGCCTTGACCACCCACTTGTCGCCACCGATTTCATGCGCCCGGTAGGCCGCCTGCTCGGGGCTGTAGGCCAGCCCGCCGGAGGGCACCTTTACACCAAACTCGCGCAGGACATCTTTGGCCTGGTACTCATGAATATCCATGGCTTGAGCTCTTTCAGGCTGCTTCGGATTGCTGGAAATCTGTTGCTGCGGGTTGCGCGCGCTGCTGCTGGTGAACCGTCGACGCAGGCTCTTGGGGGTTATGTATCTCCGGTACATCGATGTCGCGGCAGAACGCGCGTACTGCCTGGAGCTGGTCGGTCACGATCATCACCCGTGTGCGGCCCGCAGTGATCCGGCGCATCAGGTCATTCTTCTGCCAGCCCCGGGGAGAGTGCAAGTCGATCGGCAATTGCGCGTAGTCGATCTGCAGATTCCGCAGGCGCAGAAGAACCTCTTCCTCGACCGGCCGGGCACTGGCCGCGTCGGTAAACCGGAGGTCTACTACAGTGTCGCACAGCAAGTCGCCGGCCCGCTGCATGTCACGCAGGTCGAGGTCGTTGGTGATCGTGATGCCTGTCTGGTCTTGCATGGTGTTAGTCTGGCCTTGCATGGTGTTAGCTCCCTGAATGTGGATTTGGCTTGGAAAATGCCTATGCTATCCGGAGCTCGCGAGGGAAGTGAATTCGCGTCAATATGTGTGATGAGTAATTTTCTGATTTACTTTTGTAATGTTTGTAAAATTGTCTGTTTTGATCTTGACAATTACGGCGCGGACTCCTTTTGCTGACCCCAAATCCATATACCAGGAGCAGCAGACATGAGCTTTCACACCGTCACCCAAGCCCCGGCCCGATTGAACCGCAGCGAACTGGCCGTGCCGGGAAGCCAGCCACAAATGTTTGAAAAAGCGGCACAATCCGATGTTGACGTGATTTTCCTGGATCTCGAAGACGCGGTGGCGCCTGACGACAAGATGCAGGCGCGCAAAAATATTATCGAGGCCCTGAACGATATTGACTGGAACACCAAGACCCTGTCGGTGCGTATCAACGGCCTTGACACCCACTACATGTATCGCGACGTGGTGGACATTCTTGAGCAGGGCGGCGAGCGCCTTGACCTGATCATGATTCCGAAAGTCGGTACCGCAGCCGACGTCTATGCGTTGGACATGCTGGTAACGCAGATCGAGACGGCGCGCGGATCTAACAAGCGGATCGGGTTTGAACACATCATCGAAACCGCGCTGGGCATGCAGAACGTCAACGAGATTGCAGCGGCAAGCCCACGCAATGAATCCCTGCACTTCGGCGTGGCCGACTATGCAGCCTCGACCCGGGCCCGCACCATGGTCATCGGCGGGGTCAACGAGGACTATTCGGTGCTGACCGACCCACAACCGGACGGCGATGCGGCGCGTGAGCGCCACTGGGGGGACATGTGGCATCACGCGCTGTCCAAGATGGTGATTGCGGCGCGCGCCAACGGTCTGCGCCCGGTCGACGGGCCGTTCGGGGATTTTTCCGATCCGGACGGATATGTCGCGGCGGCAAAACGCGCCGCTGCGCTCGGTTATGAAGGCAAGTGGGCCATTCATCCCTCGCAGATCGAACTGGCCAATCAGGTGATGAGCCCCGGCAGTGAGGAAGTTGACCGGGCAAGGCGGATTCTGCAGGCCATGAAAGAGGCTGCCGAACAGGGCAAGGGCGCGGTTTCGCTGGACGGCAGGCTGATCGACTACGCCTCGATCCGGCAGGCGGAAGTACTGGTGGAAAAGGCCAGCCGGATTTCCGCCAGCTGATCGCTAATCGTCGTCCACTTCCAGCTCAAACACAGACTGCGATGTCTTGGGTAGCGGCGTGAACGGGCTGCGCTGGAGCCGGTCGTAGACCGGACCGAACGCCAGGCGGTACACGATGAACAGGGCAAACACCGCCAGGATCGCCGAGATAAACACGAACAGTCCGCTTTCGTCGGAGTACTCGATCAGTTGGGCCGCGATGGTCGGGCCGATGGCGGCGCCGATTGAGTAGATCAGCAGCAGGCCACTGCTGGTCTGTACCAACTTGTTGGTGGCGACATTGTCGTTGGCGTGCGCCAGGCACAGGGCATAGAGCGGTACCATCAGGGCACCATGAATGGTCGCAAGCGCCAGAATGGCCCACAGATCCGACAGCGGCCAAAACGCGATCAGGAAACCGGTTGCGACGGTTCCCAGGGCAACTGGCAGGATGACCAGCCGCCGGTCATAATGGTCCGACAGCTTGCCGAGTGGCCATTGCGACAGTGTGCCGCCCAGCACGAAGGCGGCCATCAGCAGGGTTATCTCGAATACGCTCATGTCGCGCAACTGCCCGAATGTCGGTCCCAGTGTCCAGAACGCGCCTTCAACCGCGCCGACCAACAGGCAGCCGACGGTGCCGACAGGTGATATGGACAGCAGCCCCTTCAGTTCCAGCCTGGCGGTGGGGATCGGTGTTGGTTCGCTGGTTGGCGTCAGGGCAATCGGCACGACGGCCAGGCACAGCAGGAAGGTGACCAGGGCAAACAGGGTCTGGCCGGCGGTACTGGCGACATTGACCAGCAACTGGCCTGCCATCGTGGTCACATTGGCAACGATAATGTAGATCGACAGAACCCTGCCGCGGGTGGTGTTGTCCGACTGATCGTTGAGCCAGCTTTCGATGACCATATAGGCGATGGCCAGCGCCACGCCGGAGAAGAACCGCAGTGCCAGCCAAAGGAAGACATTGGGCCACAGAGGGTAGAGCAGGGAAACCGCGGCCGCGATTGCCACGACACCGGAAAATGTACGGATGTGGCCGACGGTCTTGACCAGGGCCGGTCCGAACACGCAGCCGACGATGAAGCCGGTGGCGTAGACCGTGCCGAGGTATCCGACAAGTGCCGGGGAGAATTCTTCAATACCTGCCCTTAGCGGCAGCAACGTCTGGAACAGGGCGACGGCGGACAGCAACAGCCCGGCGCCGATAAGCAAGGTGGCAATGGTGCGCGCGGAGTTCTTTTCAACTGCGCCCATGACACCTGACCCTGAAACCGTTAGCCCACGCTCAGCTTCGGTTTTGGTGATGTGCTCGTCAAGTCCGCTCAAATCGGACCAGCATCAAATCTACCGGCGAGTGGACTTATCTATTGCGGATCAGTTTCCAACGCGGCCAGTACCTGCATGTGGAACCAGTGCAGCTGTACTTCCGAGAACCAGGATGTCGCTGGATCGCAAACGTACCTGCCCTGATCGTACCCCATGGAGGAAAGACCGCGCTGAACGCTTTCGACAATCCCGATGTCTTCTATGTTGAACATGTGCATGAACAGGTCACGCACTGCCAGGAGTTTTGGATGGCGTTCCGCCTCTCCTTCTGGGGTATAGATGTCGACACGTTCAGCGCAGGCACCAACACCATTGGGCGCCATGCGCAGGACAATCAGGTTGTCGGATCCTGGCAGCGACAACATGCACAGATGCGGCCATGCCTGCCAGGCGTAGTAGGGCGAGCCATATTCCAGCTCGAAACCCTCAAATCCCTCTTTGCTTTTGAAACGGTTGAACGTCCAGCGATTCTCTTCCTGGAATTCCACCATCTCCTGTTCCAGCACCAGGGCCAGCTTGGGGTGGGCCACCGGAATATGGTAGGCTTCTGAAAAATTGTCATAGACCACTTTCCAGTTGGCATTGATGTCGTAATGAAGTCGCTCGGCGACTACCCATCGTGCAACATCTGGCAGGTATTTTTCGATGTTTGCACCAAAGCCTTTCATTTCCTCTTCGAACGGCCGGGCCTCCGGGTCGAGATTGATGAAAATCAGTCCGGCAGTGATCGCCAGACGGATCGGATTAAGTGTGAACTGCGATTTGTCAAACTCCAGTACAAGGTCAGTCATCGGGGCAGCGGCGAGTGTGCCGTCGAGACGATAGAGCCAGGCATGATAGGGACAGCTCATCCCCTTGTTTCTGAGCTGGCCTGCACCTTGCAGCAACTCGTGACCACGATGTTGGCAGACATTGTAAAAGGCGCGAATTTCATCATCGTGCCCGCGTACCACCAGGATCGGCTGCTCACCCACATTGTCGGTGAAATACATGCCAGGTTTGGCAACATCCGATACATGACCGACATAGCACCAGGAGCTGCGATGTATCTGACGCATTTCTGCGCGGTAAATGCCTTCGTCAGTATAATAGCGCGAGGGCAGCGTCGGCGACGTCATTGGGTCAACGGTCAGAGCGCCGCGATGGCCGCTCGGCAGGGAACTTGGGCGGATCGACTGGCTCATTGGTACTTTCACTCAAATAGTCTGATGTCACCTTATCCTAGACAGGTATGAGGAAAATACACAATGCGGGTGTGAGGTTGGATCAGAGCCGTGCTCCGGCGCGCTCGAGCCCGCAGGCGTGCAGGTGAATTGTCAGAACCGGGATGAAGTTTCACACTAAGTAATTCACCGTTTTCTACTGTAGGCACGGGTGGCGAAAGATGCTTTCATGCGATATCCGCCGTAATCGGATGACTTGTCAGTCTGTAAACAGGGAGAAGACACCAATGACAAAAACCAAACTACTTATGGCAACTCTGCTAGGCGCCACCATGCTGGCCTCTGGAGCGGCCCATTCCAAAACACTGGTCTATTGCTCTGAAGGCTCGCCGGAAGGTTTCGACCCGGCGCCGTTCACTGCAGGCACCACCTTCGATGCATCATCGAAGCCCTTGTACAACCGTCTGGTAGAGTTCAAGCGCGGGACATCGGAAGTGACCCCCGGCCTGGCTGAAAGCTGGGAAGTATCCAGCGACGGGCTGGAATACACCTTCAAACTGCGCCCGGGCGTCAAGTTTCAGACCACGGACTTCTTCACTCCGAGCCGGGATTTCAATGCCGATGACGTGGTGTTCTCGTTCGAACGCCAGTTGAAAAAGGATCATCCGTGGAACCAGTACACAGCCGGTATTGCGTGGGAGTATTTTGACGGCATGTCGATGCCCGACCTGCTCAAGTCGGTGGAAAAGGTCGATGATCTGACCGTCAAGTTTGTGCTGAACCGTCCGGAAGCGCCGATGATTGCCAATCTCGCAATGGATTTCGCCTCAATCCTGTCGGCCGAGTATGCAGCAAAGCTGGAAGCTGACGGCAAGAAGGAACTGCTCAATCAGCAGCCCATTGGCACCGGGCCGTTCAAGTTTGTTGCCTACCAGAAGGATGCAGTCATTCGCTATGCCGCCCATGAAGGATACTGGGCAGGCAAGCAGCCGATTGATGACCTGGTGTTTGCAATCACCACCGATGCTTCGGTACGCCAGCAAAAGCTGAAGGCGGGAGAGTGCCATGTGGCACCTTATCCAAACCCGGCAGACCTGGAGGATCTCAAAGCAGATGCAAACCTGCAGGTTATGGAACAGGAAGGTCTCAACGTCGGTTATCTCGCCTACAATTCGCTGGTCGCGCCATTTGACAAGGCGGAAGTCCGCAAGGCGTTGAATATGGCGATCAACAAGCAGTCCATCCTGGATGCTGTATTCCAGGGTGCCGGCAAGGCGGCGAAAAATCCAATTCCGCAAACCATGTGGTCCTACAATAAAGCCGTCAATGATGACGGCTATGACCCTGATGCGGCGAAAAAGATGCTGGAAGCTGCCGGCGTCAAGGATCTGAAGATGAAGATCTGGGCCATGCCGGTACAACGTCCCTACAATCCGAATGCCCGGCGCATGGCAGAACTGATCCAGTCGGATTTCTCCAAGATCGGCGTCGGTGTCGAGATCGTCTCCTACGAATGGGGTGAATATCTGAAACTCTCCAAGGCAAAGGATCGTGATGGTGCCGTGCTGCTGGGCTGGACCGGAGACAATGGCGATCCGGACAACTTCCTGGCAGTGTTGCTGGGGTGTGACGGTGTTGGAGGTTCAAACCGGGCACAGTGGTGCAACAAGGACTTCGAGGATCTTATCCAGAAGGCCAAAACCGTGTCTGACAAGGCTGAACGCACCAAGCTGTATGAGGACGCGCAGATGGTGTTCAAACGTGAAGCACCGTGGGCCACCATTGCTCACTCTGTGGTGTTCATGCCGATGTCGAAAAAGGTTTCCGGCTATGTGATGGACCCACTGGGCGGGCATTGGTTCGACGGCGTCGACCTGGCAGAATAGACTGGATACGCTGATATCGATAACAACCGCCGTGTCCTGAAAATGCAGGGCACGGCGGAATGGGGCGCGCTGCATGCTTGCATTTTTAATCCGGCGTTTTGGATTGATTATCCCAACCTTCATCGGGGTAACCATCGCTGCGTTTGCGTTTATCAGGGTGTTGCCGGGAGATCCGGTGCTGCTGATGGCGGGAGAGCGCGGGGTAACGCCTGAGCGTCACGCGGCGCTGATGAAGCAGTTCGGTTTTGACCGGCCGATCTATGAACAATATTTCGATTACCTGTTTTCTGCGCTCGGAGGCGACCTGGGCAATTCACTGGTTACCAAGAAACCGGTGTGGGATGAATTTTTCACCCTGTTTCCCGCCACTCTGGAACTGTCGTTTTGCGCCATCATTTTTGCAGTGTGCGTTGGGGTTCCGGCAGGTATTTTCGCGGCAACCCGCCGAGGATCGTGGCCAGACCAGACTATCATGGGGACCGCTCTTGTCGGTTATTCCATGCCGATCTTCTGGTGGGGGTTGCTGTTGATCATCCTGTTCTCGGGTACCCTGGGCTGGACGCCGGTGTCGGGGCGCATATCGCTGCTGTATTTCTTCAAGCCTGTGACCGGTTTCATGCTGATAGACAGCCTTCTATCGGGTCAGAAAGGTGCATTTTCTTCTGCCCTGTCACACCTCATTTTACCGACGATTGTGTTGGGCACCATTCCGCTGGCTGTTGTGGCACGTCAGACCAGATCGGCAATGCTGGAGGTTTTGAGCGAGGATTATGTGCGCACAGCCCGAGCCAAGGGAATGTCTCCATTGCGCGTGGTCGGTGTGCACGCGCTGCGCAACGCCATGATACCGGTGATTACCACCATCGGTCTGCAGGTCGGTGTCTTGCTGGCCGGGGCCATTCTTACGGAAACGATTTTTTCATGGCCGGGTATCGGCAAGTGGATGGTGGACAGCATTTTCAGACGTGATTACCCGTCGGTTCAGGGAGGACTCCTGATGATCGCGGTCATTGTGATGACGGTGAACCTCATCGTTGACCTGCTGTACGGCCTGGTCAATCCCCGTATCCGGCACGTGAGGTGACTTGATTATGAGTGAACAAGCCATCGAAACCGTAACAGATACCCGAAGCACTGGTGTACGTGCGCTTTTAAAGGAGTTCTGGCACTATTTCAGTGAGAACCGGGGTGCTGTCATTGGCTTGTGGTTTTTCATCGGCGTTTGCCTGATTGCACTTCTGGCGGATTTGATTGCGCCACATGGCGCCACGACGCAGTACCGCGATGCGTTGCTCACACCGCCGGTCTGGCAGGAAGGCGGCGACTGGCGATTTCTGCTGGGTACAGATGCCGTTGGGCGCGACATGCTTTCCCGGTTGATTCATGGCAGCCGTTACTCGCTGTTCGTGGGCTGTATCGTTGTGACCGGTGCCATGGTGGTCGGGGTCACGATCGGGCTGGTTGCCGGCTTCGTAGGTGGCGCGGCTGATACGTTGATCATGCGGCTGATGGACATCATTTTGTCGTTCCCCAGCCTGCTTTTGGCCCTGGTGCTTGTCGCCATACTTGGTCCCAGCCTGACCAATGCCATGGTGGCAATCGCAATCGTGCAGCAACCACACTATGTGCGCTTGACCCGGGCTGCGGTGCTGGGCGAGAGAAACAAGGACTATGTAACAGCGGCCAAGGTAGCCGGTGTGCGGCCGTTGCGATTGATGTTTTACACTATCCTGCCCAACTGCATGGCGCCGCTGATTGTTCAGGCTGCTCTATCGTTTTCCACTGCCATTCTCGATGCAGCAGCATTGGGGTTTCTGGGCATGGGGGCACAACCGCCGACACCGGAATGGGGCACCATGCTGGCAGAAGCCCGAGAGTTCATACTGCGGGCCTGGTGGGTGGTGACACTGCCGGGTCTTGCCATTTTGCTCACGGTGCTGGCCATCAACCTGATGGGTGATGGTCTGCGTGACGCGCTTGACCCCAAATTGAAGCGGAGCTGAGGTGATGTACGGTTCGATGTTGATGGGACCGGCACTTGTAGCAGCCGTGATTGCGGCCCTGGTAACCGTGATTGGCTGGTACGTGGCCTATCAACGCGACCGCCGGCTGGAGAACGGCCGCCGGGCAGAGCGGATACGCGATTGCAAAATTGCACTACGCGCGGAAATCAGCTGCCATGTGCCGCGCTGGGCGATGAAGGGTGAAACCGAACATGTTGAAGAGATGGCCCGTCAGATATCGGCAGGTGCGGATCGAAATCCTCCCTTCACGCCATTTGTGCCAAAGGAAACGCCTAATCCGGCATTCCAGACAATAGTGGGCGAGATACAAATATTGCCGGGCGATGTTATCGAACCGGTGATACGCTATTATCAGCAAGTGGATGTTATCGCGCAATTGGCTGAAGACATGCGTGGCGAGCGGTATTCGGCGCTTGAAGCTGAGCGCGAGATTGACGTTTACAAGGATTTCATGGAATTGCGGCGCGAGGCCGGACGACTGGCAATCGATGC
>JBPCVV010000019.1:0-25877 GCA_051010195.1 Anderseniella sp. | reverse complement strand
GACCTTCGTGTCCGGCAATGCCACCCGATTGTCCGGCGAAGCGCTGCGTGTGGCCATTCTGCGCCATGCCAATGTTACGGATAATGCGGTGATCAGCATCGATGCTGCGGCCCTCGTCATCACCGACAGCGACAGCGAACGCCGCATCGACCTGGCAGCCCTGGAACCTGACAGCGAAGGCTATGTGTTCAAGGCGGAAGAAACCTATGATCCGCCCACCTCGCCTCTGGATGAAAACGGGCAGGGCTCGCCTTATGCCGTATTTGGCTATGGCGCCCAGATGATGGAGTTGACCGTCGACGTGCGGCTGGGAACTGTGACGCTGGACCGCCTGACTGCAGCTCATGATGTCGGCAGGGCGATCAATCCGCTGCTGGTGGAAGGCCAGATCGAGGGCGGTGTGGCGCAGGGCATCGGCATGGCGCTGATGGAGGATTTTCAGCCCGGGCGCACCGAGAACCTGCATGACTACCTGATCCCCACAATCGGTGACATGCCTGACATGACCTCGATCATCGTCGAGGTGCCGGACCCGCACGGACCCTATGGCGCGAAGGGCCTGGGTGAACATGTGCTGATCCCTACTGCGCCGGCCATCCTGAATGCCATCCGCGATGCCACCGGCGCCAGTGTGCGGCATTTGCCAGCCACGCCGGACAAGGTGATGGCTGCCATCAGGAAGGTTAGCGACAATGGCTGAACCGGCAAGACAAGGTGACAAGATCCGCTGCGACGCCTGCCCGGTCATGTGTTACATCGCACCCGGCCGCTCCGGCGCATGCGATCGCTATGCCAATGAAGACGGCAATCTGGTGCGGGTCGACCCGCTGGTGATTATCGACAAGACCATCGAGGCAGGCGGCGACATTGTCCCGTTCCTCGACAAGGGCCCGGACTGGGACGGCGAGATCATCAATCCCGATGACAGCTTCGTCACGGCTATTGGTGCCGGCACCACTTATCCCGATTACAAGCCAGCCCCGTTCATCGTGTCGCGCGAGGTCGAAGGCGTCGACATGATCACTGTGGTCACCGAGGGCATTTTCTCCTATTGCGGCGTCAAGGTGAAGATCGATACCGACCGTCATCTTGGACCCGAGCGCAGTCTGGTGCGTGTCGATGACGAACCTGTCGGTCATGTGACCACTGCGGAGTACGGCTCGCAGATGCTGTCCCTGGGCGGCGTGCACCATTTGACAGGCGGCGGCAAGAAGGAAGGCCGGGTCACCTGCCAGGCGCTGTTAGACCTGTGCAACGGCAAGGCGGTCGAAGCGACGATCGATGACGGATCGACAATCGTCATCGAGGCCGGTGCGGCACCGATTGTAAACGGTGTCCGGGAGGAGCGCATGCGGGTCGGGTGCGGATCGGCCACGGTCGGCATGTTCGCTTCGCAGTGGCATGGCCTGGTCGACGAAGTCGTGGTTGTCGATGATCACATCACCGGGGTTATCTCCGAACACCAGGCCGGCAAGGTTCTCGACTGGCAGCCGACCGGCATCAAGATCAAGGGCCGGCGCTCGACGCCGGGTCGCTACTTCCAGGTCGCCGATCCGGGCACCGGCTGGGGCGGCACCAATGTTGACGATCCGCTGACCATATTGGGCGATTTCAACGCCAAGTTTGCAAAGCCCGGCCAGTCGCTGCTGATGGTCTCAACCACCGGTGAACAGTTTGCCTATTACGAACTGGACGACGATCTCAGACCCGTTGCCAAAGACATGCCCGAGCGCCTGTTGAAGTCCGTCGGCCTGATCGAGGAAAACTGCGAACCTGCGCTGTGCACGGTGCTGTTCATGGGTGGTGCTGGCGGGTCTCTCAGGGCGGGTGTTACCGAAAACCCGGTCAAGCTGACCCGGTCGGTCAAGCATGCGCTGACCCGCATCACCTGCGGCGGGGCGCCGGCCTATGTCTGGCCCGGCGGCGGCATCACCATCATGTCAGACGTCACGTTGCTGCCGGACAACGCGTTCGGCTACGTGCCCACGCCGGCGCTGGTTGCGCCCATCGAATTCACCATGCGCCGGGAGGACTACGAGGCGCTCGGCGGCCACATGAAGCATGTCATGCCGCTGGACGAGGCGCGCAAGGGCACCAAGGCCGCGCAGAGCGACCATGTACTGGCCGGCCAAACCAATACCGGCTCCAAGTCGGGCGTCCCGTGGCCAACGGAACCCGGGCAGTTTGGCTGGTCACGGAAGAAGGGTAAGTCATGAGTATTCAGGCTGCCATGTTGCCGGACGGAAAGCGCCTGCACCTGCAGCACGGACCCATTGACCTGATCATCGAGGCCAATGGCCGGGCAGACCAGGTGGCGAAAGCCTATTCGGCGGCAAGGCTGCGCTTTGCGACCGTTCTCGACCGCCTGGCGGATGAACTGCCAGCCCTTCGCTCACTGGTGCCGGAAAAGGGCCTCGCCGTTACAGGTCCCATTGCACGACGCATGGAGGCAGTTGTCCGCCCGTTCTGGCAATTGAAGGTCACGCCCATGGCGGCGGTGGCTGGCAGCGTTGCTGACGAGATGCTGGAGGCCATGTGTGCCGGGGCCGCCCTGTCGCGGGCCTACGTCAACAATGGCGGCGATATAGCGCTGCACCTGGGCGATGGAGAGACCTTCTCGATTGCCTCGGCGAACGGGCCGGTTGCCGTCAACACGACAGATCCGGTGCGCGGTATTGCGACCTCCGGCTGGCGCGGCCGAAGTTTCTCGTTTGGCATCGCCGACAGCGTGACGGTGCTGGCAGCCACCGCGGCCCAGGCCGACATTGCCGCGACCCTGATCGCCAACGAAGTGGATTTGCCGCGCTCCATCAAGGTTCGCCGGGCACCGGCGGCCGCACTTTATCCCGACAGCGACCTGGGCCAGCGCCGCGTCACGGTCGAAGTGGCGGACCTGACCGATGCGGAAGTCAGCGCAGCGCTGTCACGTGGACTGGACTTCGCCGGCCGGCTTCAGGCCCGCGGCCTGATCGTGGCGGCGACACTGGGGCTCAACAACGAAGTACGGACACTTGAAGCAGCGCCTGCCGAGGCAGCACCTGCGATGACGGAGATCAGACAACATGCCTGAGGTGAAAGTCAGGAAGACCGTGACAGGGGTGGAGGATGTCTTCCACGAGGGTGGCCCGGCCGCCGCGACGCCGTACCGGCGCGGCTATATTCTTAAGGTGATCGAAAATCCCTATGCCGGCCGCTATGTCGAGGACATCCAGCCGTTCATGGAAGACCTCAAACCCTTGGGCACGCAGATGGCCCGCGACCTGATCGCTGCCATGGGGGTCGAACCGTCAGGTATTGAAGGTTATGGTAAGGGTGCCATCATCGGTGAAGCAGGCGAAGTGGAACACGGCGCGCTATGGCACGCACCAGGCGGCTATTCCATGCGCGACAACATACCGAATTCCACCGCCATCGTGCCATCGACCAAGAAGGTTGGCGGGCCGGGAACCAGGCTTGATGTGCCCGTCACCCACGTGGCGGCGTCTTATGTGCGTTCGCATTTCGATGCCATTGAAGTGGGCGTCGAAGATGCCCCGCGTGCCGACGAGATGGCGGTTGTGCTGGTGATGACGACGGGTGCCAGGGTTCACAATCGGGCCGGCGGCCTGCCGGCCAGCGATATCAAGGGAGAGGATGGGTTGAGATGAGCAGCGCAAAGATCAGAAAGATCGCCGTGTTCGTTGATGAAATTCATATCGAACAAGGCCGAACAATAGACCCGCCGACACGCAGGGCGTGCGCGGTGGCTGTCATCGACAATCCGTTCGCCGGCCAGTTTGTCGAAGACCTTGCAGACCTGATGCAGGTCGGAGAGGAGCTTGGCGGAAACCTGGGTGAACGCGCTGTTGCCGCGCTCGGCATCGCACCGGCGGACGCGGAAAGCTACGGCAAGGCAGCACTTGTCGGTGAGAACGGCGAGCTGGAGCACGCCGCTGCAATTCTGCATCCCAAGCTCGGCGCGCCTTTGCGCAAGGCGGTGGAAAAGGGCGCGGCCCTGGTGCCGTCGTCGAAAAAGCGCGGTGGCATGGGCACGGTTCTCGACGTACCGCTCGGCCACAAGGACGCAGCTTACGTGCGTTCGCACTTTGACGGCATGGAAGTGCGCATTTCCGATGCACCTCGGGCCAATGAAATCCTGGTGGCGGTGGCGGTCACCGATTCCGGCCGTCCGCTGCCCAGGGTAGGCGGGTTGACCAAGGACGAAGCAAAGGGTGAAGACGGCTTGCGCTGATCCGGCTCAGGCCCGCCAGTTGAAGGAGGACGTTGATATGAAATTTGTTCGCAATGCCTGGTACGTGGCCGGCTGGGCGGGTGAATTTGACCGCACGCTGCGCCGCTTTACCATTCTGGGCGACGACATCGTCATGTATCGCGGCGAAGACGACAAGGTTTGCGCCTTGCAGGACCGCTGTCCGCATCGCCAGTTACCATTGTCCAAGGGGCATCTGATGGCCGGTGATGCAGTTCAGTGCGGCTATCACGGCCTGACTTTTGACAAGGCGGGTGCCTGCATCCGCGCGCCGGGGCAGGACAATATTCCCAAGGCGTCCGTGCATGCCTATCCGGTGCATGAGAAAGACAGGATCGTCTGGATATGGATGGGCGAGGCGTCAGTTGCCGATCCGGACGATATTTTCAGCGTGCCTGAATTTGCTGACCCGCAATGGCATGCCCACCAGGGCGATGCGCTGCATCTCAAGTCGCACTATCTCAACGTGGCCGAAAACCTTGTTGATCCGGCGCATGTGAGCTTTGTTCATCCGACCACGCTGGGCAACGCCGCCAGTGAGGACGTACCGGTACACGCGGATGTGGACGGTGACGTGATTGTCGCGTGGCGCTGGATCAGGGATGCGCCGCCGGTCGGCTTCTTCCAGAAATTTGGTGGTTTTACCGGCAATGTGGACCGCTGGCATTATTATTACCTGCATCTGCCGTCGATTGCCGTGATCGATTTCGGCAGTGCCGATGCAGCACTGAACCTGCCGGAGGACAAACGCCACGAAGGTGTGCGGGTGTTTGCCTTGCATTTCCTGACACCGGTCGACGATACCAATACGATTGATCGCTGGATGCATTTGAGAAATGTTGCCATTGACGACGAGAAAGTGTCTGAATCCATGGATGCCATGTTCCGCGTGGCGTTCAATGAGGACAAGGAGATCCTTGAAGCCGTTCAGCTTGAGGAGTTGAAGCCGCAACACCATCGCCCGGTGCGGCTGGCCATTGACAAGGGTCCGAATGTGTATCGTAGCCGCATTGAGAAGCTGCTGCAGGCGGAAGAGGTAGCGACTGAGGGGTGGGCTCAGGCAGAAACAGGGTGACGCGGTAGTTGAGCCGCTTCATTGTGATGACAACGAAAGGGAGAGAGTATGAAAATCTTGAGATATCTGGCCGGTTGCGTGCTGGCTGCAGGAGTTGCCCTGACCGCGATTGCGGCACAGGCGGCAGAACCGATCCGCATCGGCGAGATCAATTCCTATTCACGTTTGCCGGCCTTCCTTGACCCCTACAAGAAGGGTTGGGAACTGGCTGTTGAAGAAGTCAACGCGGCAGGCGGCATCAAGGGGCGCCCGCTGGAAATCATCGATCGTGATGACGGTGGCAAACCCGGCAATGCGGTCACCATCGCCGAGGAAATGGTTTCTAAAGAAAAGGTGACCCTGCTGACGGGAACCTTCCTGTCCAATATCGGCCTCGCTGTTACTGACTTTGCCAAGCAGAACAAGGTGTTCTTCCTGGCAGCCGAGCCGCTGGCCGACGCGATCGTCTGGAAGTCCGGCAACCGCTACACCTTCAGGCTGCGCCCGTCCACCACCATGCAGGCGGCAATGCTGGCCAAGGAAGCGGCCAAGACCGGTGCCAAGAAGTGGGCAACCGTTGCGCCCAACTATGCCTATGGCAAGGAAGCAGTCGCGGCCTTCAAAAAAGAGCTGACCAAGCTGGTGCCGGATGCCGAGTTCGTCGAGGAGCAGTGGCCGACCGTGTTCAAGATCGATGCCGGCCCGGTGGTGCGCGCCGTGGAGGCTGCCAAGCCGGACGGCATCTTCAATGTCACGTTCGGTGGCGACCTTGCCCAGTTCGTCCGGGAAGGAAACCTGCGCGGCACGTTTGAAAACCGCACCGTCGTTTCCCTGCTGTCGGGCGAGCCGGAGTATCTGGAACCGTTGAAGGGTGAAGCGCCCAAGGGCTGGATCGTTACCGGCTATCCGCAAGGGGCCATTGATACACCGGAGCACAAGGCGTTTTTTGATGCCTACATGAAAAAATGGGGGGAAGCACCCAAGCTTGGCTCGGTCGTCGGCTACAACGTGATTGCGTCCCTGGCTGCCCTGCTCAACAAGGCGGAGGCTTATGACACCGAAACCCTGGTTGATGCCATGAAGGGTCTCGAGGTGATGTCACCGTCGGGCAAGTTCGTGTTCCGCGCGCAGGATCACCAGGCCACGATGGGAACGTGGGTCGGCAATACCGATGTCAAGGACGGTGCCGGTGTCATGGTTGACTGGTTCTACGCCGACGGCGCCGACTACCAGCCATCGGATGAAGAGGTCAAGTCCCTGCGGCCTGCAGACTGACATACAAGAAAACGGGTCCGGATGCTCCGGGCCCGCTGTTTTTTGAGCAATAATTTTGAAGGCGATCAGGTTCAAGATTGTTGTTTGTATCAACCAAAAATCATCCTGATTTTGGGGGCTGAATGAGCTTCTATTTTGCCCAGTTCCTGACGGGCCTGTCGAGCGCCTCGTCGCTGTTTCTCGTGGCTTGCGGACTGTCGCTGATCTTCGGCGTCACCCGTGTCGTGAATTTCGCGCACGGCTCGTTCTACATGCTTGGCGCCTATGTTGCCTATTCGCTGGTGCAGTTTGTGCCTGGCAGCATTCTGGGCTTCTGGGGTTCCGTACTGGCCGCCGCGCTGATAGTTGCACTGGTCGGCGTTGTCATCGAAGTGCTGATCCTGAAACGCATCTACAACGCACCGGAACTGTACCAGCTGGTGGCAACCTTCGGTGTGGTTCTGCTGATGCAGGATGCCGTCCTGCTCATCTTTGGCGGCGAGGACAAGTTCGGGCCACGGGCCCCGGGCCTCGATGGTGTGGTGCGCATTTTCGGCGAGCCGATACCTGAGTACGACCTCTTGCTGATTGCGCTTGGCCCCATAGTCCTGGGCGCAATGTGGCTGCTGCTCAACCGCACCCGCTGGGGCATACTCGTGCGGGCCGCCACGCTGGACCGCGAAATGGTGGCCAGTCTGGGCGTCAACCAGTCATGGTTGTTCACCACCGTGTTTTTTCTCGGCTCGTTCCTGGCCGGACTGGGCGGGGCGCTGCAGGTGCCCCGGGTATCAATCAACCTGCTGATGGACCTGTCGATCATCGCCGAAGCTTTCGTCGTGGTTGTCATCGGCGGCATGGGCTCCATTCCAGGCGCTTTCATCGCGGCGCTGCTGATCGGTGAACTCAATGCATTCGGTGTCCTGGTGCTGCCGCAGGCGACCATCGTGCTGGCATTTGTCGTCATGGCCGTGGTGCTGGTCATCAGGCCCTACGGCCTGCTTGGCAAAGCTGAAACAATCGCCCATGTCGCCGGACAGGTCGAATTGCCCATCCGGCCGGCAAGCACCCTGGCCAAATCGGTTGCCGGACTGCTGCTGGCGGGGTTGCTGGTCATGCCTTTCTTGACTGGCGAGTTTGCCATCGTACTGGCCACGGACGTGCTGATCTTCGCCCTGTTTGCCGCCAGCCTGCACTTCATCATGAGCAATGGCGGCATGGTGTCATTTGGCCATGCGGCCTATTTCGGACTCGGGGCCTACGGGGCGGCATTTGTCATCAAGTACGCCGGTGGTTCAATGGAGCTTGCCCTGCTGGCGGCACCGCTGATGGCCGCCGCCGGAGCGCTTGTCTTTGGATGGTTCTGCGTGCGCCTGTCCGGTGTGTACATGGCCATGCTGACCCTTGCCGCTGCCCAGATCGTCTGGTCGATCGCCTTCCAGTGGCAGGACCTGACCGGTGGCGACGACGGTTTGCTCGGCATCTGGCCGTCTGAGTGGGCCAAATCGAAAACCGCCTTTTATTACCTGGCGCTGGTGCTGTGTGGTGGCGGCATCCTCGCCATGCGGCGCATGATATTCTCGCCGTTCGGCTATACTTTAAGGGGTGGTCGTGACAATCCCAACCGTACCGAGTCCATCGGCATCAACCTCAGGCAGCACCAGTGGGCGGCGTTCGTCATCGCCGGTGTGTTCGCCGGGATTGCCGGTGGCGTCTACGTGTTTTCAAAAGGCTCGATCTTTCCCGACGAGGCAGCCATCCCGCGCTCGGTGGACGCCCTGGTTATGGTGTTGCTGGGCGGCGTCCAGACCCTGTCCGGACCGGTTGTCGGGGCAGGTGTGTTCAGGTTGCTGGAGGACGAGATTTCCAGGCTGGACTACTGGCGCGCCATCCTGGGCGCCATCATCATCACCATCGTGGTGATTGCACCAGAAGGCATTGCCGGGTTCATCAAGAAACTTGCGGTGAAAGCGGGCTTTGAGCGCAATGAGGAACAGGCATCATGAGCGATCCGGTTCTCAGCGTGCGCAACCTGTCCAAGTCGTTCGGTGGCCTCCAGGCCGTGTCCGATGTGTCCTTCGACCTGGCCAGGGGCGAGCTGTTGGCCCTGATCGGGCCCAATGGCGCCGGCAAGACCACGTGCTTCAACATGCTCAACGGCCAGCTCAGGGCCGATACCGGCCAGGTCATGCTCAACGAAACCAGTATCCTAGGCCTCAGCCCCCGGCGCGTCTGGCGGCTGGGAGTAGGGCGCACCTTCCAGATCACCGCCACCTATGCCTCCATGACAGTACGTGAAAACGTGCAGATGGCGCTGATCTCGCATCATCGCCGGACCTGGGATATCTGGCGGTCCGCATCGAGCCTGCACGTGGACGAGGCCATGCAGCTTCTCGACCTCGTCGGCATGCGTGAGCAGGCCGAGCGGGCCGCCGCCATCCTGGCCTATGGCGACCTGAAACGGCTTGAACTGGCAATCGCGCTGGCTCACGCCCCTCAATTGCTGCTGATGGATGAACCCACCGCCGGCATGGCGCCCAAGGAGCGGGTGCGTCTCATGCAGCTCACTGCGGATATTGTGGCGGAGCGCGACATTTCGGTCCTGTTCACCGAGCACGACATGGATGTGGTGTTTGCCCACGCCCACCGCATCATGGTGCTCAACCGCGGCGAACTGATTGCCTCCGGCAGTGTCGACGAGGTTCGAAATGATGCGCGCGTTCAGGAAGTGTATCTGGGCGGTGGCACTTTGTTCGAAGGCCAGGCCAATGGTTGAGACGATGCTGGAGCTGAGCAAAATCAACACCTTCTACGGCAAGGCCCATATCCTGCACGATCTGTCGTTCAAGGTCGCGGCAGGCGAGGTTGTTGCCCTTCTGGGGCGCAATGGTGCCGGCAAGACCACCACCATGCGTACCATCATGCAGCTGGCGCGCCCGCACTCCGGTGCGGTTGAGTTCGAGGGATCGGACATTACCAGGTGGGCGACGCACAAGGTGGCCCAGGCCGGCATCGGCTATGTGCCGGAAGAGCGCCGCATCTTTGGCGACCTGACGGTGATGGAAAACCTCGAAGTGGGTCGCCAGCCGGCCCGTCAGGGTCTGCCCGCATGGTCGATCGAACACCTGTTTGAACTGTTTCCCAATCTGTCCGAGCGCAGCGGCAATCGCGGCAAGCAGATGTCAGGCGGCGAACAGCAGATGCTCACCATTGCCCGTACCCTGATGGGAAACCCGAAGCTGCTGCTGCTCGATGAACCGTCCGAGGGTATTGCGCCGGTGATCGTCGAGCAGATGGCGCAGACCCTGCTGGAGATCAAGGCCAAGGGACTGACGGTGCTGTTGTCGGAGCAGAACCTGCACTTTGCCCGCATCGTCGCGGACCGCGCTATTATCATTGAAGGTGGTGCTGCGGTGTTTGACTCGACCTTCGATGACCTGGAGTCCCATCCGGAAATCAGGGACCAGTATCTCAGCGTTTGAAGTCGTCCAGGTCAAATGATCTGACATCTGCCAGCAACTCCAGGAAACCCCGTGACTGGTGGGCGATGACGGCCGCGCCCTTGTCCGCGGTTGCAGCCCCGGCATTGCCGGTCACGCCGTCCGCATTGAGATCGTGCATCATCCATCCGAAGCGGTGCGGCCCATAGGCGCGCAGGTGCCGCATGTCGCGCTGCATGTCTTGCTGCAATGATGGGAAATCCCGGGCCTTCGACATGTCCACGGTCTCGGGCAGGGTGGCCAGCATGATCGATGTTTCAATATCGCCGCCATGGATACCCAGGGCGATTTCATCATCGCTGAACAGGCCGTCCGGACAGCCGAAGCGAGCCCACGAAGTGGCAACGGCCAGCATGCCAAGCTCGATACGCGCGCGCTGGATGACCATGTCGCACACCGGTGTGTTGCCGCCATGCGAACTGACCAGCACAAGTTTCTGTATGCCATTGATGTTCAGGTCCGCGGCAATATCGAACCAGGCCTGTGCCAGGCCATGGGGATCTCTCGATATCGTGCCTGGTGTGTCGCCGTGTTCGGCAGATGCGCCGATCTCCTCGACCGGCAGGAACGAAACCTTTGCCGAGCGCGGCAGGCTTGACACGCAAGCCGCAATCATGGCCCGGGCTATGTCGGCATCCGTTGAAGCGGGCAGGTGCGGACCGTGCTGCTCGGTTGCGGCCACCGGCAGCACGACAATCCAGTCGCTGCAGTCAGCCTCTGCGATCATGCTGGCCGGCATGTCCTGCCAGTAGGGATGCGGTTTCAAAGTGTCATCTCGCGCAATTGAACAACGAAGGCAGGAGCCGGAGCTCCTGCCTGGAATATGGTTTAAGCGAGAATGCGGAAAATGACAAAGCCCGGCGGCTCATCAGCCGCTGTCAGGCTGTGCCGGTCATTCCCCGGTGGACGTGGATGAACCACCCGACGAGCGTTCGCCCTGCAGCGGTTTGGTGTTGCCCGCCTTGTAGTCATTGGCCCGCTTGACCGCCAGTTCTCCATCCATGTCGATATCAGTGTCGAGCACGTATTCAGGCCATGGATCAACGGTCTGCATGACGGTTGCGGCGCGCACTGCGTCACCCGACGTAGCAGAAATCTTGTCCGAATGGCTTATATTGCTCTGGCTGCAACCGGCGATCGCAAGGCACAGGGCGGTTGCGGCAATGGTGCGCCACAGCATGGTTGAACTACTTGGTGACTTTTGCATTTGAACCTCCTGGCATATCAATCATGTGGCCATACGGGCCTTTGACGTGACCGCCGTTTTCGATGAACGAAAGGTAGTTGCGGCTGATCTCAACCTTGCCGTGCAGGAACAGCTCCTCATCATTGCTCGATGCGGTCAGGTCCAGCGGCGTCGGTATCCGCTTGGACGGGTCAACCGGTTTGGCAAGGCGTGGTGTGATGATCACCAGCAGATCGGTCTCCGATTTCTGGAAACCGCTTGACCGGAACAGAGTGCCCAGTACCGGCACATCGCCCAGCCACGGGATCTGGTCGGCATTGCGCGCATTGAACGTCTGCAGCAATCCGGCGATTGAGATGCTCTGTCCGTCACGCAGCTCGACCGTTGTCCTGGTCCGCCGAACGATAAGGCTTGGAATCTGGATCGCACTGGTGGTCACCGTGCGGGTGAAATCCAGCTCGCTGACTTCCGGTTCAATGGCCAGGTTGATC
Source organism: Anderseniella sp. (assembly GCA_051010195.1). Lineage (GTDB taxonomy): Bacteria > Pseudomonadota > Alphaproteobacteria > Rhizobiales > Aestuariivirgaceae > Anderseniella. The sequence goes on along the minus strand of JBPCVV010000019.1, from coordinate 14,146 downwards.
AGGCCGTTGTCCAGCACGGTCGGCGTGAACGCCAGGCTGACGCCGAACTTCTTGAACTCGATGGTGATATTGTTGTTGTCCTGTGCAACCGGTATAGGGAACTCGCCACCGGCAAGGAAACTGGCGGTTTCGCCCGACAGCGCAGTCAGGTTCGGTTCTGCCAGGCGGCGGGCTGCCCCCTTCTTTTCGAGCGCCTGAACGATGATGTCGGCAGATGCGCCACCGGTCAGCATGTCGGCAATCAGCCGGCCAAACGGCGCAGTGGCCGCATTGGAAGCAAGTGCACCGCCGAACGGCTGGAAGGTGATACCACCGGCGCTAACCGAGTAGTTGACGCCAAGGTCGCGGCTGGCATTGCGTTTGGCTTCGATGAAGCGCACTTCCAGGGTAACCTGTTGGCTTGCACCCACCGTCATGGCATTGGTTACATTGGTACCGGCAAAGTCCTTGGCCACCTGCATGGCGCGCGCCGCGGCGGTTGAACTGCGCACCGCGCCCTGCAGAAGCACACGGCCGTTTACGCTGCGAACCTTGATGTCCTCCCGCGGCAACACGGTGCGAAGGGCGTCTTTCAGTCCCCTGGTATCGAATGTCACTTCAACATTCATGACACCGAGAAGGTTGTCTTCCTCGTCATAAAGCGACAGGTTCGTGCGCCCGGTCTTGCGTCCGAGGATGTAAAATGACCGGGTGCCAAGCGGTGAGGCATCAGCGATTTCAGGATCGCCGACCACCAGGTTGGCAATGTCGGCAGCCGACTTGACCGTTTCCGACTGCCCGACCGGTACCTTCATCTGCTGGATCTTGTTGGTGCCGGGACTGAATTGCGTCGTGGCCGCGGCCGGACCGGTCGCCACCGTCAATACGCACATGCAGCTGAACAGCACCACCACGAGGCGGGCCATGACGTCGCGCAAGCGACTGCCGGACATGTTGTTTGTCATAATGCTCATTGTCTATCTCCCTGCCCGTCCGTTCTGATCTCATGTGTCTGTTGTGACAGATCATCCCGGACGCTCCCTTTACTGTCTCTCTATTCTGTTGGTGCGTTCTGGATCTGTACCGGAACCGGTGACTGCGAAACCGGATTTGCCGGCTGGCTTGACGAACTGGCGATCCCGCCCTCGACGCCGCGCACGATGGTCATGGCGCGTTTGCGCCGTGTTCCGCCGGCAAGATCCGCCATGGATATCGAGCCGACATCGGCGCGATGGGCCGATCCGGCGGCCCGCAAAGCCAGGGACAACCGGCCGATGGATCCGCCGAGTGCCAGCTTCTGGGCCATTTCGGAATCAACTTCCAGGGTAACCGCACTTGACACGCTGGGCGCGTCAAGGCGCTGGTCCGCCTGTTGATCGATTGCCAGAACCCTCACGTTCTGCACCAGCACGTCTGCTTGTGATGTTGTCGGATCTCCGGCTTTCAGGGTGCGCGTAACCATCACATCCACCCGGTCTCCCGGCAGGATGAAACCGGCCACGCCGAACACTTCATCGACCGGCACGGTCAGCGCGCGCATGTTTTCCTTTACCAGCGCAGACAGTGTCGGGCGCTCGCCGGGACCTGTGACCTTTGCCGCCAGAATGGGTTCATCTATTTCAATGGGTCCCAGTGCGGCCCGGGCATCAACTCCGGCCTGAAACTCTTCCAGTGTCTTGAACGATCCTGCAGGCTCGGTCCCCGCGACCCATGTGGTGGCCCGGACCGCGGCGCTGTCGACCTTGTCGCCGAAACGCAGCGCCTTGGTTGCGACCAGTACCGTTGATGTTTCCAGTTGCGGCTCCGCGGGAGCTGGCTCCACTACCGCCGCTGCCGTCATGTTGCGGTACTTGAACGCGAACACCTGGCCGGTAATGGTGGCTCCTACAATTCCTGACACCACCGCAATGCAGCCGAGCGCAAAAATGCGCCCGGCCTTGTTGGACAGATGCAAACCGCCGCTTTTGCCGGTTCGTGTATGGTGTTTGCCGCGCCATTCGCGCCGCGTCTTGTTCTCTGCCATCCCGATGCCTCCCAGAAATCACTAGAATCCGAGGCAAGATACATGATCTGGCGGCCATTAAAGAGTGTTCAGTGATAATACAGTAAAGTCTTCGTTCACTAATGTAGAAAAATATAACCAATTGTATTTAGAAACAGCACATTCATAAAAATTTAAGTTTTGAATTTTGCAGAAAATTTGAATGGATATGCTGAATGTTCTTTCACGGACCTTCGTCATAATGCGCGCCTGAGTCTGATTTTTGGGAGGGCAAATTATGAAGTTCAATCAATTGTTCCTGACGGGCGTTTTGGCGCTGAGTGTTTCCGGTTGTTCACAAGGCTTCTCTTTGAGCCATGTGGCCGATTTCGGCGCCAGCGTATCCGAGACATCGCCGCTTCTGCCGGGGCCTCATCCGGCAACGTCGGATCATCTGCAGGGTGAAACAGGCACTCAGCATCATGCCGGCCGCGCGCCGTATCATGCGTCGGACAATCTGTTGCTGACCGCCAAAGGTGAATTTCGTGAAGGCCGCTTCGGCCTGGCGGAAAAAAGCTACCGCAAGGCTGTGGAGGTATCACCGCGCGATGTCGAGGCCTGGATTGGCCTGGCCGCATCCTATGATCGCCTGCACCGCTTCGACTTGGCCGACCGTGCCTACGCACAGGCCATTAAACTGGTTGGCCGCAACACCATGATGCTCAACAACCTGGGATATTCGCAGTTGTTGCGCGGTGATCTCAAGAAGGCGCGTAAGCACTTCCTGGCGGCTTACGAGCGCGAGCCTGATAATCCGATTATTCTCAATAATCTGGAACTGCTCAATCAGAGCGGCAAGCGCATCGTGCGTGAAAAGGCCTAACAGAGCCATGGCTGACAATTCCACATCTTCACAGGCATGGCGCACCGGCCTGTTAGTGTCGGCGCTTGCGCTGCTGCCGGTGTTTTCATGGCAGGCCCTGGATGCACGATCATCTGTAACCGTGGCCGCGCCTGCTGCCGCCATGGCGGCGCGCAGCGAGACCATTGTCAGGAAATCCGGCCCGACCTGGGGTCACACCAAATCTGACCGCCTGGCTGTCCGCCGCGCGTTTGAGCGCCAGGCTGCAAGCAGGGTCACGGTGAAAACCCGGTCGGACAAGGCGAACCGCGAAGTCATGCCGGTGAGCACACCTGGAGTTTCTGCCGAGGAATTCGCCGGTTGGCTGGTTCCGGTCAAGACCGGTACAGGCGCTGCCCGCATCATCGATTTCGCGGTGCGCAAATCCAGCGACAATAGGAAGGCCTGCCAGTCGCGCCATGATGCGATAGTAAGTGCCTTTTCAATCAGGAAAGCCCGCGTCATGGCCGACAAGCCGGTCATGTTCCAGTCGAGCATCTGTGCGGCAAACGGTGAAATAGTCATCACCTGCTTCGGCACCAGTGCGACGATTTCTCCGCGCCGGGGGCGTCCCGGGGGACGCTGTTCAAGGCCCGGCTGATTTCCGTCCCTCGGTGAATATTGCCCTCGCCAATCCGCCGGGCAATCGTGTAGAAGCGGGCGTTGTGTCCTGTCTGACACGCATTCCGTTTTGAAAGCCGTCGCCGATGTCGTCTCTGCCCACCACGATCACCGTTTGCACAACCTGCCGCCAGCCGGCGGTGCGTGAAGACCGGGAACGCACGCCGTGCGGAGAGGCCATGCTGCAAAGTGTGGTGAAGGCCGCAGTTGATGTGGACGGTGTTGAAGTGCGCGGTGTCCCGTGCCTGATGGGCTGCGAGCATGGCTGCAATGTCGCCATTTCCGCCACCGGCAAGCTGGCTTATGTGCTGGGTTCGTTTGAACCGGGCGAGGAGGCGGCTTCTGCCCTGGTTGAATATGCAGCCGGCCACGCTGCCAGCGACACCGGCGTGGTGCCTTTCAAGCAATGGCCACAGGGCGTGAAGGGGCATTTTGTTGCCCGCATCCCGCCGCTGGACGACGTCAGCCTTTAAGCCTCAACGGCAGGCCTGCGGTCACCAATTCTACAATGTCAGCAGCAGTGGCAATCTCCTGATTGAGCCTGCCCTGAGCATCGCGAAACGCCCGCGCCAGCGGGTTTTCCGGCACGATCGACTGGCCGACTTCATTGGACACCACAATCACCGGTACCGGGCACGCCATGAGGGCTGCAACAAGCCCATCGGTTTCGCCTTCAATACTGCGCTCATGGTGCATCAGATTCGACAACCACAGGGTCAGACAGTCAACCAGAATGACGTCGCACGACGTGCCTGCACTTGAAATGGCATCGGCAAGGTCGAGCGGGGCTTCACGCGTTGACCACCCGTCACCGCGGTCTGCCTGATGTGCTGCAATCCGGTCCCTCATTTCATCATCAAAGGCCTGCGCGGTCGCTATATAGCAGCGTTCGCGGCCTGTCGTTTCCGCCAGCGACTGGGCGTGTGAGGACTTGCCGGACCGGGCGCCGCCAAGGATGAAGATTACGGGGTGTGCTGTGCCTATCATTGTGGTTTGAGTCCTACTCCCGGGTGAACCAAAGAACAAGCGGCTTGGCGGCATCAAACCGGGCTGGTATGGCAACAGGCATGACGTTTGCGCTGACCATGGCTTTGGCACTGCTGCTGGACTGGCTGTTTGGCTGGCCACAATGGCTGTATGCCCGTATCGGACATCCGGTGACCTGGATCGGGCGCCTGATCTCGCAGCTTGATGTGCGCCTGAACCGGTCCGGCGCAGCCCGTGGCCACCGGATACTGGTCGGCGCCGTTGCCGGCCTGTTCGTGGTGGCCGTGTGTGCAGGCGTGGCACTTCTGCTGCAGGTCATGTTGCCGGATGGTTTTCTGGGGGTGCTGCTGGGTGCGGTGCTGGCCTGGCCGCTGCTGGCGGCAAGGTCGTTGCATGATCATGTTGCAGACGTCCGGCAACCGCTTGCTGCCGGCAATATCGAGCGTGCCCGCACGGCGGTGTCGATGATTGTCGGGCGTGATCCGGCCAGCCTGGACGAGGCCGGCATCGCCCGGTCCGCGATTGAAAGCCTAGCCGAAAACACGTCCGACGGCGTGATGGCGCCGTTGTTCTGGGGCGTGCTGTTCGGCCTGCCCGGCATCGCCGCCTACAAGGCGGTCAATACGCTGGATTCCATGATCGGGTACCGCAACGAGAAATACGAAGCCTACGGCAAACTGGCTGCCCGGCTTGATGATCTGGTCAACTGGATTCCAGCGCGCCTGACCGGCCTTTGTTTCGTGGCTGCGTCGCCTGACCGGCAACACGCCTGGCAGATCATGCGCCGCGATGCCGGCCTGCACCGCTCGCCCAATGCCGGTTGGCCGGAAGCAGCCATGGCGGCAGGGCTGAATTGCCGCCTGAGCGGCCCGCGCAGCTATGGTGACAGGCTGGAGCAGCATCCCTGGGTCAATGACGGCGCACCGGACCCGGATTCCGCGACAATCACTGAGGCAATGGCGATGCTGAGGCGCTGCCTGGCGGTGGTTGCCGGACTTCTGGTTGTAGTGGCAATGCTGGACTAGGGTAGAACCCGGATGAGGGGCCTTCGTTCGTCCTCTCAACCTGACCGGCGAGCAATTGCCTGATTTGATCAATGATCATGATGGTTACCAATATCTCGCTACCATCTTCCAGGATTCCGACTGACAGACACAGCCAGCCCCTGGCCACACATGCCTGTTCACGAATGCTGTCGCCCAAAACGCCGAACACGGCGAAAAGCAGCATTAGAGTAGTGAAAATAAGGAACTGCTTCTTCACCGCTGCGGTTGCAGCAAGAAACCGTTTGAGCAGCAATAGTCCGAGCAACCCGCCGACGACGGAAAGATAGGTGATTTCACCCAGCGCGCGTTTCGACAAAAATCATAATTCCGTTGGGATGACGTATTTGGACAGCAGCCATCCGGCTATTTCATGCAGCGTCGCCATGTCATCCAGCAGCAGGTAGGCGAAAGCATAGAACCAGACGTCATAAACCCGCTCCGCCTGCATCAACCGGTAAAAGCCAACACAGCAGCTGAGCAGAAGCCCATAGTGATAGAGGCTGGGCAGCGAATACTCTTTGTCGAAGTCAAACAGGAACATGTTGCCGGCATAGGCGAAACTGCCCACAGCCAAGACGCACATGGCCAGCAACCCGGCTATGTAGTAGCGGTTTTTCATGAACAACAAAGTATCCATCCGCACTCGCCTGACTTCCTGACTCCCAGCAGTGGAGGGTTCGCGGAAAACCGCGCTGACAGGTAAGAATATGCAGGAGATCTGGCCGAATTAGAGAGTGAAAAACTGCAGAATAGCGGTCATCTCGTGTCGATAAACCGCTTCTGCTAACATCGTGGTTGAGGCCTGTGCAGCCAGGTGATCTATGAACAACCGCTGGAAGCATGCTTGCGCGCAATAGTGAGCAGGCCGTCGATGTCGACGTGCGCTTCCAGATGCTTTGCCAGCTGAGAAAGTATTATGTCGATACCAACGTCATGCCGGGAGTGAACTGCGTCAGCGCCGAGCCGGTTCACAAAGTCGGTCCTGAACTCGTCGCAACCAAAAATTCCATGCACATAGCTGCCCATGATGCGACCGTCGGCCGACATCGCGCCTTCTGCACGGCCATCGATTTCCAGCATCGGCCGGGCCCGGTCCGGTCCGTCGGTGCGCCCGATGTGGATCTCATAACCGGTAACGTCGCAATTGCTGGCAACATGTCTTGCGCAAACCCGCGTCAGTGTCTTGTCAGGCACCATTGTGGTTTCCACGTCAAGCAGGCCAAGGCCGGATGTTGTGCCGGCAGGCCCTTCAATGCCTTCCGGATCAGCGATTGTGCGGCCAAGCATCTGGTAACCGCCGCACAGGCCCAACACATAGCCACCCCTCCTGACATGAGCTGCTATGTCGATATCCCAGCCCTGCTGGCGCAGAAACTCCAGATCGCCCCGGGTCGATTTTGATCCCGGCAGGATGATCAGGTTGGTATCCCCCGGCAGCGCCGTCCCTGCCTTTACCATCTGCACTGTTACACCGGGCGTGATTTTAAGCGGGTCGAGATCATCGAAGTTGGCAATTCTCGACAGCACCGGGCACACCACCTTGAAATCGCCGTTGCCGGTCGTGCCGCCGATATCCAGGGCGTCTTCCGCGGGTAGTTTGTGGGCATCGTCAAACCAGGGGATGACCCCGTAACCCGCCCAGCCTGTCTGCTGCTCGATCAGCCGGTAACCATTATCGAACAGTGACGTATCGCCACGAAACTTGTTGATCAGAAAGCCCTTGATCATTGCCGCGTCTTCCGGGTCAATCACTTTTTGCGTGCCGACAAGCTGGGCAATCACACCGCCCCTGTCGATGTCTCCGGTCAGGATGACGGGCACATTTGCTGCCCGGGCGAATCCCATGTTTGCAATGTCGCCAGCGCGCAGGTTGACTTCCGCCGGGCTGCCGGCGCCTTCCACGAGCACAATATCGGCTTGCGCCCCGAGGCGATCGAAGCTGGCCAGCACCGCATCCATGAGCTGTAGCTTCAGCTTGCCGTAGTCACGGGCTTTCACACTGGTCAGCCGCTTGCCGTGCACCACAACCTGGGCACCGGTCTCGGTTTCCGGCTTTAAGAGCACCGGATTCATGTCGATGACCGGATCTACATTGCAGGCGCGAGCCTGCAGTGCCTGTGCCCGACCGATTTCACCGCCGTCCGCTGTGACGGCCGCATTGTTTGACATATTCTGCGGTTTGAACGGCAATACCTTCAGGCCGCGCCGGGTCAGGGCTCGCGCCAGCCCTGCCACGAGCATGGACTTGCCGACATTGGAACCGGCTCCCTGGATCATCAGGCTGGAGGCCATGCGGGTGCTCTTGCTCTAGAACTCGACGCCTGCCTGGGCTTTCACGCCCGAGCGGAACGGATGCTTGATCAGCTCCATTTCGGTGACAAGATCCGCTGCCTCGATGAGTTCTTCCTTGGCGTTGCGTCCGGTGCACACCACGTGGGTCATCGCTGGCTTGTGCTCGGCCAGAAACGACACCACCTCGTTTACGTCGATATAGTCATAGCGCAACGCGATGTTGATCTCGTCCAGCAGCACCATGCGGTTGGTGTCGTCGGCGATGAGTTCTTTCGCCTTAGCCCATGCCGCCTGGGCCATTTCGATGTCGCGGGACTTGTCCTGCGTCTCCCAGGTAAATCCTTCGCCCATGGTGTGAAACCGGCAGTTTTCGGAGAATTTCGACAGGATCAGGTCGCGCTCGCCTGTGGACATGCCGCCTTTTATAAACTGCACCACGGCGCATGGCATGTCGTGGGCAATGCATCTGAAGATCATGCCGAACGCGGCGGAAGACTTGCCCTTGCCCTTGCCGGTATGGACGATCACCAGGCCCTTTTCCTCGGTCTTGGTGGCCATGATCTTGTCGCGGGCCACTTTCTTCTTGAGCATCTTGGCATTGTGCTTTTCGACGTCTTCACTCATGCTCTTTCTCCATTTTTCAGATTGTCGATGAGGCCGCGTGCCGAGTTTGATCTCGGCGTCCACATGCCCCGCTCCATGGCCTCGCTCAACCGCTCGGCAATCTCGCGCAGGGCGGCTGGATTATGGGTTTCGATAAACTGCCTGGTTGCATCGTCTTCAAGATAGGCCTCGTGCACAAGGTCGAAATGATGCGGCCGGACCGCACCGGTGGTGGCGGCAAACGCAAACAGGTAGTCAACCGTGGCGGCCATTTCGAAGGCCCCCTTGTAACCATGCCGCTTCACCCCGTCGATCCACTTCGGATTTACCGCACGTGACCGGACCACGCGCCCGATTTCCTCATCCAGCGTCCGCACCACCGGTCGTTCGGGGCGCGAATGGTCATTGTGATAGATTGCCGGCGCCTGCCCGCTCAATTTCTCGACCGCGGCACTCATGCCGCCCTCAAACTGGTAATAGTCATCGGAATCCAGCACGTCGTGTTCCCGATTGTCCTGGTTCTGCACCACGGCTTCTACTGTCGACAGCCGGGTGGCGAAGTCATCGTGAGCCGCGCGACCATCACTGCCCTGGCCATAGGCATATCCGCCCCATTCCAGATAGGCATCTCCCAGGTCGTCGCGTTCGGCCCACAGTTTTTCGTCGATCATCGCCTGCAGGCCGGCGCCGTAAGCGCCCGGCTTGGATCCGAAAACTCGGGCACCGGCCTTGAGCGCTGCTTCGGCCTGTTCAATCCCCGATGCAGCCTGGCACTTCAATTCTTCCTGGTATCGAGCCGCTGCCGGATTGTCATTTGCAGCCTCATCATCCAGCGCCATGACCGCGCGGGCTGCGGCATCGACCAGTTCAAGCTGGGCCGGAAACGCATCACGGAAAAACCCGGAGACGCGCAAGGTGACATCGACGCGTGGCCTGCCCAGTTGCGCCAGCGGCATGACCTCGAAACCGGTGATGCGGGTGGAGGCTGAATCCCATTTCGGTTTCACGCCCATCAGCGCCAGTGTCTGTGCGATATCGTCTCCGCCGGTGCGCATGTTGGCCGTGCCCCAGGCTGTTACCGCCATGGCGCGCGGCCAGTCGCCATGATCCTGCACATGGCGCTCGACCAGCAGGTCAGCGGATTTCTGGCCCAGTACCCAGGCGGCCCGCGTAGGCAAGGCACGCGCATCCATGGAGAAGAAATTGCGCCCGGTCGGCAACACGTCCAGCCGTCCCCGCGTCGGAGCGCCGGACGGTCCGGGCGGCACAAAACTGCCATTCAGGCCGGCCATCAGGCCGCTCAGTTCCCGGGCTCCGCAGGCCTGGATGGCCGGACGGATACGCTCATCGATTTCGCCCAGCACACGTTCGGTGGCCGGCATTTCCGCCGCAAGCACGGTCTCGCCGGACACCAGGAGCGCCGCCAGCAATTCCAGTCGTTCAACGGTATCGCCGGCAGTGCGCCAGGCATCCTTGCTCAAACTGTCAAGCAGGCTGGGCCGTGCACCTGTCCACTCGCTGCCCATCTCGCAATCCAGTGGGTCAAACCCGTCAGTGAGGTCAACATCGTCAGCCAGGGCCCGGATCAGCGAGGCATCGCTGCCGGTCCCGTCGCCGCGCGGAATGCGGGTCAGTGCGATGACCAGGTCGGTTTCAAGCCGTCCTTGCGGTGCTATGCCAAACACGTGCAGTCCGTCCCGGATCTGGCTTTCCTTGAGCTCGCACAGATAGGTGTCCAGCTTCTGCAACCGCGCGTCGGCATCATCTGCATCAGCCATGCCGGCATCCACATCAAGCCCCGTCACCTGGGTCAGGGAGAGGATTTCGTCTCGCAGGTACTCAATGCGTCGCGGATCGACACCGGCAGCTTCATAATATTCATCGACCAGCGCCTCCAGGTCGCGCAGCGGACCGTAGGTCTCGGCCCTCGTCAGCGGCGGCGTCAGGTGATCGATGACCACGGCTTGCGCCCGGCGCTTGGCCTGCGTGCCTTCGCCGGGGTCGTTGACGATGAACGGATAGAGGTTCGGCACCGGTCCCAGAACGGCTTCCGGCAGGCAGGATTGCGACAGCGCAGTCGCCTTGCCCGGCAGCCACTCCAGATTGCCGTGTTTGCCCATGTGAACCAGCGCATCGGCGTCAAACGACTGTCCGCGCAACCAGAAGTAGAACGCCAGGTAGTTGTGCGGCGGCACCAGGTCGGGGCTGTGGTAGGTTTCTTCCGGATCGATATTGTATCCGCGTGCCGGCTGCACGCCGACGACGACATGGCCGAAGTGGTGGATGGCCAGCGCAAAGCCGTCATCGGCGAAAAACGGATCATCTTCAGGCGGACCCCAGCGGGCTTCAATGCGGTTGCGGACCTGTTCCGGGAACATGGCGTAGTGAGCCTGGTAAGCCTGTAGCGGCAGTCGCTCACCGCCGCTTCTCTGCGCGCGGTCTGTGAGCCAGTTGGTCGGACCGGCAAGAATTGCCTGCATCAGGGCTTCCGGGGTTTTCGGATCACCGTCCACCTTGTATCCAGCGACGTTGAGGGCAGAAAGTACCGTGATTGTGCCGTGCGGTGTGTCCAGTCCGACACCATTGGCCAGCCTGCCGTCCTTGTTGGGATAGTTGGCGAGGATAATGCCCACCTTGCGCTCGGCGGCCGGCTTGTTTTTCAGCCGCGTCCAGCGCGCCGCCATGTCGGCGACGAAGCCAACCCTGTCAGGCAAGGCCCGGTGCGTGGCAATGGCACATTCACAGGCCTCGTCCCGGTATGCCTCGTCCTTGAAACTGATGGCGCGCGCGAGCAGCCTGCCGTCAACCTCCGGCAGCGCCACGTTCATGGCGATGTCACGGGCGGTCAGGCCTGTTGTGCCCGCGCTCCAGGCCTCATGGGAATGGGCTGCCAGCACCGCCTGCAGCACCGGCACGCCCGGGGCGTCAAGCACGGTAGCTGCGCGCTCATCGCGCCAGTCGCCGGGATCAGGTGATGACACCGCAAAACTGGTGGCGTTGATGATGATATCCGGCGGGCTTGCCTCGAAAATACCTGCCAGGGTGGCAGCCGACACCGGATCTTTAAGGGACGCGACGAAAACCGGGTTGGGGTTCAGCCCGCGCGCCCGCAGCGCCTCGATCATCCCGTCAACCGGGTCCAGGCCACCGCCCTGTACCAGGGCCCGGTAAAATACGATCGCCGCTGTTGGCGCACCGTCGGCCCAGTTGGCACTGACTGTCTGTTGGTCTGCCTGTACAGCATCGGGCCAGTAGTGCCCGGCCCGCAACAACGGTCGCGCGGATGCTGGACGCTCGCGGTTATCAAGCATATGCCGGGTGAGCCGCAGCAGGTTGCTGGCATTTTCCGGACCGCCTTCAACCATATACGACCACAGCGCGTCCCAGTCTTCATCCGCAATGGTTGAAACGGCCCGCAGGTTCTCATCCGGCTTGTCATCACCGGGCAGCGCGGCAAACAACACGCCTGCCTGTTTCAGCCGTGCGGAAAATTCGTCCAGCCCATAGGTCCAGTAGGCGCGGCCGCCGAGCAGGCGGGCGATGACCAGCCGTGACCTCGTCGCGGTCTTGTCGAGGTAGAGATCGACGGAATAGGGATGCTTGAGCCAGCCCAGCTGCGCCAGTCTCAGGTCCGGCGCCGCATCTGCCAGCCCGGCGCGTGCCTGGGACAGTGCGGCAAGTTCCGTGTCGGCAGCGGATATGAAAATCACGTCTGCCGGGCTCTGGTCCGGATCAACCGGTTCAGTGCCGTCGGTAATGTCGCCTGGACGTGCGGCGAGAAGGTGCATCGGTTCAAGCTCCCGCTGCGGCCTCCAGCGCGGAGGTGATGGCCGCCTGGTCCAGCCCGTGCTGTCCGATCACCACCAGCCGCGTGGCGCGCGGTTCGTCATCTGCAAAGGCGCGGTCGAAATGCGTGTCTATGCGCGGGCCGACCGCCTGGATAACCATCCGCATCGGCTTGCCGGGAACGGCGGCAAATCCTTTGAGGCGCAAAACTCCATGCGCCGAGATGGCGTCCTGCACCCGGGCCAGGAATGCGTCAGTTCCAGCAATTTCCGGCAGGCTGACGACAAAGCTGTCAAATTCGTCATGGCCATGTTCATGTTCGTGATCATCGCCTTCGTGGTCGCCATCGTCGTGATGATGGTGATGGTGGTGAACCTCATGGCGCGCATCCAGATCGTCCTCCGCGCCGATGCCGAGGCCCAGCAGCACCTTCGGATCAATCGCACCATGGCTTGCCTGCAGCACCTGCACGCCAGTGCGCAGCTTTGATTTCAGCTTGCCGGAGACGTCGCCTGCGGCGTCTTCGCCGAGGATGTCGGCCTTGTTGACGATGATCATGTCGGCACACGCCAGCTGATCTTCGAACAGCTCGCTCAGCGGGGTCTCATGGTCGAGGCCGTCATCGGCTTCGCGCTGCCGGTCAACGGCAGCCAGGTCATGAGCAAATTGCCCGGCTGCGGTGGCCGGCCCGTCGACCACGGTCACCACGCCGTCCACCGTCACCCTTGTGCGGATGTCGGGCCAGTTGAAGGCCCGCACCAGCGGCTGCGGCAGGGCCAGGCCGGAGGTCTCGATAACGATGTGGTCAGGCGCATCGTCGCGCTCGACCAGTTTCTGCATGGTTGGAATGAAATCTTCCGCGACGGTGCAGCAGATACAGCCGTTCGACAGTTCCACGACGTCATCGTCGCTGCAGTTCTCGATCCCACAGCCTTTCAGGATTTCGCCATCTACACCCAGGTCACCAAACTCGTTGATGATCAGTGCAATGCGCTTGCCGTTGGCATGGGTCAGCATGTGGCGGATCAGGGTTGTCTTGCCGGCACCAAGAAAGCCGGTCACAACCGTTGCTGGAATCTTCTGAACCATGATCTGATATCTCTGATTACTGGCGGGTTTGAAAAAGGCGCTGCCCTGTTTCGCGCAAGGCAGCGCCTGATCTCGCTCAAGCTGATCCTGCTCAGGCAACGCCGGAGAAGATCAGTCCTTCAACGTTTTCGAACAGAAAGGCAAAACCGACACCGGCTGCAACGCCACCCGCAAGCCGCAGGCTGACCGAGGCTGCATTGGCGCCGTCCCAGAACAGTTTTGCCACGGTGCCGGCAGCTAGTGCGATCGCGTACTGTGTGATCAGCAGGCCGCCCAGGTAAGCCAGCAACGGCGTGGTTTCCGCTCCGACAATCGCGCCGCCATAGGCTGCCCCATGGAATAGTCCGGCTGCAGCGAACAGGCCGAGCGCAACCGGCATCGAGAGTTTGCGGCCTGACAGGACAATGGCACCGATCAAAGTTGCAGACCCTGCGACCATCAGTTCAATCATCGGCACCGCGATGCCGTTATAGGTCAACAGCACACCGACCATAGAGGCGGCCAAAAACGCCAGCGGCGCTGTTTTCAGCTGACCCATGGCCACAGCGGCAAATGCCATCGCGACGATAAAGGCAAAGTGGTCGATACCCAGCATCGGATGGCCGATACCGGACAGGACACCGTGCACAAATGTGTCAGGTGTGCCGCCGCCCAGCGGGTGATGGGCAAGGGCCGGGCTCGCGGTCATCGCGGTCGCAGCCAATGCGGTCAATCCGTTACGGACATGTTTCAGTTGGATCATAAAAGTCGTCCTCTCCATGGTCTTCGATGGCAGAGGAGTGCGCTGGCCTCGCGCCGGATCAGTTTCCTGCCGACGTCGCGACACGGGAGCACCCCGCCCGTTTCACGTTTCTCAACCGG
>JBPCVV010000018.1:0-3750 GCA_051010195.1 Anderseniella sp. | reverse complement strand
CCGGGTGCGATCTTCCAGCTCGGCAACACATTTCCTATGACCTTCGAGCCTGAATTTTTATTTAAAGAGCTTTGGCGAACCTTTCACCATAGGTATCCCTTCTTCGAACTCAGGGGGGTCGACTGGGCCAGGCAGTATGAAAAATTCCGTCCGGCAGTCACGAAAAGTACCAGTGAGGATGAACTTTTTGGCATTCTGTGTCAGATGCTCGACCCTCTGAATGACGGGCACGTCGAACTGATGATTCCGGCGACGAAAAAGGGAAAAAAACGTCGTTTCAACCCGGAGCCAAAGCCCAGATTCTGGAAGGAGTTCTCGAGCCCAGGCGAGATCAAGAAGCTGTTCAGGACAACTGAAAAGTCGCTCGCTGAAAACGGTTTCGGCCCACTCGGCAACACAGAGGCATGGATGCTGAAGTATGCCCGGTCTCAAAGGTTCGGCTATATCCGAATCCTGGAATTTGAGGGCGTCAAGAAGAAAAAGCTGGTTGCAGCGCTGGACAGGATTGCCGGAGATTTCAGCGACCTAAGCGGTCTCATCATCGACATCCGAGACAATCCGGGCGGCGATGATGATGTCGTCCTTGCGATCGCCAACCGCTTGTGTGACCACAAGCGTGTCGCCTTTCACAGGAAGACCAAGATTGGACCTGGCGCGAATGACTACAAACCATTGAGGACCTGGCATATCAAGCCGGAGGGCAAGGCACAGTTTACCGGCCCGGTCGCCTTGTTGACGTGCGATTCTGTGTGCAGCGGTGCCGAGGTTTTTGCTTTGGCAATGAGGCAGTTGCCCAACGTTACGATCATCGGCGATTTCACCAACGGGATTTTTTCATACCAGTTGGAGAAAAAGCTACCTAACGGCTGGCGGTATTGTTTGTCCTATCAAGAGTACTATTCTGCCGACATGGTCTGCTACGAAGCCAAAGGCGTACCGGCTGATATCCAACTGCTCAACTCCAGGGCCGATATTGAACGGGGTGTGGATCCTTTGATCGAACGCGCTCTGAACCATCTCAAATCTGGGAAACAGAAGTGACCGGGGATCATCGAGTGCGAAAATGCTTATTGTGGACGTAAATGTGGGGTCAGCATTCACATTGAATCGTAATTTCTTTTGCAATCAACCAATTGCAAACAAAAGAGCCCGGACGCGAAGTCCGGGCCCGTCATGCGGGATAGATGGTTCGAAGATCAGCCCTTGAGGCTTGTCTTTTCAGCCTCGATCGCGGTGTTGCGATCGGCCATGAAGCGTTCGAACTCTTCACGGTCGCGGGCGTCACGCAGCTTGGTTACGAAGCTGTTGAATTCGGCCTGTTCTTCTTCCAGGCGGCGCAGGGTTTCAGCCTTGTAGGCGTCGAATGCGGCGCTGCCAGTGGTTGTGGATGTGGTGTTGGCGGGCTTGAAAGCCGCCTTTGCCTGGTCAACTCCTTCGCGTGCCAGATCGTCGATGCTGCCGCCCCACATAATGTAGGCAATCACGGCCAGGCCGATCGGCCACCAGGTCACAAAGCCGAGTACCGCAGCAGCAACTGCAAGCGGGGTCCAGCGGCCTTTGTTACGCGCAAGCGTAGTCATGTGTAAATCCCTCCGGTTTTTGGGTAACTGATGATCCAGATGTGGTAACGTGGCGCGCAATGTTCAAGACGGATGATGCGAATTGATGGCCGTACCACAGTATAAAACGCCTGAATTCAGCGATATTATTGAAGCATCCCAACGCCTTAAGGGCCGCGCGGTCCGCACGCCGCTGGTCCGCTCTGACGTGCTTGACGAAATGACAGGCGGGCGAATCTTCTTGAAGCCGGAGTGCCTGCAGCGCACCGGATCGTTCAAGTTCCGCGGCGCCTGGAACTTTATCTCCAGGCTCAATGCCCGCGACAACAGCGGTGGCGTGGTGGCCTATTCTTCCGGCAACCATGCCCAGGGAGTGGCCGCGGCGGCACGCATGATGGGCATACCGGCGCTGATCGTCATGCCGGAAGATGCGCCCGATATCAAGAAACGCAACACCATTGCGCTGGGAGCGGAAATCGTCACCTATGACAGGTTCGGTGAGAATCGCGAGATCATCGGCAATGCCATCGCGTTGGAACGTGGCGCCCAACTGGTGCCGCCATACGAGCACCCGTGGATTATTGCCGGGCAGGGGACAGCCGGGCTTGAACTGGTCGAGGATCTGAAAGAGCGCGGGGAAACACTTGATACGATGCTGGTGTGTACCGGCGGTGGTGGGTTGACCGCCGGCGTGGCGCTGACGGTTCGCGCAACCGCGCCGAATGCGGAAATCTATGCCTGTGAACCGGAAGGCTTTGACGATTACGGCCGCTCGCTGGCAGCTGGCGAGCGGGTCAGCAATGAACCCGGCGCCATGTCGATCTGCGATGCTATCGTGACGCCCACACCGGGTGAACTGACGTTCTCGGTCAACCAGCCGCGGTTGTCGGGCGGACTGGCGGTCTCCGAAGACGAGGTGCGCGCGGCTGTCCGGTTTGCCTTCGAGACTCTGAAACTGGTGGTCGAGCCAGGCGGCGCCGTTGCCCTGGCGGCCTTGCTGGCCGGCAAGATCGATTGCCGGGACAAGACCGTGGCCGCCACCCTGTCGGGCGGCAATGCCGATGCGGAACTGATGCTCGAAATTCTGGGTGCAAGCCAGCGTTGAGGTCAGTTGGTTCGATCCCTTGCCCGTTGCAGTAACCTTCGCCGATGAACTAACATCCAAGACGGGCCGGCCAGGCAGGGCTGGTAGGGCGTCATCAACACCTGGCACAGGCGAGGTGTCGGTATGACACATGGAGGCATGGGGCATGGTAGTTCCTGGCACAACCGGGTGGCGGCGCATGATTTGCGCGGTTTCACTGGCAATTTTATTTGCGCTGTATACGACAGGTCTGCCTGCAGCAGCCCAGGACAGCGCCAGCTCAACAAATATCGTTGACGCCATCAAACCGGCTTTGGAGCAGGCGGCACGAGATGGTGCAACTGTCATCGTTGTGGGCGATACAAGAGATAGCGCCGCTGGCGAGCAGAATGCCAATGACCCAAGCATTGCGGAGATTCTCAACCGGGCCCTGTTCCGGTTCAAGCTTACGGTCAGCAATGCGGGTGCAGCGATCGGCAATATGAGGGCCACGCTGGCCGAGGCCAGCCCTGACAGCAAGATCAACTGGTTGTTCTATGCTCTCGTGGCGGGCCTGGTCGGTATTGTGCTGGGCCGGCTGTCCGCGAAACCGGCTGCCAACTGGGTCAGGGATGTATTTGCACCGCGAGTTCCGGAAGTCCCCACCAGCAGGCAACAAAAGATCGGCTATCTCCTGTTCAGGGGGACGACATTCGGTTTGTTCGCGCTGCTGGTTGCCGCGGTCGGCAGCCTCATCGTCATCATTTATGCGGGCGATCACTTGCCCAGCAGGGTGACCGGGCTTGCCGTTGTGTGGACCTACATGGCTTACCGGCTGATGCGGGCTGTCTACGTCAATATCCTGGTTCCGAACGTGCCCAACTACCGAATGATCAATATGGATGATCGGGAGGCAGAGAGCCTTTACAGGACCTTGTTGATCGTCACCGCGATTTCACTTTCCATTCTCGGCGTGTGTCTGTGGATGGATCAACTCGGGCTTGATGCAAATACCCACAAGCTGCTGCTGATGTTCGGGTCGCTGTTCTCCGCGCTGCTGTTTTGCGGCATTGTCGTGGTTCACCGGGGACCTGTTGCACGGGCGATTGCCGGTTTCGGCAGCCTGGA
>JBPCVV010000017.1:0-14616 GCA_051010195.1 Anderseniella sp. | reverse complement strand
ATGTTCGCCAGCGCAGACACGCTGGCACGATATGTCCGGGTTTTCATCGAGATGCCCGACAAACGACGCATACTCATCAACAAGCTCACGCCTGATCAAAACGAAATGCTCCTGAACACCATGTACTATCCGTCCGGGCGCAACCTGGACACGCTCGCAAATTCCTTGCGCCAGACTAATTTTTCGGCGTCGAGAAGCCCAAACCGGGTTACCAGGTTTGACCAGTCAGGCCAGCCTCTGGGTGCCGGCGATACGAGTTACATCGTCGCGTCTGCAAGAGACGGTAAAGCTGCCGGTTCAAAACTCGACCTGCCCATTATCGTCGAGTTGTGGGAGTTTTCTTATGACCCAGACGGCAAATTGCTGACCACCGCTCTCAAGAAAACGGTGAAACTGGAGGCACCGGGCAAACAGCAAGAGCCCGTTCCCGGCGCCGGCGCAGCGCCGAAACTATGACCGCCGCCAGCTATGCAAAACGCCTGGCCGACGAAACCGGCGCCGCGATCGAGCGACTGTCACTGGTCCAGGTCATTGCCGGTGCCACACTGTTTCTGCTGGTGTATTGGGGGTTCAAAGACCCGCTGGCAAAAATAGCAGTGCAACTGGCGCTGCTGGCCGTAGTGCTCCGTCCCGTCCTGCTGGAAAACCGGGTGCTCTGGTTGTCCTTGTCCGTTGTCAACACGGTTGCCCTGGTAAACGGCTGGGTGGCGGCTGACAATCACAAATACCTGACCGTCTACTGGGTCTATGTGGTCACCCTTGCCGTTTGGGTTTCCGATCGCAAACTTGCTGAATCCATTCTGACCTGGCATGGGCGGTTTTTCCTTATCTTCGTTTTTTCTGCCGCAGCTTTGCAGAAGACCATCTCGCCCACCTACATGTCTGGCGAGATGTTCGAGATGCGGTTGTTGATCGATGAAAGGTTCAAGGCATTCGGTCATCTGCTCGGCCTGGACAGGAGCGTGTCGGATACCGCGTTCGATTTGAGTGCCCAGCTTCGAAATCCGATGACCGAATTTGAGGGCAACGCGGTCGCACTTCCCGCAACTGACCACGTTCGCACTTTAGGCCTGGTGATTACCTGGTATGACCTGATTATCCAGTTCGCCATTGGGCTCATCTTCATTCCGGCACGGGCCATCACCGACCGTATCGGGCATTTCCTGCTGCTGTTCTTTATCTTCACCACCTACCTGCCAGCACCTGTCTTCGGTTTCGGTTGGTTGCTGGCCATTTACGGTCTCAGCCTCAGCTGGAAAAGATACCCCGCTTTCAACATTGCCTATCTGGTCTCGTTTGTCGCGATCCTACTTTATCAACTGCCATGGCGGGCATGGGTGCTGACGTGGTGATGCTGCTGCGGGGTCCGGGGCCTTTACGCGGATACTGGAAAATCGGACTTGCCTATGCCAGTCTCGTGCAAAGGGCAGAATCACCATGAGATGACCGATCAGTCATGGTTTCACAGCAGCATCCAGGTACATGAATGCAGACAGACACTGCCGCAAGAGCAGATAGCTGGCAGGAAACGCTGACACTCTTGCTGAGTGCCCGGTCACTGCGCATGCTGTTGCTCGGCTTTTCATCGGGTCTGCCCTTATTGCTGGTGTTCTCCACATTGTCGGTGTGGCTGATCAAGGCCGGTGTCCAACGTGACGCGGTGACATTCTTCAGCTGGGCCGGCATCGCCTACGGGTTCAAGTTCGTCTGGTCCCCGCTGATCGACCGTATCCCCCTGCCCGTCCTAGCAGACCGCCTCGGCCACCGCCGGGCCTGGCTGCTGGTGTCGCAACTGTGCATCATGGCGGCCATCCTGTTCACCGCCACCACCGACCCGGCGACTTCACTGGTATGGACAGCCATCGGCGCGGTCGCGATCGGTTTTACCAGTGCGACCCAGGACATCGTCATTGACACCTACCGCATTGAATCCGCGACGCCACGCATGCAGGCTTTCCTGTCGGCCACCTACGTGGCCGGTTACCGCATCGGCATGCTGACCGCCGGTGCCGGTTCCTTGTGGTTTGCCGCATGGCTCGGAACTGAAACCTACGATCCGGAAACCTGGAAGACAGTGTATCGCGTCATGGCCGGCTTCATGCTGATCGGGGTCCTGGCCACGCTGTTGTCACCAGAACCCGACGTCGGCGGAGACGTGACCAAGGACAAGATGGTCCAGCTGAAACTGTTCCTGGCCTTCATTGCCGGTGTTGCAGGCCTCATTGCCATGTTCAACCTGTTACCGGACACGCCCAAGGACCTGGCCCCGTTCACCAAGCTGTTCTACAACACCGCCCGGTTGTTCGTCAGTCTTGGCGCCGCCGGCCTCATTCTCTACGCTCTCGCCAAGAGCCGGATTGTTCCGGCCGCAGAGGCCCGCAGGTCATATGTGGAACCGTTCACCGATTTTGTAGCCCGTTACGGCAAGGCAGCCGTGGTCATCCTGGCACTTATCGGCATTTACCGCATTGCCGACATCGTCATGGGCGCGGTTGCCAACGTGTTCTACTTGGAGATGGGCTTTGATATCGCCCAGATCGCCACCTACTCGAAATTCTACGGCCTGGTTGCAACCATCGCCGGCGGTTTTCTCGGCGGCATCCTGGCTAGCCGTCTTGGCGTCATGCGGGGGTTGTTCATCGGCGCCCTGCTGGCGGCGGCAAGCAATCTGCTGTTCGCCTACCTGGCAACCCAAAACGCCAATGTCAATCTGCTGATCGCAGTGATTACCGCCGACAACCTGTCGGCAGGTTTCGCCGTCGCCTCGTTCGTGGCCTATCTGTCGGCCCTGACAAGCGTCACCTTCACCGCCACCCAGTACGCCCTGTTCAGCTCCATCATGCTGCTGGTACCCAAGGCACTGGCCGGATATTCCGGCTCGATC
The DNA here is from genome assembly GCA_051010195.1 of Anderseniella sp. GTDB lineage: Bacteria > Pseudomonadota > Alphaproteobacteria > Rhizobiales > Aestuariivirgaceae > Anderseniella. The sequence goes on along the minus strand of JBPCVV010000017.1, from coordinate 11,732 downwards.
GTCTCGGCGACCGGCTACCCCGGCTTCTTCATCTTTACCGCGCTGCTCGGACTGCCGGTACTGCTGCTGGTATACTGGGCCGGCAAGCTGGCTCCCATATCAGACGACGAATAAGAGCCATCCTGGTGGACCTGGTCGATGGTTGCGTTTTATTGTCACCTACGGCAGATCCGGGTCCACCCTGTTGCAAAGGTGATGCAGACAATCCCTGGTCCATAAGATTGTTCTTCAAGAAGTTGGGCGTGCCTTACAGCAACAAGAAAATAAAGCAGGTTATGCAGGAGCAATTGACCCACTGATGCTTCGGCCACAAAGAGTTCCGGGTATGATCGAACTCCACCGCAGCATCACAGCGCATCGATTGCAGGGTACCTAATCACAACCTATCGTAGTTACATTCATGTTACCCGGTTGCACATTAAACATCCATGTCTGGCATACAGAGTTTCAGACTGGTAACGCGTTCTTTCAATTGCATTCAACATTCGAGTTGGTAATTCTTGACGTTGCGTTCGCCCGACAGGGCTATGGCTCCGAGCGGGGTCCGGCAGGTCGTGCGCGTTGCAAACTGCAAGTAAGTATCGAGTCACATTTTGACCTCATTTAGTCGAATATATTCATGAACTTATGTCCGAGTACTGGAGGGTAAAATGTACGACTATACTGCATGGCCAACTCTCAATTCTTGCCCTATTGGCAACCCTGATCATAGCGGCGGGATCAGCCATTGGCATGCAGCATTGTCGGGAGCACGAGTAAGTCGGCTTCTCAATTTCAAAGCTCTCAGCGTTGTAATTGCACTGTCTGTAACCTCCCTTTTCGGCGTTACCGGACCGGCCGCCGCCGCAGACCCCGATACACTCATACCGCGAGCGCAACTGGAAGCAGCAGAACAGACAATCAACGACCTGCGGATGGAATTGGCTGAAGCAAAAGAAGACCGTGCGGCGCTGAAAAATCAACTGGAAATGGCAAGTGGGGAAGTCGCAAAACAGATTGAGAAAGCCATCACCAGTACGTCCTGGAAAAGCGATCCTGAAGTGATGGTTCTGCGTGGAAAACTGGACGCAGCCGGTAAGGAAGTTGAAAAGTTGATCGCGACGGGCAGAGACTCGATTGCGGAAGTTGCAGCCCTGAAAATCAAACTCAAAACTGCCGGCTCGCAAATCGATACCCTTGGCAAAGAGAAGAAAGGCGTTCTGTCTGAAGTCTCAAAGCTCAAGAAAGATCTCGCCGCCGCGCTCCGCCAAACAAAGCGCCTGAAAACGGATCAGGCCAAGTTGGCGAAATCCGCAGAAGCGCGCAAAGAAAAGCTGGCCGGCGCATTGAACGCCAACAAAGCCAAGGAGAAGGAGCTGCTTGGTGTCAAAAAGGCAGCTAAGAAGTATCGCGCAGAACTTCAGGCTGCTGACAAAGACATCGCAGACCTGGAAACCAGACTCGCCAAAGCAGGTGCGCTGCAGGACAAGATGGAAGTAACGGAAAACGCACTGCAACAGTCTGAACAGTCGGTCAAAAGCCTCAAAACCAAGCTCGAGGAATCCAGCAAGGAACGCGATGGCCTGAAAGCACAACTCGACGAAACCCAGAACGAAATTGGTCAGCGTATCGAGAAAGTGTTTGCTGCAGCCTCTAAGGAAACCAAAAAATCGCAACAGCAGATCAAGCAGTTGAATACTCAGATAGAGTCGGTGAAAAACGAGAAGGACCTGCTGCAACAGGGTTTTGTGCGTATCCGGCAACAGGCAGCGGATCTGGATAAAGAGCTCAAAGCGTCTACTGCCGAACGCACGAAGCTGGAAAAACAAGTTCAGGCAACGCTCGCAAAGGTCGACGCCGCCATGAAAGAACGCACTCAGGTGGAACAAGCAGCTGCGACGGAGGCAACAGCTCTGCGCGATCAACTGGCGTCGGCAAAACAGCGAATTTCCGCGGCCGAGGCTGAGGCGAAAACGGCCCGCAGCGAATTAGCACAGCGCATCGAGAAAATGATCTCGGTGGCTGCGGCAGAAGCCAATACCGAAGTCAGCGGACTAAAGGAACGGCTTGCTACGGCAAACGACGAGATTGCACGGCTGAAGGCCGTACAAATCAAAAATTCGACTTCATCGGCTGCGGAACAACCGGCGCAGCAGGAATGATTGGACTTACGCAGGATGGCGCTCAAATGGGCATCCGGGATTGTCCGGACAGTGCGGCCTGCGGCGGCGAAACAGGTGATCCGACTGGAATCAGGATCACTCAGCAGTAGCAATGCCGGGCAGTCGTCCGTACCAATGGGAGTTCTCCGAATGCATCATCGTTTCATCCTGTTTCTATTGATCCTCCTCACCGCGTGTGGATCCGCCATTACGGCAAACGCACAGTCAATTGATGTGCGAGCTCGACATAACCTGGTGAACTCCGGAACAGTGGGCATTGTCTCCGGCGGTGTAACCGGCACGTATGTGCGCTTTGCGTCAGATTTGTCAAATGCACTGGATGATGGTTACAAACACCGGATCCTCGCAATTCTCGGCAAAGGATCTGTTCGCAACATTGAAGACCTCTTGATGTTGAAGGGCGTCGATGTCGCGATTGTCCAGTCTGACGTTTTGGATTTTTACCGTTCTAATCAGCTTTACCCGGACGTGGAAAAGAAGATCGAGTACATCACCAAGCTGTACAACGAAGAAGTCCATCTGCTCGCCCGTAGCGGCATTGCCGAAGTTGGCGATCTGCGCGGCAAGAAGGTGAATTTCGGCACTCAAGGCAGTGGTACTTTCATGACTGCCAGCATTATCTTCGATGCCCTGGATGTCGAAGTTGAAGCGACCACATATTCAGAACCAATTGCCATGGCCAAACTACGCGAAGGCGAAATTGATGCGCTGGTTTTCGTTGGCGGCAAGCCGGTCACCTTGTTACGTGAAGTCGGTGAGGCAGACAAACTGCAATTGTTGCCAATCCCTGCCGGCAAAATCAAAGGCGCCTACCTCGCCGAGACATTGACCTCGGAGAGCTATCCGAACCTGATCAAACCAGGTGAAGAAGTACCGACGGTGGCGGTTGGAGCAGTTATGGCCGCCTACAAATGGCCGAGCAGTCATCCACGACACACCAAGGTAGAACGGTTTGTTGATAGGTTTTTCAAGAATCTCGACACCCTTAAACAACCTCCCTTCCATCAAAAGTGGAAGGAGGTCGATTTGCGTTCGAAAGTCCCTGGCTGGCAGCGTTTCGATGCGGCCGAAACCTGGCTGGCTGGTAATCCCTAACTGCGCAGACAGGCAACCGAGACCGACAATCTGGAGAAGAACAATGGGTATTTCTGAAGTGACCCACGGCTGTGCACCGGATCCGGCCCATTCTGGTCTGAAACTACCGAAGCTGGCCAACGCGGGTTCGAAGCTTGCTTTACTTGCCGCGATACTATTCATGTTTTGCAATGTGAACATGGCGCTGGGCGCGAGTTTTGTGCTGCAGGATGGCAAGCGCGTAGACGGCGAGATTATCTATGCAAGCGCAAGTTCGGTGATCATTAGGGAAACCAACGGTGCAACAGCGCAACTTGGACGTCACACTATTGAACGGGTGAAGCTGGAAACCGACAATAATGCCGTTCTTGAGGGAGTACTCAAGAGTTGGAAAAATGGCGTCTATGAGATCAGCACCGGTTCCGACGTCTTCGAAGTAAAGGCACGCAAGATCATCTCAAAGCGGCAGGTTTCCGCCCAGGATGTGGCTGTCACGACGACCGAGGAAAAACAGCAGGATAGCGTCGCTGTAGTGACGGAAGAAAAGGACAAGGAAATCGCCACCGCAGCCACTGAGGAAGAGCAACAGGAAGTCGTCGCCGCAACGACAGTGGAAAATGAACAGGAAGTTGCCGCCTCAACGACTGAGGAACAGCAACAGGAAATCATCATCGCGAGCGTCGAAGAAAAAGAAAATGCAGAGCAACTGACCTTCAAGCTTGGCCTATCGAAACCCGCGAAGCAGAAAGTGCTGCTGATTTACTCGACTGAGGATGGAACCGCGCAGGCAGGATCCGATTACGAAGCCAAGCGCGGCAGCGTGGTTCTTCAACCGGGATCGAGAAACGCCACCGTCAGTGTCACGTTGTTGGACGACGAATTGGCGGAAGGCGATGAGACCTTCGGACTCCTCGTCACAAGCGATTTGAATTTGGCGACGGTTCAAGTAAACCGCGGGGCGGCCACGATTCTGGACAATGAGGCCCAGTAGGCCGAACAGCAAACCGCCAATCCATCTCCGCCAACTGCTTGAGGACGGACAATTGCTCACGCAGTCACAAATCAAATCTATTGCGCGCCAATAGTTTGCTGCTGACGGAACCGACAACGAACCTGTAGGTGCGCTTGAGACGTTCTTGGATACTCACGGCAGTTGTCCGCACAATCATCATGAGCTGCTGGCTGAGTGGTCAGCGGAACAAGCGGGCGGCAACTGAGACATGCTATGTACCTTATCCTGTTTGGCTTGTTGGTCTGTTTGACACAAGGGCACAGGTGACGCAGTCCACGCATAGACCATAGATCAAACGACCCTACCACTCCAACAAACACGCCCGCTCTTGATTCCGGTCAATGCGACAGTCGTGCGAAGCGCTATCCTTATATTTGGAGCAAACGGTGGTTTCCTTTGGCTGGGAGTAAAATGACTTCGGGCCATTATGCTCGTTTCAGTTGTCGCATTAGGTGGTTTCCCGATTGAGTTGCCAAAGAGACTTGCAGCCGCACAAGCAAAAGCGCACACCCCTCTGCAGGCAGCTATAAATGAACTGGTGGACGCAAAACCCAGGAGAATGCGGTCATGACACAAGCCTATCGCCGCACTATGGATCACAGCATACAGATCACTAAAGAGTGGGTGCACCAGATCGACGAGCTGATCAGTTGGGAGGACTCCGGCCGGTCTTTCCGTGTGTTGCGAGTCGCTCTTCAGGCCCTCCGAAACTAGTCTTTCCTGCGCCGGATACGGAGACCCCATGACTGCAAAGGCCGTATTTGACATACGCGAAATCACCAAGATCTATCGCACCGGCGATGTTGAAGTGCATGCACTTCGCGGGGCAAGCGCCCGGCTCTATGAAGGCGAGGTAAGTGTCATGCTGGGGCCATCGGGAAGCGGCAAATCCACATTCCTGAACATCGTGGGTGGCCTGGACAAGGCAACCTCCGGACAGGTGCTGTTTGACGGTGCGGACATCACTGACGCCAGCGACGGAGAGTTGACGGATTTCAGGCGTAAGAACGTTGGTTTTGTTTTCCAGTTCTACAATCTGATCCCGAGCCTGACGGCGCGGGAAAACGTCGCGCTGGTGACCGAGATATCGCCTGAACCGATGAAACCTGAAGATGCTTTGGAAATTGTAGGTTTGGGTGAACGGATAAACCACTTTCCAGCGCAGTTGTCAGGTGGTGAACAGCAGCGAGTGGCGATAGCCCGGGCAATTGCCAAGAACCCCCGTGTACTGCTGTGTGACGAACCGACAGGCGCGCTGGATTCAAAAACCGGGCGACTGGTGCTGGATGCACTGATCGACATCAACACCAAACTTGGCACAACCACCGCGATCATCACCCACAATGCGGTCATACGCAAACTGGCTCACCGGGTTTTTTACTTTGCTGACGGTGAAATCGTTCGCGATGAACAAAACGCAAGCCGCCTCACTGCTGCAGAGCTGGACTGGTGAGGTAGGTAATGCGGGCTCTCGACAGAAAATTGGTCAGGGATCTTAAACGTCTTTCGGCGCAAGGACTGGCGATTGCACTGGTACTGGCGTGCGGTGTGGCAACGCTGATCCTGGCAATCGGCTCATATCGGTCATTGGACGGCACGCGTGCGGCCTATTATGAACGCCACAAGTTCGCCAGCATATTTGCAACAGCTACGCGCGCACCACGAACCCTGACTTCGCAAATCAAGAAACTCCCAGGCGTCCTGAGCGTCGAAGCGCGTATCGCCGAGAACGTGCTGTTGGATATCCCGGGCCTCGCAGCACCTGCGTCTGGAATGCTGTTGTCGCTTCCTGATCACGCCCAGCCCAGAGTGAATCAACTCTATCTACGCTCCGGCCGGATGCCCGATCCCGACCGCAGGAACGAAGCCCTCATTTCGGAGGCGTTTGCAAGGGCTAACGGTTTCGTCGCCGGGTCTCGTTTCAGCGGCATAGCCAACGGCAAGAAAATGACTTTCTCGGTTTCCGGCGTGGCCCTGTCGCCGGAATTCATTTACGCGTTGGGTCCCGGGGAATTGGTACCGGACGATCGCCGGTTCGGGGTCATATGGATGCGGGAAAAGACGCTCGCCGGCGTCTCTGATCTTGATGGCGCGTTCAATTCCGTCTCGCTTACTCTGCTTCCAGGAAGCACGCCTGCGCAAATCATCAGCCGATTGGACAGATTGCTGCAACCTTACGGTGGCACTGGCGCCTATGAACGTGAAGACCAGATATCACACGCCTTCCTTGACAGTGAACTGGACCAGTTGCAGGCAATGGCGCGCGTTATACCGCCCATATTCCTGCTGGTTTCCGCCTTTTTGATCAATATGATTTTGTCGCGATTAATCACACTGGAACGTGAACAGATCGGCCTGCTCAAGGCGCTGGGGTATTCCAGCTACAATATTGCTGCACACTATGTGAAGCTGGTCGTGGCCATCGCTGCTATCGGTATCTTGATCGGCTTCGGTGCCGGGACATGGCTGGGTGACGGATTAACGCGAATCTACGCCGGATTTTTCCACTTTCCGTTTTTAATTTTCGAGCGCAATCCAGATGTATACGTCATAGCCGCTGGATTAAGTGTTGCATCCGCAATCGCAGGTGCTCTGAAAGCGGTGTATGATGCGGCATCGCTGCCGCCTGCGACGGCCATGCAGCCTGCTCCGCCGACACGCTATGCCAGCGCCGGTATCACCAGCCGCATTGCCGGCAAGATGTTTTCGCAACTGACTATTATGGCCTTCCGACACATGCTCAGATGGCCCTTGCGCACCGGCTTTACAGTGTTCGGTACGGCAATGGCTGTGGCCTTGTTGATCACTGCATTGTTTTCGTTCGGGTCGGTCAATTTCATGATCGACACCGTGTTTTTCCGAACTGAACGCCAGGACGCTACGATAGTCTTTGCCAATCCGTTGCCGCCGCGCGCGATGCATGATGTAAGCGCCCTGCCCGGTGTATTCTCAGTCGAGCCCTACAGGTCCATGGCAGTCGACATAGATCATGGGTCGCTCAGGGAGCGGGTTTCAGTCGTCGGCAAGCTTCCATTGCCCCGGCTTAGTCGAACACTCGACCTGGATCTCGCACCGGTATCGCTCCCTGCACGAGGACTGGTACTGTCTGAACGGCTTGCCGACAAACTACAGGTGCGCAGCGGAGAATCGGTACGGATCACACTGCTTGAAGAAGGCAACGCTGTTGTCGAAGTGCCCGTAGTTCAGATCATACAGGCCTACATAGGCCTGACAGCCTATATGGACCTTACTTACATGGACGCACTGTCGCGTATCGGGCCACGCCGCTCAGGCGCCTATGTGGAACTGGATGACGCGCAATTGCCTCAACTTTATCAAGCAATTAAGGCGACGCCGATGGCATCATCGATCGCAACCAGGTCTGCATCTCTAAAGCAATTCAGGGATACCATAGAGCAGAATATTGCGACCATGACGACAGTCTATGTGGTGCTGGCGGTGATCATTGCATTTGGAGTTGTCTACAACAGCGCCCGCATTCAGTTATCCGAGCGGGCCCGCGAACTGGCAAGCCTGCGTGTTCTGGGCTTTACCCAGCGCGAAGTGGCGCAGGTCCTGATCGTCGAACTCGGCGTGGCAATGCTACTTGCACAGCCTGTTGGGTGGGCGCTGGGCAGCGGTTTTTCCTGGTTGGTGGTTCAAGGCTTTCAAAGTGATTTGTTCCGCTTGCCATTTGTCATTGAACGATCGTCATTTGGCTGGTCAAGCCTCGTGGTCATGATTGCAGCCATTGCTTCCGGCCTAGTCGTGGTGAGCCGGGTGTACCAGCTTGACCTGATCCGTGTTCTCAAAACAAGGGAGTAGTCCGATGCTTCGCATCTTGAAAGGTGCCGTGTACATATTGATCGCTATTAGTATCGCGGGTCTGGCGTATATGTTTTTTGCGCCTCAGCCCGTGGCTGTTGACCTGGCAACCGTTGATCGCGGACAGCTTGAAGTGACGGTTGACGAAGAAGGAGAGACTCAGGTCAGAGACATTTACCGGATATCGGCACCGATTACCGGCAAACTGGAACGGGTGGACATTGAGGTAGGCGACCGCGTTCTGGCCGGCCAGCGCATAGCCCGGGTCCGACCGGTTGACCCACCAATTCGCGACATTCGCTCCCGGCTTGAGATGTCCGCAACATCAAGGGCTGCCGGAGCAGCCGTCCTGCTCGCCGAAGCCCAAGTCAGGCAGGCCGAGTCCGACCTGAAATTCGCGCGCAGTGATCTTGCCCGCGCAAAAACTCTGGCCGACAAGGGCGTAATCTCCAACAGGGCACGTGAAGAAGCTGAGCTTAAACTGAGCGTCAAGCAAGCCGAGGTCCGCAAGGCGGAAGCCGGCCTTGAACTACGCCGCCGGGAATTTCAATCGGCCCGGATGCGCGAACTGGAACCGAACCAGATGCGATCACAAGGCGCAGAGGATCAATGCTGTGTAGCAATTACGGCACCGTCCAGCGGTGTCGTTCTTAAAGTGCTGACTGAGAGTGAACAGGTCGTACAGGCCGGAACCACGCTGATCGAGACAGGTGATCCGCGCGACCTGGAAATTGTGGTTGACCTGCTGTCATCCGATGCCGTGGGAATTGCTCCTGGCACGCCTGCACGCATAGAAGACTGGGGCGGAGAAGACGTTCTGCAAGCGAAGGTCCGGCGCATTGATCCGGCCGCGTTTACCAAGGTATCCGCGCTGGGCATTGAAGAACAGCGGGTCAATGTTGTGCTGGACTTTGTGTCAGCACCGGAACAGTGGAGCGATCTGGGCCACGCGTTCAAGCTAACCGTGCGCATCATCACATCTGACCGGGATGATGTGCTGAGGATACCGCTTGGCACGTTGTTCCGGCACGACCAGGATTGGGCTGTATACACCGCCCGCGACGGGCGGGCCGAGCAGACACCTGTAAAACTCGGCAATTTTTCCCTGACCCATGCCGAGGTCCTTTCAGGGGTAACGCAAGGAGAACTGGTCGTATTGTTTCCCAGTGACCAGATTTCCGATAACACCGCGGTCAAGCAGCGATAACTCCTTTATCGGGCAGTCGTCACGCAAACGACTGTTGATCTTTATCAACCCGACAAATCTGCTAGACGATAAATTGTCTGCATGGAACAGTCCGCGCGATATTCAGCAAAACAAGAAAAACCTACACTCAAGAGATCATTGAACCTCCCGCTGCTGGTACTTTACGGGCTGGGCACGACCATCGGTGCCGGTATCTATGTGCTGGTAGGCGCCGCGGCAGGCAGGGCCGGAATCTACGCTCCGATGGCCTTCATAGTCGCTGCTATCGGCATCGCTCCGACCGCTGCCAGTTACGGTGAACTGGCCAGCCGTTATCCGGTTAGCGCAGGCGAAGCTGCCTACGTAAATGCGGGTTTCGGTTCCCGGGTCATGTCACTGTTTACCGGATGGTTGGTAATTGTGTCCGGCGTAGTCGCATCAGCTGCCATTGCTATTGGATGTGCAGGGTACCTCCGCACCTTCGTGGATTTGCCACTTGCCATGCTTGTCACGGCAGTTGTCGCAGCCATGGGATTAGTCGCTGCCTGGGGTATCGTTGAGTCAGTGCTTCTGGCAGCATTGTTCACTATCATCGAGGCTGGCGGCCTGCTTGTCCTTGTCTATGTGGGATTGGCCGATGACAACGGCATCATCCTCAGGGTGCCCGAAACGATTCCACCATTCGCAGAATTGGGGATATGGTTTGGCATCGCCAATGCCGGCTTACTGGCTGTTTTTGCCTTTATCGGCTTTGAAGACATGGTCAATGTGGCGGAGGAAACCAAGCGTCCAGCCGTCACTCTGCCATGGGCGATTATTCTCACCCTTGCTATCACCACCATACTTTACACGTTGGTTACCGTGGTTGCCGTACTCGCAGTCGATCCGGCAGAGCTTGCCAGATCCGAAGCTCCCTTGAGCTTAGTATATTCGCGGTTAACGGGTGCCGCACCCACCATGATAAGTGGAATTGCTATCTTTGCTACCGCCAATACAATTCTGGTTCAATTGATCATGGCATCCCGTGTCGTCTATGGAATGGCAGATCAAGGCACGATGCCGAAAGTGTTCGCCCGCGTGAACACGTTCACCCGTACACCGCTATTCGCCACAGGCGCAATTGTTGCCGCAACTCTTGCTTTGGCCCTGGGTTTCAATCTGGAACGCCTCGCTGAATTGACGTCTCAGTTCATCCTGGTGATTTGGGCGCTGACCAATATGGCACTGATTTTCATCAAAATCCGAAACGATGCTAAGCCGGATGATGCATTCATCGTACCGCTCTGGGTGCCGGTTACAGGGTTCATATTCAGTTGTATGCTCCTAATCCTCTCAAGCATTCCCTGATCCGATGAACTGGTCCGACGTTCCACTACCAGCCAATGTGATGCTGTTTGCCATTTGTGCAGTCGGTGTCTGGCTGGCGGGCAATGCGCTTGCCCTGTACGCGGACGTCATTGCGGACCGCCGGCGCCTTGGCAAAGCATTTATGGGGCTGGTGTTTCTGGCTGCGGCTACTTCATTGCCTGAAATCGCTACTACTTTCACGGCAGCTATCAGGGACAATGCCGCTCTTGCACTCAGCAACCTGTTTGGTGGCATTACAATGCAGACCGCAATTCTCGCGGTAGTTGATTTGACTATCGTTGGCGGCGTCCTCACGCAATACCCGCGCAAACCGACACATGCGCTTGAGGCTGTCTTGTTGATCGCCCTGCTAACGATATTACTCGGTTTCTGCCTCTCCGGTGACATCGCGATTGGTTTCAACATCGGATTCGGAACGCTGGTGTTGGCAATGGCATACGCGTTCTCGATAAAGATGCTGCGCTACTATGATGAAGAGGGCGACTGGGTACCTGTCGATCTCCCGCACAAAAAAGCCGACATGACAGGGACATCTGCAGGCAATTCGATTGTCGGCGTGCGAACCGAGTTGTTGATTATACGGAGTGTCGTGGCCGCCATTGTGATTCTTGTGTGCGGCGTTTTCCTGGTCCACAGCGCGGAGGCGATTGCCACACAAACCGGGCTTGGGTCCAGCTTCATCGGCGCTACAATTCTCGCGGCATCGACGTCATTTCCAGAACTCAGCACAACCATCGCGGCAGCCAGAATTGGCGCCTACACAATGGCGATTTCCAACATATTCGGCAGCAACCTGATCATGTTGGTTCTCCTGTTGCCGGCGGATGTCTTTTATCGACAAGGCCCCCTGCTCGCCGCAGCAGGGAAAACCGAGATGCTCAGTCTCGTATTTGGCATCCTGGTCACCGTCATATATGTGGTGGGCCTCGTCGTCCGGCGAAAACCCAGGATATTCGGAATGGGGGTTGATTCCGTGTGCGTCCTTGCAATCTACGCGGGTTCGCTTGTCGTGCTCTATCTCTCTCGTTGAGGCTGCGAGCATTTTATGAATTGCGATATTGACCAATGTCATATGAGCATCCGCCAGCTAGTGCTTCAATGACCT
>JBPCVV010000016.1:0-3322 GCA_051010195.1 Anderseniella sp. | reverse complement strand
TGCCATCATGGACCAGAACTGGTCGCTGCAGCCGTGGGAACTGGAAGCCGGCTACATCCTCGCCTGCCAGGCCCGACCTGAAACCGAAAAACTGGTGCTGGATTTCGACGCCAGCTGACGCCGGCCTCCCACCAGACACAAGCATGCCTCATTCAATCGACGATTCCTCGCGAGCCGCGGCATCAGTCAACCAGCTTATGAATGCATTTGCCTCGGCGCGCGTGGCCGCAGATGGCGTCGTCACCAGGTCGTAACCAATGTCTGTGGTCACCTTTTCGGAAAATGGGCAAACCAGCAGACCCGCAGAGATGGGCTCCTTCAAAATTGGCCAACTCGCAAGCACAACGCCCTGACCAGCCACCGCTGCCTGGACTGCCAGCCCATAATCGTTGAAGTGAAGACCCTGGTCAGACCCGAGATGACCTGCTCCCACATGCGCAAACCAACTGTCCCAGGTGAACCAACGCCTTGTTTCGCGGGCCCACGCCAGATGCGATATGTCCCAATGGATCAAGGTGGTTCCGGCCAGGTCATCCAGCTGTTCAAGTTTCGGAGACCCGCCTGCAAGCGAGGGGCTGCAGGCGGGAAAAATCTGATCGTCAAACAATCTGTGCACGACGAGCGTCTTGTCCTGTTCGACGCCATAGCGAATTGCAACATCGACATCGCCTTGATGCAAATCAACAAGGTGCTGGGACGAGTCAATCAAGACATTGATGTCGGCGTGCCTGGTGCGAAACTCCTCCAGCCTCGGCACCAGCCAGGCGGTTGCGAATGATGACTCCACAGAGACTATCAGTTTGTTGGACTGCTCCTGGCGCCGCATTTTTGCGACGGAAGAAGACATGTAGCGCATGGCAACGGCGAGGTCTGCCTGACCGGCCTGTCCGTCCTGCGTCAGCTCAAGCCCTCTGCCCCTACGTCGCAGCAGCGGCCTTCCCAGCGCGGCTTCAAGCTTGCCTACCAGCTGTTTTGTTGCTGCAGGAGTGACATTCAGTTCTTCTGCGGCTTTCTGATAACTCAAATGTCTGGAAACTGCCTCAAAGGCTCTCAGGGCATGGAGTGAGGGTAACCAGCTTGATGTCATGAATTAAGTTTAACTTAATTTCGACGCAGATCAAATCAATTCACGCAGCGGGCAACTGCGTATATCTTGCAGTGTAGCGGGGTCAAAACCGGCCCTTGAGGATAAAAGATTAAGGGGAAGCAAGATGCGCTCAAGTGACGGAAAAACCAGAGACCTTGTGACAAGCATGCCGGGGGCCGGTTGGGACTACGCCTTGAACCGCCATCCATATCATGAGATCGAGCGGCCAAAAGGACCTCATTATTGCGTGTACAACCGGCGTCACATGGCCTGTTGTTTCGATGACCATTCGACAGATGAGGGGTACTGGCTGCTCCGCCAAAAAGCTGCCGTGCTGCACACAGGTGAATACCCGCTGCAGTTTGAGGGACCGGACGCGGAAAGGCTGCTCGATAAACTGTTCACCAAGGACATGACCAAAGTGAAGGTTGGCCGCTGCGGCTACGGACTTGCCTGCTACGAAGATGGCGGGCTGCTGGTTGACGGCATCGTCTTGCGACTCGAACAGAACAAGTTCTGGTACGCCCAGGCTGATGGGGATTTTTATAGCTGGGCCCGGGCGCATGGCGCGGGAATGGATGTGGAAATTTCCGATCCGGACGTCTTCGTCTCCCAGGTCCAGGGTCCCAATGCGCTAAAAATTCTGGAGGCAGCAAGTGACAACGGCATGCCCGAACCGTTCGGCTATTTCGCTGTTGCCCGTGTCTCGTTCGGTGGCCAGGACGTAGTGATCACCCGCACCGGCTACACAAATGAACTGGGCTGGGAATACTACACCGAACCGCACCACGACGCAGCGGCGCTGTGGGCACATCTGGAGGCTGCGGGCAAACCGTTCGGCATGGAAATCTTCGGGCTGGATTCCATGAACATCCGCCGGATCGAGGCCGGCATTTTGAATGCAGGAGCTGATTTCAACAAATCGACCACACCGTATGATGCCGGGCTTGGCCGGTTCGTAGACGAAGGCAAGGGCGACTTCATCGGCAAGTCCGCGTTGCAATCAGCTTCCCGTGAACCTCGCTTGCACGGGATTTCCTGTCAAATTGGCGAGCCATTGATCTCGGGGGTGGTTGAAGTCGCAGGCGTGCGCATCGGAACCGTCACTGCCGGTGCAACATCTCCCTATCTCGGACACGGCATTGGTTATGCGCTGCTGGATGCATCCGGGCACGGAAACGGCGATAAGGTAAAAGTCGGTTGCAGGGATGGGTCCATGCAGGAGGCGGAACTAGTCGAGTTGCCGTTCTATGACAAACTCGCCGAGATTCCACGCGGCAAGCTTGTTGACATCCCTGAGCGCGGATAAGACTGCCGGGTTATGACTGATCAGGCCTGTTGGCGATAATCGTTCACGACGCCGGGTGCGCGCGGCGGCTGTTCGCCCACCTGCTGCAGGCAATCGGAAAGCTTCTCGAACAGTTCCGGGTGCTGGCCGCTGTCGACGGTGGTGTGAAAGCCTTCAACGTCGGGCATCGACACGTGGATGGACCCATCGTCCCTGTCATACCAAACGGCTATTTGGGAATAGGCGGACTTACCCAACTTGCTGATACTCATGGCGACCTCAACTACTTACTTTAACCGCAATATCGTAACCTTTTGTTTACCTTTGGGTCAAACGCCGCCTGGTTTGTTGGTAAACACAGTCAGCATACATGTTCTATTGAGTCAAATTGCGGCAACAAGCCCCTGAATTTGCTTTTAATTCTAATGCAGGCAGTTGCAGTGTCCGCTAGCCGCGATCGTTGGCCTTCAGCCACTCCGACACGGTCTCCAGCTTGTTGCGCAGGTGCTGTTTCAGGATGATGCCGAGCTTGCGGCCGTCGCGAGCCTCAAGGGCGGCGAGGATGTCTTCGTGCTCGGCTACCGCCTTGTCCCAGCGCTCGCGGGTCATGTTGGCCAGGTAGCGTGCCCGGCGCACCCGCGCCGACAGCATGCGGTGCTGGGCCGCCAGGGTGTCATTGCGGGCCGCTTTCAGGATGCCTGTGTGAATGGCCTCATTGGCCGCAAAATATTCCGGCAGGCGCTTGGCCTTGTAGTGGCCGATCATCTCGTGATGGGACTTGCCTATGGCGGCGATCTCGGCATCGGTGATCTTCTCGCAAGCCAGTTCGCCTGACAGCGCTTCCAGTGCCCCCATGACCGGGAACACTTCTTCCAGGTCTTCGACGGTGACGGCGGTGACGGACGAGCCGCGATTGGGGGTCAGTGTCACCAGGCCTTCCGACGCCA
>JBPCVV010000015.1:0-21730 GCA_051010195.1 Anderseniella sp. | reverse complement strand
GTGAACCCGACGATGCGGCGCGCCACCAGCCCGGCAATTTGCACCACACCGATACGGCGTTTGTCCGGCATTTCTAGTGTCAGGGCCTGGCGTTCGTTGTGTTCGCTGGCCTTGTCCAGTTCCGCATTGATGAACTTGCCGGCAACATAACTCATCTGCAGCACTTCACCATCAACTGGTGAACGGTTCACATGCACGTCAAAGACATTCATGAAGACCGAAATGCGGGTCAGCTTTTCACCTTCAAGGGCCAGTTCCGGCGGAATGGCCACCTGCTCAATTGCCGATATGCGGCCATCTGCCGGTGAAATGACCAGGTTCGGATCCTGCGGGGTGACCCGCTCCGGATCGCGGAAGAAGTAGGCACACCACAGCGTTGCGATGACACCAAGCCAGCCGAAGAAATCCGGCAACAACCAGAAAAACACCAGTGTGACCGCCGCAAAAATGGCGATAAAGCGATAACCTTCGCGGTGCACAGGCACAAATATCGACAGGATCGAACTCAACATCAGCAGCAAACTTCTCCGGTAGCGGCGATTAATGTGTGGTGACAACTCTAACAGCCGGGTGTCACTTGACCTAGGTAAAGTGCACAGGCGGGCAGTGCAAGGACCAAGGCACACGGACCGGTGCAGGCTGCGACCGGTTGTTCAATCGCCCGCATTGATTAAGTGCTACTTGTCCGCTTTCAGGCTCAGAGCCAATTCCTCTGCGGTCATGCCGCGGGCCTCGTAATTCTCTGCCAGTTTGCGCAGCGCCTCGTCTGCTTCACGCTGGCGGTTCCACATTGATGCATAGACGCCATCATGCTCAAGTAACTGCGCATGGGTACCACGCTCTGCGATGCGGCCATCGCCCAGTACGATAATCTGGTCGGCATCAACCACGGTTGACAACCTGTGGGCGATAACCAGTGTCGTGCGGTCCTTCGACACCAGTTTCAGTGCTGTCTGGATATCCTGCTCGGTCATCGTATCGAGCGCCGACGTGGCTTCATCCAGTATCAGGATCGGCGGGCCTTTCAATATGGTGCGGGCAATGGAGACACGTTGCTTCTCACCACCGGACAGTTTCAGGCCCCGTTCGCCGACGAGAGCATCGTAGCCATCGGGCAGATCAAGAATGAACTCATGAATCTGCGCCAGCTTGGCTGCTGCCTCGACCTCTTCGTCGGTTGCGTCCGGGCGGCCATAGCGGATGTTGTAGCGGATGGTGTCGTTGAACAGGACCGTGTCTTGCGGCACCATGCCGATGGCGGCGCGCAGTGACTTCTGTGTCACTTCGCGCACATCCTGGCCGTCGATGGCGATGCTGCCGCCGGTCACGTCATAGAACCGGTAGATGAGACGTGAGATGGTCGACTTTCCGGCACCTGACGGGCCGACAATGGCAAAGGTCTGACCAGCAGGCACTTCGAAATCCAGCCCGCTGAGGATCGATCGCTCGGCGTCATAGGAAAAATCCACACTGTTGAAACGGATGACACCATCACTGACTTCAAGCGCCTTCGCGTCCGGTGCATCGACGATTTCTTCCTCGACAGACAACAGGTCGAACATCTGTTCGATGTCAGCCAGCCCCTGGCGAATCTCTCGATAAACAAAGCCGATGAAATTCAGCGGTATGGACAGTTGCATCAACATGACATTGATGAACACAAAATCGCCAATCGTCTGGTTGCCAGCCTGCACCTCAAGTGCCGACATCACCATGACGATGGTCATGCCGGTACCGAATATCAGTCCCTGTCCGAAATTGAGCCAGCCAAGGGACGTCCATGTCCTGGTGGCGGAAGCTTCGTAGCGTTCCATGGACCTGTCGAAACGGCGGGCTTCCATTTCCTCATTGCCAAAATACTTCACCGTCTCGAAGTTCAGCAAACTGTCGATGGCCTTGGTGTGGGCCTCATTGTCAGACTCGTTCATCTCCTTGCGGATATTGATGCGCCAGTCACTGGCCCGCACGGTGAACCAGGAATACAGCCACACCACTGCCGCGATAACCGCGACATAACTCCAGCCATAGGCATAGGCAAATATCACTGCGGTGAGCGCGAACTCCAGAATTGTCGGCGCGGTGTTCAAAATGGTGAACCGGACAATGATCTCGATGCCCTTGGTGCCGCGCTCTATGATGCGCGACAGACCACCGGTCCTGCGTTCCAGATGAAATCGCAAAGACAGCTTGTGCATGTGCTTGAAGGTCCGGAAGGCGAGTTGCCGGACGGCATGCTGGCCGACCCTGGCAAACAATGCGTCGCGCAACTGGTTGAAGCCCCATTGCGTGACACGGGCAACATTGTAGGCCAGCACAAGCATGACCGGCGTCAGCAGCCACAGGGGCAGAAGGTCAGGTGCGTCCAGTTTCCCGTTCAGGGCATCTGTCGCGTACTTGAAGAAAAACGGCACCACGACATGCACCATCTTTGCGACGACAAGAAACAGTGTTGCCCACAACACCCGGACCTTCAGATCCGGCCTGTCTGACGGCCACATGTAAGGCCACAGATTGCGGATCGTACGTATTGTGGCACCGCTGTCGGCGGAAACTTTTTTGGCAGTCAAAACTAAGAACCTTAAGGTTAGCGGTTGTCTGCAGCATTGGAGGGCTGCTGCGAACAGCAAAAGTTAACAAGATCGCCGAATGCAACCGATGCGGATTGCAAAGCCTGCCTGTTCAATACGTAACGCGACTTGGGCCGCCGGGGTTCATAGCTGACCAGCCCGGCCTCAACCAGCACCTTCAAATGTTGCGACACGGTCGACTGTGCGAGGTTGAGATGTTCGACCACTTCACGGCAGCAGCATTCGTCGCAACAGGCCAGCCTGCGCAGGATCGTCACCCGCGCAGGATGTCCCAGCGCCGCCATGACGGAGGCCATCTGAACACTGTCTTCAGTGTCCCCGGCGCTTGCGGCCGCGGCACCCGGCGAGGTTGTGTTCTGGCGATTGAGTCGCATAACCATCGTAAATCGACGATATACGATGGTTAGACCCGCTGCAAGGGCCGTTTGTCACATGGCCACACCTCAACCGACTTGGCATTTTATCGGTGAATAGAAGGACACCTTTTCCGATGAAACCATCATACCTGATTGCCGCTCTGGCCGTACTCTGCGCCGGCGCCGGCGCATATACCGTGATGCACATGATGCACAGTGGACACCGCGATATGACCGTTCAGGCGACAGCCGGCCAACTGTCAATCGGCAATGCAACCGCCCGCTTCCTGGTTGAAGGCCGCCCCGGCGCAGTGTTTCTCAGCATCGACAACAAGGGCAGTGCCGACAAGCTGGTTGCGGCGTCTTCCACATTGTCCGAGCGGGTGGAACTGCACACTCACACCATGGACAATGGCGTCATGAAAATGCGTCCGATCGAGGCAATCGACATCCCGGCCAACACCATGACGGAACTGAAATCAGGCGGCTATCACATCATGATATTTGGTGTGAAGACGTTGCCCAAAAAAGGGTCAACCGTCCCCCTCACCCTGACGTTCGAAAAAGCCGGCCCGGTGCAGATCGGCGCGGCCGTCGGCAACTCTGGTGATACGCACAATCACTAGATCGCTTCAACGGCATTCCGCAGCTTCGTGAAAATCACTCGCATTCGGCCAGCGGACGCCGGCACGCTGGATCGATAGATTCCGGCGCATTCGAACCGGGTGTTTCGAAAATCTGTCCCGGATAAATCCGGTCCGGGTCACGGATCTGATCCTTGTTGGCGTCGTAAATCACCGTATACTGGTGGCCCTGCCCGTAGATCACGCGGGATATCTGCCAGAGATTGTTGCCGGGTTGGATCACAACCTTGCCCGTCGCAGGCGAAGCGGTATCAGCCTGGCCGCCTTCGGTGGTGACCGCTGCTGTCTCGGTAGACGCGGTGGCCGGTTCGGTCACCTGCTGAACCGGCTCATCATCTTCCGTGCCCGGCATCAGGTCGCCAGGCTTGGCCGGTTCAACATCAGGCTCGACGGCAGCAACTTCCTGCTGGGACTGTTCCGGCTTGGCTGGTTCTACAACCGTTTCGGGTTCGGACGCCGTGTCAGCCGCTGTAACCTGCTGAGTTTCCTGCGGCTGTTCCGATGCCGGTGCGTCATCTGGTTTTGTCGTATCTGCGTCCGCCTTGATATCCGACGTCGGCTTGGCTTCCGCCACTTCAGGTTTGTCAGCAGCTTCAGTTTCCTGTGCGGTGTTCACACTGTCTGACGCTTGTGTCTGTGCTGTGGCCGGCGCTTCGGTTGCAGTTGGCTCGGTGCCGGTTTCAGCTACAGCAACTTCTTCCTCGGTTTCCGGCTCTGCAGCGGCAGTCGGCGCTGTTTCAGCCTCTGCCTGTTGCTGTTCGGTTGCGGTCTCGCGCTGTGCCTGCAGGCTGGCGATGCGCTCAGGAGATTCACGGAAGAACGGCAGTTCTATACGCTCAGCAACGCTTCCGTCCTGCGCAATCTGGTCAGTGCGCAACCGGTGAGGCCCAGACGCGATTTCACGGCTTGCGGTAAACGACCATGTGCCGTCACTTCCGGCGATCGCTTCGCCGGTATAAACATCGTCCACGTAGACCCGCACTGTGCTTTGCGGAGCAGACCGGCCTGAGAATGTGGTCATTCCAGCCTCGTTATAGTCGACAACATCCACATTCAGACTGCGGCCAGTCGTTGAAGCAGCAGGCGCGGTGGTCGTGGCCGGCGGCTCCAGTGCAGCCGTTTTCGATTCAGCAGCAGGCGCCTGGTCCGACGCTGCGGTGTCTCCGGCAGCCTGCTCGGCTTCGGCGATCTCCGGCTTCTGCAGGACTTTCGATGGCTTGGCAGTTTCGCTCAGCACGATCAGCGGCTGCGTACCGGGCTTGTCTGGAACCGTCAATGCAACACTCTGCTCCGCCAGTTTGACTTCGCCTGCGGCATTTTCTGTCTCTATCTGCATTTGGTGTGCACCAGCAGGCATGGCCTGGGCCGGTATCACGACCCATTCGCCGCGATCGTTGGCCTTTGTCTCGCCGGCGATTTTCTGATTGATCAACAGCCTGACCGTCGCGCCGGGCTCTGCCCTGCCCGCAAGTACGGCTGATCCATCCTCTTCAACACGTACAATGTCAAATGATGCACCTTCCGTTTTTGCCTCGGCTTGTTCCGGCTTCACGACTTCATCGCCGAGCTTCACTTGCGGGGCTGTTTCAGTCGATGGAGCTGTTTCAACCGATGGCGCCGTTTCGGTCTCCTTGGGCGTAACCGCCGCGACTTGCTCCTCGGTCTTTGCAGTTTCCTCCGGCTTTGCAGCCGGAGCAGTTTCCGTTTCAGCCGACTGCTGGGTGGCCGGCGGTGTCGAAACTGCTTCGGCAGGCTTGATCTTGACGGTCTGCGAACCTGAAGATAGCGACGTCAGGGCCGATGGATCGTCCTGCAACTCCTTATAGCTGAGCGCCATCAAACCGCCCGCACAAAGCACCGCAAGTGAACTGAACAATACTAGAGGCTTCATTTTCGTCCCCGTCGCTAGATCAGGATGATTCTCAATCCGATCATATGAAAACCAAAAACCTGATCACTTTCAAAGAGTTAGAGCAATTTTGCAATTCTACCAGACCCCATGCAACCGTTTTCTGCTCAGTGTGAACATAGAGTGCGTGCACGGCTGGTGCAATCTTTGCCTGAGCGCGTTTTCCTCAGGCTTGCGGACCTGGCCATCCATACGTCTTTGCCCCGCCTGGAGCCCCGGAAACCCAACTTGCAAATTACCACACGCAGCGCTTGACGCTAGCCCCCAAGCCTGTGACACAATGATTGCATGGTAACGAATCGTGTCCCAGATTCCAAATTGTCTTTATGCGTATATTGCGGCTCCGGCGAGGGCCGCAGCCCCTCCTATATGCAGGCCGCACGCGACCTTGGGTCATCCATGGCAGAAAACAATATCGGACTGGTTTATGGCGGTGGCGGTATCGGCCTTATGGGCGAAGTGGCACGTACTGTCATTGCCGGCGATGCAAATGTCACCGGCATCATTCCGAAGTTCCTGGTGAAGCGTGAACGTATGCTGGACGATGGCGATCACGATCTGTTTGTCGTGAACGATATGCATGAGCGTAAAATGATGATGTTTGAACATGCGTCCGGCTTTGTTGCGCTGCCCGGCGGCATCGGCACGCTGGAGGAACTGGTGGAGATTGCAACCTGGGCACAGCTCGGGCGGCACAAAAAGCCGATCATCGTCGCCAACATAGACAATTACTGGCAACCGCTTCTGACGCTTGTTGCCCACATGAAACAGGAGCATTTCATCCGCGAAGGCCTGGAAGTGCACTTCGAAGTGGTCGATCGGGCGCAGGACATCGTACCGGCTTTCCTGGACCGGTTGGCAACATCGGGAGCAGCACCTGACGACAGTGAAATTACCGAACTGTTCTGAGGTAGAACAGCGTGTGGCCTGCCGGGAAAAGAACCTAAGCGGCCTTCGCTTTACTGGCGACCAACACACCGGCACCGGCCAGTGCCATGCCGGCCCATGCCAGCGGCGGCATGGCCTCACCGAGCACGAACCACGCCAGTACCGATGCCGCCGGCGGCACCAGGAACAACAGGGCGGACACCCGGCTGACCTCGCCTTCGCGTATCATATAGAGCAGCAAAGACACAGCAACGATCGAATTGCCGATGACCAGGTATGTCAGCGACCACCAAAGCTCCGGCGTAAAATTGATCTGCATGGTTTCGCGGACATAGGCTATGGGTGCGATGACCAGCAGGCCAACGGCAAATTGCACCAGGCTCGCAGTGATCGGATGCTGGTTCAGTCCGAAACGCTTTTCGTAAATTGATCCTGCCGACATGGCGACCAGTCCGATTACCGCGAACACGACGCCAATATAGGACGAGGTTGAGATTTCCTGCCTCGATCCGATCACCATCACTGCGCCTGCCAGGCCGAGCGCCAGTCCGACCCAGCGATAGCGCGACACCATTTCACTGACAAAGTATGGCGCAGCAATCGCGACCAATATAGGCTGCAGCGACACGATCAGGGCCACGCCACCGGCTGACAGGCCGTCGGCAAAGGCAAGATAGGTCATGCCAAAATAGACCGCCTGCATGAGCAGCCCGGTCATGGCTAAATGAAACCAGTTGATCGCCTGTTGCGGCACCCGGGGCCTGACAATGATGAACAGCGGGATCATCAACCCCAGCACGCAAGCATAGCGCAGTGCCAGGAACGTCATGGGTTCTGCGTACTGCAGGCCCAACTTGGCGAAGGTGTAGCCGCCCGACCACAACAGCAGGAATACAAACGGAGCCAGGCTGATGGCCCAGGTGCGCAACCCGCTCATGATACCTCCGGCCGACGCAAGCTGGAGAACGAGTACAGTGCCAGCGCGGTCCAGATGAAACCGAAGGTGACAAGCTGTGCCTGCTGCATGGGCTCCTTGAGAACGAACACGGCAGTGAGGAACAACATGGACGGCGCGATGTACTGCAGCAGGCCGAGCGTCGAGAACCGGATGCGACGTGCAGCTGTTGCAAAAAACATAAGCGGCAAGGCGGTCATGGGACCGCAGGCCAGCAGCAACGCCGTTGTGTTCCAGTCACTGCCAAATGCCAGCGGGCCTTTTGTGCCGAGCCAGGTCACCACGGCGAGACCCAATAGTGACAGAATGCAGCTTTCGACAAAGAAACCCTGCACCGGCCCGACATCGATGGTCTTGCGA
Source organism: Anderseniella sp. (assembly GCA_051010195.1). GTDB lineage: Bacteria > Pseudomonadota > Alphaproteobacteria > Rhizobiales > Aestuariivirgaceae > Anderseniella. The sequence continues at coordinate 14,030 of JBPCVV010000015.1, read as the reverse complement.
AGAAAACCATAGGCGGAAAACGCAACCCCCAGAACCAGCGACAGCCAGGGCAACATGCCAAGCGCCCAGGTCTGGTAAGCAACACCTGCAATTGCCAGGGCAATGGCAACGACCTGCAGACCGGTCATCTTCTCGCGCAACACCAGGTATCCCACCGCCACGTTGAGCAAGGGATTGATGAAAAAGGCCAGCGATGTTTCCAGGGCCCTCCCAACCGCAACGGCCCAGACAAACACGCCCCAGGAGATTGTCACCAGAAGTGTGGTGAGGCACATGAGCGCCAACAGTTTCGGCGTCTGGATCACACGCAACACATCCTGGGTGCGGCCCATGACCAGCATGACAACAGCCGCAATTGGAATGGACCAGAACGCCCGGTGGGCCACGACCTCAAGCGCATTCACATGGGCCAAAGCCGCGAAAAACAACGCATAGGTTCCCCACAACAGATAGGCGATCAACGCGCAGATAATACCGCTGCGGTTGCTGCCGGCATCGTCAGGTGTAGTGGCTGCGGAAGTCATGATGCCGCGACTATTGCCCGGCGACCATAAATGACGCAATGCGCGCCGGTGCATAGGGTGACAATCCGTGGTGCATGGCTCAGCCCCCTGGTCGTTCGCGCAATGGCCACATGGCGATAATGCCCAATGCAGGGCCGGCGGCCAGAACAGCCAGAGTGGCCTGCCAGCCCACATGCCCGGCAAGCACCGGTGTCAACTGAACTGTCGCAAACGTCAGCAGAAAACCGAGAGCCGTCTGGAACGTCATCAGGCTGCCGGCGAGCTGTGGTGGTGCAGCATCAGCAACAAGCGCTGAAAACTGTGCAGAATCCGGAACGATCGTGACGCCCCAGACAATGAACAATGCACAGGTCAGCCACCATGGACCACCGAAACTTGCCGCCGTTGCCAGCCCCGCCGCAAGCGAGCCGACCATGGCAATCATAGCCACGTTTGCCTTGCCGATACGGTCTGCAGACCATCCAGCCCAGATACATGCCAGCGCCCCAAGGGCAATTGACAGAAACGCCGTCAGGCTGGCGAGCCTGTTGGCGTCCCCTGCGTCAAGAGAAACAGCAAAGGAGGCAGCCGCGGCGACCGGCAGCCAGGCCCACATGGCGTAGAGTTCCCACATATGACCAAGATAGCCGCCATAGGCGCGCCGGATGCGCTTGTCGGTCCAGGCAAGTGTTATGGACCGGGCAGAAAAAGCAGGCGAGCGCGCATGGTGGGGGCCAAGCCCGGCCCCCAATACGAACGCTCCTCCCACAAAGGCCACGATAGACGTAGAGTACACCGCAACCCGCCAGTCGGCCCCTCCCATCAGGCTCGCCAGATGCGGCAGCGAGGACCCGAAGGTCAACGCGCCCACCAGGATTGCCACCAGCAATCCACGATCTTTAAGGCCCCATCCAGCGGCGATTTTCATGCCGACCGGATAGACACCTGCGAGCATGACACCGGTTACAAGGCGCAGCAGTACCGCAACCGGGCTGGCAGGTGAGATGAATGCAAGGCAGAGATTGGCAAGCGCTGCAATGCAGGCACAAAGCGCCAGTACGCGGCGCGGATCAAAGCGGTCGGCAATTCCCAGGAACGCTGAAACGAAAGCGCCGGCGACAAATCCCAGTTGCACTGCACTGGACAATGCCGCCTGCTGGCCAGGGCTCATGGCGATCTCGGCCATCATGCCGGGCAATGTCGCCGACGATACAAACCATAGACTGATTGCTGCCACTTCCGCTACAACCAGAAGGGTCATGGAGCGCAGTTTGGACGGCGATGACGTCAAGACTTGTCCTTCAACTGTCTGGAATAGTCCGGAAGCATACACAGCACCGCAAAGACACTCATCTCACACAGCCGCGCCTTCCTTGAGCAGCTTGTAAGTGACGCTGTCGATAAGCGCTTCAAACGAGGCATCTACAATATTGGGCGATACGCCAATGGTGAACCAGCGCTCGCCGGCCTTGTCGCGGCTTTCTATAAGAACCCGGGTTATGGCGCCAGTGCCGCCATTGAGTATCCGAACCTTGTAGTCAACCAGTTCCAGGTCCTCAATGAGCGCCTGGAATTTTCCCAGGTCCTTGCGCAGGGCGGTGTCCAGGGCATTGATCGGGCCATTGCCCTCGCCGACCGACATGATGCGTTTGCCGTCAATGATGATCTTGACCACCGCCTCGGCAACGGAGGTCTCTTCGCCTTTTGCATTGTGGCGATGTTCGACAGACACACGGAACGAGTCTACCTCAAAGAAGTTTTTCACGGATCCGAGCGCCCGCCGGGCGAGTATCTGGAACGATGCCGGCGCGGCATCATAGGCGTACCCGGCCGTCTCGCGCTCCTTGACCTCGCGCAACAGCGTGTCGAGGCGTGGATCCGACTTGTCGACACTGATGCCGGCGCGTTCAATCTCGGAGATCAGGTTGGACTTGCCGGCCTGATCGGACACCAGCACACGGCGGATGTTGCCGATGGTTTGCGGCGGCACATGTTCATATGTCTCCGGCTCCTTCAGCAGGGCGGAGGCATGAATGCCGGCCTTGGTGGCAAACGCGCTTTCGCCCACATAAGGCGCCTGGCGGTCAGGCGCGCGGTTGAGCAGTTCATCAAACGCCCGCGACACTTGCGTCAGCCGCTCCAGACTGGACACAGAGATACCGGTTTTGACCAGCTCCGCATAGGCCGGCTTCAGCATCAGCGTCGGAATCAGGGAGACCAGATTGGCATTGCCGCAGCGTTCGCCGATGCCGTTGAGCGTGCCCTGTATCTGGCGTGCGCCTGCCCTCACTGCGGCAAGAGAGTTGGCCACTGCCTGCTCGGTGTCATTATGGGCATGGATACCGAGATGCGAGCCCGGCACATGCTCGCATACCGCGCGCACGATCTGTTCAACCTGTTCCGGTAGCGTTCCGCCATTGGTGTCACACAGGATAACCCAGCGGGCACCGGCGTCATGGGCCGCCCGTGCGCAGGCCAGGGCATAGTTCGGGTTTGCCTTGTAGCCGTCAAAGAAATGCTCGCAGTCCACCATGGCCTGCTTGCCGGCTGCAATGGCAGCGGCAACACTGTCGGAAATACAGGCCAGGTTTTCGTCATTGCTGGTCTTCAGTGCCACCTCGACATGATAATCCCACGACTTGGCGACGTAGCAGATGGCATCGGACCTGGCCTGCAACAGGTCCTGCAGGCCGGGATCATTGGAAGCCGACCGCCCAGGCCGCCGGGTCATGCCAAAAGCCGCAAACGAGGCCTTCATGTCGCGGGTTTCTGCAAACAGGGCCGTATCGGTCTGGTTGGCGCCGGGATAGCCACCTTCGATAACGTCGATCCCCAGTTCGTCGAGCATGGCAATGATAACCAGCTTGTCTTCCAGCGAGAAATCAATACCAGGCGTCTGCGCCCCATCGCGCAACGTCGTGTCGTACAGGTACAGGCGTTCGGGTGTGCTCATCGCTTCAGCTCCCAACTGGTCAGGCGGTCGCCTGTTTCAGGATCCTTGGAGTCCCGCAACTGGATTCCCTGGGCTGTCAGCTGATCGCGGATGCGGTCTGCCTCAGCAAAATCCTTGTTGCGAAAGGCTTCAAGCCGCAACGCGACAGCCGTTTCGATTGCAGCTTCGTCCACTGAGCCGGCACGCGGGTCATTGAGGTTTCCAGCAAACCCAAGTGCCGCAAGGTTTGAAGCGCGCTCCGCATCGTCCATCTGGTGCAAGGCCGCAATCATCCTGGGCGTATTCATGTCATCCAGCAATGCCGCCAGCACATCGCCGGTCATGTCCGGTTCAGCCCGGTCGGGAGATGCCTTGGCATACCAGCCGGCAAGCACATCCCAGCTTTCCTGAACCGATTTCTCCGTCCAGTCGATCGGCTGGCGATACTGGGTGCGCAGCATGTTGAAGCGCAGCACCTCGCCCGGCCACTTCTGCAGCAGTTCGTTGATGGTGATGAAGTTGCCCTCGCTCTTGGACATCTTCTTTCCCTCGACCTGGAGGAAGCCATTGTGCATCCAGACATTGGCCATGACGTCAGTGTCGTGGGCGCAGCGCGACTGGGCGATCTCGTTTTCATGGTGGGGAAACTGCAGGTCTATGCCGCCGCCGTGTATGTCGAACACCTCACCCAGGTGTTGCTTGGCCATGGCGGAACATTCGATATGCCAGCCCGGACGGCCCCTGCCCCACGGGCTGTCCCAGCCCGGTGTTTCATCATCAGACGGTTTCCACAGGACGAAGTCGGTCGGGTCTTTCTTGTAGGTGGCCACCTCGACGCGGGCACCGGCAACCATTTCGTCCAGCGAGCGGCGAGACAGGGCGCCATAGTCCTTCATGGACGGGGTGTTGAACAGCACATGACCGTCGGCCTCGTAGGCATGACCCTTGGCGATCAGGACCTTGATCATCTCGACCATCTGCGGAATGTGGCCTGTGCACGTCGGCTCGACGTCCGGCTGCAAAACCCCGAGTGCGGCGATGTCTTCGTGAAATTGTCTGGTGGTGCGCTCTGTCACGTCGGATATCGGCACGCCTTCCTCGCGGGCGCGGGCATTGATCTTGTCATCCACGTCGGTGATGTTGCGAACATACTTTACATGGTTGGCCCCGTAGACATGGCGCAGCAACCGGTACAGAACGTCGAACACGATGATCGGGCGCGCATTGCCGATGTGGGCAAAGTCGTAAACGGTCGGCCCGCACACATACATGCGCACGTTTGCCGGATCGATCGGCTGAAACACCTGCTTGGCTTTGGTCAATGAGTTGTAGAGCGTCAGTTCCATGCGACAAATACCCTTGAAGGCCACGCTGGCCAGGGTTGCTCATTTTCTCTTGTTTGGAAAAGCAGAACCGTTACCAGCGCAAGATTGCGACTAGCTGATAATAATCCGGCAAATGTTGCAGGGGGATTTACGGATCGGTTCCATGGCGCGCAAAATGCGCGCGATCATGCCGCACGTCAACCCCATGGCCGGTATTTGGTTATTTATATGTGCACGGCGAGAAAACCTGTTTTCAGCGCAGCAGGAAACGCCTATACGCTGTTCGCGTCATGGCAACGCCTCAACCTTCAAACCTGAAAGCCGCCTTCTGGATGGCTGGCTGGATCACCCTGATGCTGACCATGGCTGTGGTCGGCCGCGAGGTGACTCGCGAGCTTGATGCGTTTCAGGTGATGGAACTTCGGGCCCTGATCGGCATCGTGCTGATCTACCCGCTGGTCCGCATGCACGGTGGCCTGAGATCCATGAAAACCGCCTTTCCGGCCCACCATCTTGCTCGCAACGTGGTGCACTATTGCGCGCAGTATTCCTGGTTTGTCGCCCTTGGCCTGATACCGCTTGCCCAGGTCATTTCGATCGAGTTCACCATGCCAATCTGGACCGCTATCCTTGCCATGATGTTCCTTGGCGAACGCATGAACGGCTGGAAAATCGCATCAATCGTGTTCGGCATCCTGGGTGTATTGATCATAGTGCGGCCGGAGGCCGGCAGCATTGATCCCGGCCAGGCCTGGGCGCTGGCGTCGTCGGTTGGCTTTGCCGTATCAGTGGTCATGATCAAGGCCCTGACGCGCAACGACAGCGTGGTGCGCATCCTGTTCTGGATGCTGGTGATACAGGCCGTAATCGGGGCCGTGCCCGCCTATCTTGTCTGGCAGCCGGTGCCAAGCCACCTTTGGGGCTTCGTGCTGGCGGTCGCATTCTGCGGTACGTTTTCCCACTATTGCATGACCCGGGCCATGCTCTATGCCGATGCCACCGTGGTGGTTCCGATGGATTTCATCCGTGTTCCGGCAAGTGCCATTGCCGGCTGGCTGATCTACTCCGAAGGCATCGATGTCTTCACCGTGACAGGCGCTACACTGATCCTGCTGGGCAATCTGCTCAACCTGAAACAGGCCGGCACGGCGCGGGTGCGATAAACCGGTTGCGCGGGCGGCCTGCTTGTGACGCAATGCCGGCAACATCAGTGAACTCAAAATCCACGGAATGAAGATCATGAAACCGTTAGAGGGTATCCGGGTGCTGGACCTGACCCATGTGCTGGCCGGGCCGTTCTGCACCTATCAGCTTGGCGTACTTGGCGCAGATGTGATCAAGATCGAGCCACCGGACAATCCCGACATGACCCGTGAGGAAGGGGTGGTGCCAAGCCTGAATGATGCCGCTTACGGCACCTATTTCCAGGCCCAGAACGCTGGCAAGCGCGCCATCACCCTCAATCTGGAAGACGCGGCCGGGCGTGACATTCTCCGCCGCCTGATCGAAACGGCAGATGTGCTGGTGCAAAACTATGCCGGTGATGCGCTCGAAGAGCTTGGTTTCGGCTACGACGCCGTTTCGGCCATTCAACCAGGCTTGATCTACTGCACCCTGACCGGGTTTGGCCGAACCGGGCCGAAAGCCAATCACCCGGCTTATGACGTGGTAATCCAGGCATTTTCAGGCCTGATGAGTGCGAACGGTACACCCGAAACCGGCCCGGTCCGGGTCGGACCGCCCATGGTCGACTACGGCACCGGCGCGCAAGCTGCACTGGCCATTTCCGCCGCCCTGCTGCAACGGGAAAAGACCGGCAGCGGCCAACGTATTGACGTGTCCATGCTGGACGCCGCCCTGATGCTGATGAGCGCCAATGTGACCGATACGCTGACAACCGGAAAGCCGCCACAACCGCACGGCAACAATCATCCGCATTATGCCGGGTACCGGACCTTTGAAACGGCGGACGGCCTGCTGATGGTCGGCGCCTGGACAAACCGCCAACTGTCACGATTGCTGGAAGCGCTGGGCGAAACAGAACGTGCCAGACTGGTACTTGAGATGCCGCGCGCCAGCGTTGGCGGCATGGTGGCAGGTGATGCAGATCTTATCTCAAGTCACCTGAAAGCCCGCAGCGCCGAACAATGGGAAACCATTTTGAACAATTCACGTGTACCGGCTGCCAGGGTGCGCACCCTTGACGAGGCGCTTGACCACGACCAGGTCAAGTCGCGCCGGGTCGTGCAGCAGGCAGGCCCGGCCCACACTGGTGACGGCCCGCCGGCGTTTCCGGTGGCAGCCTTTTCTTACGATCACGGTTCACCGGACCTTCAGCGACCGCCGCCCCATGTCGGCGAACACACGGACGAGGTATTGGCCGATGTGGGTGTCAGCGCGACCGAGATCGCCGCCCTCCGCAAGGCCGGGACTCTCTGAGACGCAAGGTCACCTGAACACAATTTAATCACAAACCCGGCAGAGATGGCAGAAAGCGATTGCTCTCTTGGCGAGAGACTGCAATACAGTGCGCAGCGACGACGACAATCGATTCATACCGGGGTTGTATTCATTTTGAAAAGAAAATCGTTTTGACTGCCGCCGAGCGCGCATGGGTCCAGAAACTCGCACCCTACAGAAACGCCGACGACCGACAGGCTGTTGTGGAAATCATCCTGACACTTGTCCCCTTCCTAGGCGTTTGGCTCGCCATGTACGCGGTCATGAGCATCAGTTACTGGCTGACCCTGCTGCTGGTCCCGATCGCCGCCTGCCTGATGGTGCGGCTGTTCATCATCCAGCATGACTGCGGGCACCGGGCGATGTTTTCGTCTCGCACCGTGAACAACTGGGTCGGGCGCTGCATGGGCGTGCTGACCATGACCCCTTATGAATACTGGCGCTATGCCCATGCCATGCATCACGCCGGCTCAGGAAATCTGGACAAGCGCGGCTTCGGTGACATCGAAACCCTCACCATTGCCGAATACAACGCCCTGGGTACGTTCAATAAATTACGCTACCGGCTGTACCGGAACCCGCTGATACTTTTTGTGATCGGTCCCGCCTACCTGTTCATTATCCGGCATCGCTTTCCACTCTGGGCTCTCAGCCTTGGCCGCGACCAGTGGATCAGCATCATGACGACCAATCTGAGCATTGTGGCCCTGTATGCCGCCGTCATCTACTTCACGGGCTTCACTGCATTCATCATGATCCAGGTGCCGATTGTGGCGCTGGGCGCCTCTATAGGCGTGTGGCTGTTTTACGTGCAGCATCAGTTCGATACCACGCAGTGGGATCACACCGAAAACTGGGAACACGAACACACTGCCCTGCACGGCAGTTCGTTCTACGATTTGCCAAAACCGGTGATGTGGCTGACCGGCAATATCGGCATACATCATGTGCACCACCTGTCGAGTCGGGTGCCGTTCCACAAGCTGCCGCAGGTGATGAAGGATTTTCCGGAGTTGAAGACAATCGGGCGATTGACGTTCTGGGAGAGCCTGAAATGCATCCCCCTGACCTTGTGGGACGAGAAAAGCCGCCGGCTGGTATCATTCAGACAGGCATTGGCGCTGCCAGCCTGAGTTGACCGAAGGGTGGAAAACCCCACGCCATCGTGAATTCCTCGAAACGGGCAAGGCTGTTACCTATTCAGGCAACGGCCTTTTTCATTGTCCAGGGAAACCCCACCAGATGCTGCATTTCAAGCCCGTCTTCCGTCCGGTTGCAATTTTTGCAGCTTTCCTTGCCGTGCTTATCCATATCTCCGCGGCCGATGCCAAGTTCGTCGGCAAGGCGGAAGACAACCCCCGCATGGCAACCAGCAGTTCGCCATATCTGAGGTCGCATTCAAACGATCTGGTGCGCTGGTATAAGTGGGGCGAAGCGGCGTTCAAGCGGGCCAGGGACAAAAAGCTGCCGCTGTTTGTCTCGTTCGGCTACACCGCCTGTCATTGGTGCCACGTGATGCAGGAAAAACACTTCAACGATGAAGCCATAGCCAAAACCATCAATGAAAAGTTCGTGCCGGTGCTGGTGGACCGGGAACAGCGCACCGCGCTCGACGACACCTACATGCTGGTTACAGAGTTGCTCACCCAGCGCGGCGGATGGCCCAACAACATGTTCCTGACACCGGACCTGAAGCCGTTTTACGGAACGGGCTATATTCCCCCGCAAGATTTCACCGGACTTCTCAAGGGCGTCACCGACAGCTGGGCGCAAGACAATCCAGCCGTTGTGGCAGAAGGCGATCGGCTTGCAACACTTCTGGAAGGTTACCTGAACCGCCAGCAGGAAGCTCGCAACCTGACCCCTACCCTGATGGCGGAAGCAGCCAGAACGCTGTCTGGGCAATTTGACCCCTTTGCCGGCGGTCTCGGCGACGGCCCCAGGTTTTTCCGGCCAACGGTGCTTGCCTTCATGCTGCAGCAAGCCGAACGCGGCGGCGACACCGGCGTACTCGACGCGGTAGAACGAACCCTGCAGTCGGGTTTGAGCGGCGGAATTCACGATCATATCGAGGGCGGATTTCATCGCTATGCAATCGATCCGGGATGGCGGGTGCCGCACTTTGAGAAGATGCTAAACGATCAGGCTCTTGTTGCAGAGGTCTACCTGACCGCCTATCGCCTCACTGGAAAACATGAGTACGCCGCGACGGCGCGAAAGACCATCGACTATGTCCTGGCTGACCTGACCTCCCCCCAGGGTGGTTTCTACACGGCCCGCGATGCCGACTCAGAAGGCGAGGAAGGCACCTATTATGTGTGGACACCGGAGCAGCTCGAAACCGTCCTGGGCAAACAGGATGCTGAATTTTCACTCAATACCTTCGGCCTGATTGCCGATGGCGACATGGCCGGCAAGGTCATCCTCAACATGGACAGCGTGCGCGGCCAATCGGTTCCACAGCTTGATCAGATCCTTGCCAAGCTCGCCGAGGCGCGCAAGCCCCGGCAAAAGCCGGTTCGCGACGAGAAAATTCTGGCCAACTGGAACGGCATGATGATCGCTAGCATGGCGAAGGCAGCAATCCTGCTTGATGATGCGACCTACCGCGATGCTGCCGTCAAGGCCGGCGACTTCATCTGGACGACCATGCACGATGGGGACGGTGTGCTGCAGCGCAGCCACTTTGACGGCATCAATGATGTCGAGGGCGAACTGGACGACTATGCCCAGGTGGCGCGGGGGTACCTTTTTGTTCACGACGCCACCGGAGACAAGATGTGGCTGGACCGTGCCAAGACCCTGCTTGCCCAGATGCGCAAGAATTTTCAGGACACCGAAACCGGCGACTTTTATGGCACACGTGAAGCTGCAGGATTTGCACGAACCAAGCCGCGGTCCGATGTCGACCAACCGTCCGGCAATGGCGCGGCACTTGATGCCATGGTCAGACTTGCCCAGCGCGCCGGCACCCCGGATGTGCTCCGTGCCACCGAGCAGACCATAGCCGCATTGTCCGGCATTGCCGCCGGCACGCCGACCAGCGGTGCTTCCATCCTGTCGGCATCAGACAGTTTCCTGCACGGACAAACCGGTGTGGTGCAGTTTGCCGGCAATGGAGTTGTGACCGCCCGGCTGATACCTGCCGACGACCGCAAGAGCCTCATCATCCAGCTGCAGGTCGCCGATGGTTGGCATGTCAATTCCCACGCGCCGCTGGAAGACTATCTGGTGGCGACGAAGCTGGACATCGCCGGCAATGAAGTAGCCAAGACTGCAAGCGTGTCCTACCCGCAACCGGAAACCAAGAAACTTGCCTTCAATGAAAAACCGATGGCGCTGCTGGAAAACCAGGTGGAGATCACCGCCCGGTTTGACAAGCCCGTCACCGGCCCGGTTGAAGCCCGGCTGCAGGTGCAAACCTGTTCAGATGAAATATGCCTGTTGCCGGAGACGCTGAAACTGCGGGTTGCCCTGCCGCCCGTTTCCTAGGGTCAGGACCCTAAGAAGAGCTTGGTTCTTGCGGACGCCGGCGTGTCAGGCGTCCGCAAATATCTTGGCGCTTATTGACCGTCTATTCAGCGGCCTCGAAGCTGGATTCGCCGGTATCGTTGGAGTCCGGTGCGTCTGACTTGCGCAGTTCTTCTGCCACCAGGAATGCAAGCTCCAGCGCCTGGTCGGCATTGAGACGCGGGTCACAATGGGTGTGATAGCGGTCGGCAAGATCATCATCCGACACTTCACGGGCGCCACCGGTGCATTCGGTGACGTTCTGGCCGGTCATCTCCACATGGATACCGCCGGCATGGGTGCCTTCGGCCCTGTGTATGGACAGGAAGTCCCGAACCTCAGACAGGATGGCGTCGAACGGCCGGGTCTTGTAGCCACTGGAAGCCTTGATGACATTGCCATGCATCGGATCACATGACCACAGAACCTTGCGACCTTCGGCCTCGACCTTGCGGATCAGGCCGGGCAGATGATCCGCCACCTTGCCGGCGCCGAAGCGGGCAATCAGGGTCAGCCTGCCGGCTTCGTTGGCCGGGTTCAGTGTATCGATGAGGCGGATCAGTTCATCAGCTTCCAGAGATGGGCCGCACTTCAGGCCAATCGGGTTCTGCACACCGCGGCAGAATTCCAGATGCGCATGATCGGGCTGGCGTGTCCTGTCACCGATCCACAACATGTGCCCGGACGTGGCATACCACTCGCCGGACGTTGAATCGACGCGGGTCAGGGCTTCTTCATACCCCAGCAACAACGCTTCGTGCGACGTATAGAACTCGGTCGACTTGAGCTGCGGCGTGGTGTCAGGATTGATACCGCACGAGCGCATGAAGCCGAGGGTTTCCGAAATCCGGTCGGCCAGATGCTGATAACGCTCGGACTGGGGGGAACCGCGCAGGTAGCCTAACGTCCAGCGGTGCACATGGTCCAGGTTGGCATAACCGCCCATGGCAAACGCCCGCAACAGGTTCAGCGTGGCAGCCGACTGCCGGTAGGCCATGATCTGGCGTTCCGGATCAGGCTCGCGCGATGCTGCGTCAAAGCCGATGCCGTTGATGATATCACCGCGATAGCTCGGCAGTTCCACATCACCCTGTTTTTCAACGTTGGACGAGCGCGGTTTGGCAAACTGACCGGCAATGCGGCCAACCTTGACCACCGGCTGACCGCCGGCAAAGGTCAACACGACCGCCATTTGCAGGAACACGCGGAAGAAATCGCGAATATTGTCCGCTTCGTGTTCGGCAAAGCTCTCCGCGCAGTCACCACCTTGCAACAGAAATCCCTTGCCTTCCGACACCTTGGCCAGCTTGCGCTTCAACTTGCGTGCCTCACCTGCAAATACCAGCGGGGGAAAAGAGCCCAAACGCTCTTCCGTGCTCTTGAGGGCTTCAGGATCAGCAAAGTCGGGAACCTGCTTGATCGGGAAAGAACGCCAGCTTGAAGGGGTCCAGTTGCTCATAAATCTCACTCTCTTGACTGCCCGTCACCTTACGGGCCGGAGGTTTCATTGCGCCATCATAGCAAAAAATGCAAGCGCTGTGCAGGTGAGCACGCGCCGACAATGCTTCGGATGAGCAGCATTTCTCAGCTGCAGGCGCAACGTCACGGACTTCATCAAATGTCCGGCGTATACGATACAATGAGTTAAGATTTGCCTGATACACTAGTCCGCCTTGGGACGGCCGAGACAATTTGACCTTTTATACAGAGGTTTGAATCATGTTTAACACTATGTTTTCAGACGGAAATCTGAACTGGATGTACGGCTTTTTCTTTGCGGGAAACTACCCTCTTGCCTTGCAACTGGGTATCATCAATGCCCTTTGCGTCATCGCAATTGTGCTGTTGCGGGCCCTGCCTGTTGAAGCCGCGCATGATCCCAGATTTGTTCGCGTTTTTGCCTGGCTGATCATTGCCGCCAACGTGCTGCTGGTTTTGAACAAGGACCACCGCTTCGTCGGTTTTCTTGCCTGAAGCGGCATTTGCGCTGAATGACTTGCAAGCGGCAACCGCTTGAAGCAGACTTTACGTCATGGATTTGCAGCCGCCGACATTTACCCTGGGTATCGAGGAGGAATATCTCCTCGTAGACCGCAAGACCCGGGACCTGGTGGCGGCGCCCGACGAGCTGATGGACGAATGCCAGAAGGTGCTGAAGTCACGCGTCAGCCCAGAGTTCCTGCAGTGCCAGATCGAGGTCGGTACGGGGGTTTGCAAGACCATACCCGAGGCACGCGCCGAACTGGTTGAACTGCGCCAGACCATCGCCGACATTGCCGACAGCCATGGCCTTGCACCGCTCGCAGTGGCCACCCATCCATTTGCCGACTGGCAGCACCAGTCATTCACCCATAAGCAGCGCTACGAAGAACTGGCCCGCGACCTGGCAGGCGTCGCCAGGCGCATGCTGATCTGCGGCATGCATGTCCATGTCGGCATCGAGGATGAAGACCTGCGCATCGACCTGCTTGGCCAACTGTCATATTTCCTGCCCCACCTGCTGGCACTGTCGGCATCGTCACCGTTCTGGCAGGGACGCGACACCGGGCTTGCTTCTTACCGGCTGAGTGTTTTTGACAACCTGCCGCGCACTGGGCTGCCGCCCGTGTTCAACTCCTACGGGGAATACACCCGTGCGGTCGACAGGCTGATCCAGTCCGGCGTGATCGAGGATGCCACCAAGATCTGGTGGGACCTGCGGCCATCCGCGCGCTTCCCGACGCTGGAAACCCGGATTTGCGATGTAACCCCGCGTCTCGATGACACGGTCGCCATGGCCGCCCTGGTCCAGTGTCTGACCCATATGCTGTACAGGCTGAGATTGTCCAATCAGCGCTGGCGCCAGTACGAACGCTTCCTGATCAACGAGAACCGCTGGCAGGCCCAGCGCCACGGCGTCTCGGGCCGACTGATGGACTTCGGCAAGGCGAAACTCGTCGACTATTCCGACCTGCTCGAGGAGTTGCTGGAACTGGTCGCACATGACGCGGAAGAACTGGGATGTTCGACCGAAATCGTAAAATTGCGCGACATTATAACCAGCGGCAACAGCGCCGACCGGCAACGGGCCGTCCTCAAAGCTGCAACTGATGAAGGCGCAGATGACACCGAGGCGATGCGGGCTGTTGTAGACAGCCTGATAGAAGAGACTGTGAGCGGGCTGGACTAGCCAAGATTGGTTACGTCAAGGTGCCGCTGCATGGCTATGTCAGCCGATGCGTACGCTTCCTGGCGATCCACCGACCAATAGCGCAGATCATCCAGACGAATGGCCTGATTGGTCACCGCGCAACGCACGAA
>JBPCVV010000014.1:0-33431 GCA_051010195.1 Anderseniella sp. | reverse complement strand
GGATTTTCCGCATCGAAGCCTTCCGGCTGGTCAGGTGGCGGAGATACCGCTGCGGACAGAACCGTGCCGGGCGGCAGTTCATTGCCGTGCTCGTCGAAATCCTCGATGAACATGTCTGGCAGTTCCTCGTCATCGGGGAACATTTCGTCAGCACCGTTCTGTGAGACTTCAACCCTGAGAAGCTGTCCGGTTACAACCGCACGCAAACGCACGATCATCTGTTCAAACAGCGTAAAGCCTTCGGTCTTGTATTCATTTAGCGGATCGCGCTGGCCATAGCCGCGCAACTGGACCGCCTGGCGCAGATGCTCCAGGGTAATGATGTGTTCGCGCCACAACTGGTCCAACGAGCGCAGCAGCACTTCCTTTTCAATGTACTCCATGATTTCAGTGCCGTACTTTTCGCGCTTTTCGGCATAGAGCTTGTCGGCGGCTTCGGTTACCCGTTCACGGATTTCTTCGTCCGCAATACCTTCTTCGTCAGCCCAGTCTTCGATCGGGAAATCGATTGCAACCACGTCGCGCAGTTTTTCGCGCAGTTCGGTCGAGCGCCACTGTTCCGGATAGGCGCTTGGCGGGATGAATTCCACAACGGTTGTATCCACGACCTCATGGCGCATGTCGTCCACCGTGCCGGAAATCTCCTTGCCGTTCATGATCTCGATGCGCTGTTCAAAAATCACCTTGCGCTGGTCGTTCAACACATCGTCGAATTTCAGGACGTTCTTGCGGGCGTCAAAGTTGCGGGCCTCGACTTTCTGCTGGGCCTTTTCCAGGGCCTTGTTGATCCAGGGATGGACGATAGCCTCGCCTTCCTCGAGCCCGAGCTTCTGCAGCATGGAGTCCATGCGTTCAGAACCGAAAATGCGCATCAGGTCGTCTTCCAGCGACAGGTAGAAACGCGACCGTCCCGGGTCGCCCTGGCGGCCGGAACGGCCACGGAGCTGATTGTCGATGCGGCGGCTTTCATGGCGTTCGGTAGCGATGACAAACAATCCGCCCGCATCAAGCGCTGTCTTCTTGTGTTCAGCAATTTCGGCGTTGATCTTTTCGATGGCCGTATCGCGCTTTTTGCCTTCGCGCATATCGCCAAGCTCATTGTCGATACGCATTTCGGCATTGCCGCCGAGCTGAATGTCGGTACCGCGTCCGGCCATGTTGGTGGCAATGGTCACGGCACCCGGCACACCGGCCTGTGAGATGATCTGGGCTTCCTGTTCATGGTAGCGCGCATTCAGCACATTGTGCGGAATGCCGAGCTCGTTGAGATGCTGGGACAGGTACTCCGACTTGTCGATGGACGTCGTGCCGACCAGCACCGGCTGGCCGCGTTCACGGGCATCCTTGACGGCCACAACGATGGCATCGAATTTTTCCCGGACGCTACGATATACTTCGTCGTCCTCATCGACACGCTGGACTGCAACATTGGTCGGTACCTCGACCACGTCGAGCTTGTAAATGTCGAGAAACTCGTCTGCTTCAGTGGCTGCGGTGCCGGTCATGCCGGCCAATTTTTCATACAGGCGGAAATAGTTCTGGAAGGTTATCGAGGCCAGTGTCTGGTTTTCCGGCTGGATGCGAACATGTTCCTTGGCCTCGATCGCCTGATGCTGGCCTTCGGAATAGCGCCGGCCCGGCATCATCCGCCCGGTAAATTCGTCGATGATTATCACTTCGTCATCCTTGACGATATAGTCGCGGTCCTTGAGGAAAACCTTGTGGGCGCGTAGCGACTGATTGACGTGATGGACCAGGGCCACGTTTTCCACGTCGTACAGCGATCCTTCGCTCATGAGCCCGGATTCCTGCAGCAACTGTTCGATGTGCTCGTTGCCGGTTTCCGTCAGGGTCACCGTCTTGGTCTTTTCGTCGATCTCGTAATCTTCCTCGACCAATTGCGGGATGATGGCGTCGATATCGTTATACAGTTCGGAGCGGTCTTCCAGAGCGCCCGAGATAATCAATGGCGTGCGTGCTTCGTCGATCAGGATGGAGTCGACTTCATCGACGATCGAATAATAGTGACCGCGCTGTACCATGTCTTCAACGGAGTGGTTCATATTGTCGCGAAGATAGTCGAAACCCAGTTCATTGTTGGTGGCATATGTCACATCGCAGGCATACTGGTCACGGCGTTCATCACTTTCCAGGCCGTGGACAATGACGCCGACGCGAAGGCCGAGAAATTCGTACACCTTGCCCATCCATGCGGCATCGCGCTGAGCCAGGTAGTCGTTGACGGTGACGACATGCACTGCCTTGCGCGAAATGGCGTTGAGATAGACCGGCAGCGTGGCTACCAGCGTCTTGCCCTCACCGGTTTTCATTTCGGCAATCGAATTGTCGTTCAGCACCATGCCGCCGATCAGCTGCACGTCAAAGTGACGCAGACCAAGCGCACGCTTTGATGCCTCGCGCACCGTGGCGAAGGCGGGAACCAGCAGATCATCCAGAGAAGTGCCGTCGGCAAACTGCTGCCGGAAGGTTTCAGTACGCGCACGAAGCTCATCATCGCTGAGGGTGGCGAGCTCGGGCTCAAGCGCGTTGATTGCGTCTACGCGGCTCTGATATTTTTTGACCTTACGGTCGTTTGAGCTGCCAAAAACCTTGGAAGCTATTGAACCCAGTCCGAACATTTGGTGTCCTTAGAATTGCGTCTTGTTAGACCGCTGAAAGCCGTTTTCGGCTTCTCGACCGTGTTTTTTGCGTAGCCATTGTCAGGCGAGAACCATGCCGTAATGTTTAATCAACTTGTCTGTACGCCGCAACAGGTGTGGCAATTGGGTAACGCGTGCGAGAAAATTTTGGTATGCAAACACGTGGTTAAACGGCATCAGGGGTTGTGTCAGCGGCAAATAGTGTGGATAAGCGGCTGTTTCAAGGCGAAAAACGAGGCTTGAACAAGAAATGCTCAGGCTGTTCACGGAGCCACTGCACCCTTGAATATCACATAGAATGTACGCATTGTGCAGCGCATCGATGGCGTTTTTCGTCTGCGAGACCTAATGAGGTCATGTCGAGTTGGCTTAATGTCGCCCGAATTGGCGAGCATTGACCTGATATGATCAGGGAAATTTGATCTGGATTTTATGACGATCCTGTTCCTGCCGGCACGGCAGCAAGCAGGCCAAGAGGTTGGTTGGGTAATATGAGAACGTATTGTTTGAAGCTGGTTGTGGCATTGGTGACCGCTGCATTTGCAGCAGGCGCGACGGCCGCCGGTGCTCAGGAAGCTGACAAAGTCGTAGCCAAGGTCAATGGCTACAATATAACGACGAAGGAAATCGCGCTTGCATCTGACGACCTGCGGCCACAGCTGGAGAAAGTTCCGGCAAACTTCAGGTTTGCGTTTGTCGTTGAATACCTGATTGAGCGTCACCTGCTTGCACAGGAAGCGGTGAAGGCGAAGACGATTGACACGGAAGAATACACCAAGCGGCTGAAATTCTATCAGGCCAAGGCGCTGCGCGATGCCTATTTCACGGACAATCTCGCGACCTCAGTCTCAGAAGATGACGTGAAAGCAGCTTACAAAAAAGAAGCGGCCAAGGTGACGACCGAGAAGCGTGCGCGTGCGCGTCACATCCTGGTCAATTCTGAAGAAGATGCGAAAAATGCCATGGCCCGCCTGGAGAAAGGTGAGCGATTTGAAGAAGTCGCAAAACAGGTCTCGCTGGATGGGTCCCGGGACTATGGCGGTGACTTGGGTTTCTTCACCGCAGCCGAAATGGTGCCGGCCTTTTCCAAGGCGGTATTTGCGCTGAAAAAGGGTGAGGTTTCACCACCGGTCAAGACCGACTTCGGCTGGCACATCATCAAGCTGGAAGACGTTCAGGAAGGCGGTGCGCAGCCGTTTGAGCAAGTCAAGAATCCGATACGGCTGGTGCTGATGCGCAAGGCGGTTCAGGACAAGATTTTGGAATTGCGCGCTGTGGGTGAAATCGAGATCCTGGATCCGGACCTGAAGCGCCTTCAGGCAGAAGCAGAAAAGAAACGCCAGGCACTTGAGTCCTCCGGTCAGGTGCCCCGGACTACCGGCGGTGCCGCGTCGCAGACGACAGGCGGAAAATCCAACAAGAGTGACGCCCAATAGGTATCGAACCTGCACGGTTACGAGATTTGCGTCCGCAAGACCACAAAAGGTTTTGCGGACGTTTTGCATGTTGCCACCCGCAGAATGCCGGTTTAACCAGTTTACCTAATCCATTTGCGTCTGATGAGTGCTTTCACAGGATACCCAGCCATGGCCAAAGCATTGCCCCGCTCGCCACTTGCTCCGAAACGGTTTGCCGATTTGCCGTCAATTGACGGCGTGCGTCTGGCCACTGCAGCGACAGGGGTCAAATACAAAGGCAGGGATGACCTGCTGTTATGCGTGCTGGACAAAGGCTCGACCATCGCCGGGGTTTTGACCAACTCAAAGACATGTTCTGCACCGGTCGATCTGTGCCGTGCCAATCTGAAGAATGGCAGGGTGCGCGCCATTGTGGTCAATGCCAGCAATGCCAACGCCTTTACCGGCAGGGCCGGTCAGCGGACGGTCGAAAAAACATGTAACAAGGCTTGCAAGATTGTCGGCTGTGATACTTCCGAGGTTTTTCTCGCTTCAACGGGTGTAATTGGCGAGCCGCTTGATCCAGCACCGATCACGTCAAGACTTGCAGGGCTGAATGATGCTGCAGCTGGCGATGCGTGGATGGCGGCTGCACGGGCCATCATGACCACGGATACGTTTCCGAAACTGGCAAGCTCCACCGCCAGGCTGGGCGGCAAGACGGTTACCATCAACGGCATTGCCAAGGGATCCGGCATGATCGCGCCGGACATGGCGACCATGCTGTGCTTCGTTTTCACCGACGCCGGTCTGCCGCGCGGGCTGATGCAGAAAATGCTGTCGGATGCGGTGGACCGCAGTTTCAACTCGATTACCGTTGATGGTGACACGTCCACATCAGACACACTTTTGCTATGTGCCACAGGCAAGTCCGGAAGTGCGCCAAAGGGCATTCGCAATATCGATGACGCCGTTCTGAAATCATTCAGAACCGGTCTCGACAAGGTGCTGCAGGATCTGGCGCACCAAACGGTGCGGGACGGTGAAGGTGCCAGTAAGTTTGTGGCGATAACAGTGACAGGTGCTGAAAGCGACGCTGCGGCGCGGCGCATTGGCCTCGCGGTTGCCAATTCACCGCTGGTGAAAACCGCGATCGCCGGAGAAGATGCCAATTGGGGGCGGATTGTCATGGCGGTCGGCAAATCAGGCGAAAAGGCTGACCGCGACAAACTGAAAATCCGCATCGGTGGTATGGTGGTTGCATCCAGGGGCAGTGTTCATCCCGGGTATGACGAGGACAAGCTGGTGCCGCACATGAAGGGGCAGCAAATAGACATTTCGGTCGACGTCGGTGTCGGCAAGGGTAAAGCGACCGTGTGGACCTGCGATCTGACCCATGGCTACATTGATATTAACGGATCGTATAGAAGCTGAAGCGCCGGTTGCAATTTGGTAACCGTGCCGAGACAAAGGGTGTTTACGACCCTTCAAAACCTAAAATCCAAACAACCCTGTTAACCCTTATCCGCCAAGGTGGTTCCCGGACATGAACGGAAAGAAGCTCGTTCTCGTCGTCGCCTGCGCACTGGTTGATCCGGACGGTAGAGTCCTGATTGCCCAGCGCCCTCAGGGCAAGACACTTGCCGGACTATGGGAGTTTCCCGGTGGCAAGGTCGAACCCGGAGAACAACCTGAAGTCGCGCTGATACGCGAGTTGAAGGAAGAGTTGGGTATCGATGTGACGCAAGCCTGTCTGGCACCAGTGACGTTTGCCAGCCACGCCTATGATGATTTCCACCTGCTCATGCCGGTTTATGTATGCCGCAGGTGGAATGGCGAGGTCAAAAAACGTGAACACAGCGATATTCGCTGGGTCAGGCCAAACAGGTTACGCGAGTTTCCCATGCCGCCGGCAGATGAGCCGCTGATTGCTCATTTGATCGACCTGCTCTGACAAGGGCACCGGCAGCAGCCCGTTAATGTTCCAACGCGACCGATCCGCCGACAAGGCGGGCAAACGTGGTGAGTACAGTGAGTAACGGGGTAGTAAGTCAAATGTACAATTCAAAACCAGCTACAATGCAAGACGATCGTCGTCCGGTAATGCGGGACTACACGGTTCTGGCCCTCGGCATGTCAGCGGCCATCGTTACGACGCTTGCAGTCATTGGCGGAAGCCTGGCCGGCGTGTGAGTCGGCTTTTGCCGCTCGCCGCAACAGCAGCCATGCCGGCATTCGTCAGGTAACGTGCTTGCTTAGAGCTGCGTGAAACCAACTGATGGCATCTTCCGCGCCAGGGCCGGCAGACAACGGGCCATGGACATAGGCTGGTGATTCCAGTCCGCGTTGAACTTTTTCGCAAATCCATACGTCTTCTGTCTGAAAGTCCCCGGTTTCCAGCGGGTGAATTTTCCAGTTGTCTGACGAGATAACTCCCGTCGATTGGTCGTATCCCGGGATGTGCTCGCGCTCATCTATCGACTGCCACGGTCCCACCCAATGGCGAACCGTCATGCGGCAACATCCTGCGGCAGTGGGTTGGAGTGCCGAGATGGAGATGCCATAGGGTGTCGGGATAATAATCGTGGCCGGGAACAGGTAGTAGACACCGCCATAGCCAGGCCTGGACGCCTTTTCTATGATACCGACGTTTCCTGCCTCTTTTCTCAATTTCATGGGCAGCCGGTGGCGTACACCTTCTTCGGTGGCATACCAGATCATGTGGTCGCCTGCCTGCTCCCATTCATTCAGGCCGGGCAATGGACCGCCGAGCGTATTTTCATGAAGGTAGGCAAGGTGGTAACCGTCAATCGCGTTTTCGACAAAGACCTTCCAATCGCATTTCAACTCGTAGGTCAGCGGTGAGGCTTCTCTGATGTCCGCAGCAGCCAGATCATGCGGCCAATCCTTTCCTTTCAGGGGCGCAATCCATGAGTCGAAATCAGCGGTCGCATCAGGGTTGGCAAAGACCAGATCCTTGAAGACACCAACGGAAGCAAGAGACAGTCCAAGTTCCGAGCGGTCCAGGTCCGGAAAGCACTCGTTTTTGTTGGGAATGCCGCGAAGCGAACCGTCATGGGCGTAGGTCCAACGATGATAAGGACACACAATTGTCCCGCCACAATTTCCGTTTGCTCCGTCTAAAAGTTCTGCGCCACGATGCCGGCATACATTATGGAAAGCCCTTAGAGTTCCGCGTTTATCCAGGACAATTGAGACAGGAGCATTTCCGCATGCCGCAGTGCGGTAGTCTCCCGCCCGCCTGAAATCGTGAACAGTTCCGACAAAAGTCCACGCGTTTGCAAAAAGTGTTTTCTTTTCGTGTTCGAACCACTCGGCATCGGTGTAGGTTTGTTTGGGCGGACGGTGGGTCATTGGCTGGCCTCCAGAGACTCCAACAGCATGATCGCAGCACGTTTTGACGCGGCAACCAGAGCGTCGGTATTGCCCAGTGGATAAAGCGCCTCGATATTGAAGTAGATACCGGTAATGCCTGCACTTGCCGCAGCAACACTGGCGGGGTTTGCATCAGGAAAATCATCTGCAAGCACTCCATCGAACCTCGTGATGAAGTCTTTGAGCCATTCCTGCATTTTTTCTGCCAGGGGTGGATTTTCGGCGGACGCGGTAATTAGGGAGTTTGAAATCCGAACAAGCTGAGCGTCGGAATATGCAGGGTCGAAGAGCCAGTCTATAGCTGTTCTTGACCTGTTTTTGGCCGGCAAAGCAGAAACCATCACCGCCATACTGCTGCGGCTCTTTTGTATAAACCGTTCGACGAGCGCGCTCAGTAGCGCGTCCCGGTTACCGATATTGTGACGCACAAGCGGACGGGCCAGTCCCGCCATTTCAGCAGTTCTGGCCAACGTGGCCCCTTCGACGCCGTAGCGCGCAACGCAGGTTTCAAAAGCGTCCAGTATCTGTTCTCGACGCTCGTTCTGGATGTTTGGTCGGGCCATCACGTAAAACTCAATTGATTATCACTATTGACAAAAAATATAACCGATGTCATTTGATTGTCAATATTGACAATTTTGGAACTGCTCATGAACTGGCTCTTTTCCCCAATCAGCACCGGCCATATCGAATGGCTTGAAAAATTTGTGAACGACTGGTTTTTCGTCTTCGCTCTCGCCTTTCTGGTGTTCGAGTTCGCTAGATATGCAATCTACAAGAAGCTCTCCTGGACAATGGTCGGCGACACGATCACCAACTACGTTACGCTCGCCTTGTTCATCGGCCTGACAATTCTGTTTCTCGGCGCGTTTTACGTCTCGACGTTCTACTACGCGTTCCAGTTTGCCATTTTCGATATTGAGATAAACTGGGTCACGGTGACCATTTGCGTGATACTGGCCGATCTCGCCTATTATTGGGAGCACCGGTTCATGCACCGGGTGAATCTGGCCTGGGCCACTCATACGGTTCACCATTCGTCACCGTTCTTCAACATCTCGGTGGCTTATCGATTCGGTCCCATGGATTCGTTTTGGCCGATCTTCTTCCACGTTCCGCTGGTGGTTCTTGGCTTCAATCCGATCGTCGTGCTGTTCGCTGAAGTAATCGTTCAGGTGTACCAGACCATCCTGCATACGGAGAGCATTAGAAAACTCCCGCGTCCGGTTGAATGGCTCATGAACACGCCGTCGCACCATCGCGTACATCATGGGTCCAACCCAAAATATCTCGACAAGAACTATGCCGGCATATTCATCATCTGGGATCGGATATTTGGGACTTTCGAGGAAGAGCAGGAGGAAGTCGTCTACGGCCTCGTGAAACCTATCGACAGCATCAACCCAATGGTTGCTTTCCTGCATGGATTCTATCGGCTTGCGAAAAACGTCTGGGAAATGAAAGGTGTGCGCAACAAGCTCGGTGTGATCTTTGGCCCGCCTGGCTGGAAGCCAAAACCTTAACTGGGATAGAGGCGACTGACCGCAGACCCCGATGCGCGGCCCAGCCACACCGGTTGAGACAGCTCAAACTGCCCGTTTGATTGGCGTAACCATGGCGCCAGCAAGATCTTGCGGGGCATCGGCGCCTACTATTATCGATCGTTTGAACATTGGCAGTGATGGAAAGCCGTCCCTTATTGACAGGACTTTCATGCCTGGCTCGACATCGCTTTCGTACAGGACGCCGATCGCAAAGCCTGCACCTATGACAGCCTTGAGGCTCATGTGCCCGGAACCTTCCGGCCGCAACGACAAGACGGACTGCGGATCAGTCTCGACGCTTTTCTAAGTACGAAACGCCTGTCCTTTCGATAGCTCCTTTGCCGTTTGCAAACTGGACCCGGACCGACCCACAGAACAGTCTCCAACGATTTCAAGGGTTCATCCCGCTCTAGTCCCGCGGCAGTTTCCTCTCGTCCACTTTCAACGCGTCTGCGAGGCGGGCTTTAGCTGAACCTGGCCTGAGTGGCTTGGGCTGGCTTTCATGCGGGGACCAGCCGGTGAGATAGATCATCTGGAAAGTGGCGTGCACGCGGTTGTCGGGGTCTGCAAAGGCATTGTCATAATGGGCGCAAACCCTTGCCATGAGGCCAGGTGTCACCATGGAGCGGCGACGTTCGGCCAGAGCATTTGACAATCCGAGTGCCTTCAGATCCTTGATCATCGCCAGTGCATTGTCATAGCGCACCTTGAGCCGGTCGGTATCGACAACGGGCAGCGCGAAACCGGTTCGTTGCAACAGGCCACCCGCATCGCGGACGTCGCAGAACGGGGCTACGCGCGGAGAGGCCCCGCCGGTTACCGCTGTTTCCGCCTGCAGCCAGCTGGTGCGCAGTTCATTGAGGCTTTCACCGCCCAGCATGGCGGCCAGCAGGACACCGTCCGGTTTCAGCGCCTGGCGCAAGCGGGTCAGGCTGCCGGGCAGGTCGTTTGCCCACTCAAGACCGGGGCCGGCGAAGATGCAGTCATAGGCCTCCACCGCCAGGTCGGGATCGTCCAGAAACATCCGATTTTCTGAAAATGGGGAGATAGCCTTAATGGTGGCGTCGTCACCCAGCCGGGGCTTAACGGCATCAGCTATCCGCGATGCATCATGGCAGATGATCGCAATATTCGAGAAAGTGCGCGAAATAGTTTCAAACCGGTCGATCAGTTCTGTGGCGGCGACATCGTCAAGGAATCCGGGCAGATTGCCTTTTTCGGCCGCCCGGGCCAGATTGCGAACCAGGGCGATTTGATCAAACAGGTCGGGTATGTCGGAAGCCGGCATTGTCATGAGCGCCAGATAAGTCGAGCGGTGCAGTTTGCGCAAGCCCGCAGATTGACATGGAACTACAAGGTGAGTTGCCAGGACCATGCAAAGCACGATGACCCATATTGCACAGGCCGGCAGGCGGTTTGCCGGGGACGTGCTGAATATCGTCCTGCCGGTGACCTGTTCAGTTTGTGAACGTCCCGTATCGGGTGCCGGTGGGCTTTGTGAGGCCTGCTGGGCCGAACTGGAGATCATTTCGCAACCGGTCTGTGATGCCTATGGAACACCGTTTGTATATGATGAGGGTGATGGTGCGGTGTCTGCCCGGGCCATTTCCAACCCGCCGGTGTGGGACAAGGCGCGTGGTGCCGTGAAGTTCAATGACTGCTCGCAACACTTGGTCCACAACCTGAAATACCGCGACCGGCATGAAGTGGTGGATGCGATGGCCAGAATGATGCTTCATGCCGGGCGGGACATTGTTTCAACTGCGGACGTGATTGCACCGGTGCCGCTGCATCGCTGGCGCCTGTGGTCGCGGCGATACAACCAGGCAGCGCTGCTTGCCGGCGGTATCGGCACCATTGCCGGCATTCCCGTGCACACGGACCTGGTCTTAAGAGTGCGCAATACCCGGTCACAGGTAGGCCTTGGCGAAGGCCAGCGCGGTCGCAATGTGAAGGGTGCATTTTCGGTTCCCGATACTCGGGTTCAGAATGTGATGGGCCGGCGAATATTGCTGGTGGACGACGTGTTGACTTCAGGCGCAACAGCAAATGAATGCGCAAGAATGCTCAAGCAGGCTGGTGCTATTCACGTGGATGTGCTCATTTTCGCGCTTGTCAGTCATGCAGGTTGATATCATATCTGGGTACCGGCCGCGGCCGGATTGAGCGCAACACGACTGGAATTGACTGACATGAAGCCGGTGACGATCTACTCGACTCTGATGTGTCCTTACTGCAGTGCGGCGAAGAAGCTTTTGTCGCACAAGGGTGTGAACTATGACGAGATCGATGTGACATTTGCGCCGGGCAAGCGCTCCGACATGATGAAACGCGCAGGCGGCAGACGGTCCGTGCCGCAAATTTTCATTGGTGATGATCACGTAGGTGGCTGCGATGAACTGCATGCCCTCGAACAGGCCGGGAAACTGGATCCGATGCTGCAGGGCTGACGTTTACCAGTCTGCGGCAACGTGACTTCGAAACAGCTGGCAAAATTGCTATAATCGAAAAACCCACAATTTCTGGGATATCGATGACAATGACCGAGCCTATGGAAACATCGTTTACCGCAGCGTGCATTCAAATGTGTTCGGGCCGTGATCCCACGTCCAATATGGATGCCGTGAAAGAGATGGTGCGCCAGGCTGCCGCTGACGGTGCAGACCTGATCATGACACCGGAGATGACCAACATCATCGACAGTCCCCGTGCAGCGGTCGCGGAAAAGGTTGAACCGGAAGAAGACTGCATTGGAGTTGCAGGATTCGCTGAACTGGCCGCTGAAACCGGCAAGCATGTCCTGGCGGGCTCGCTGGGTGTAATGGCAAGTGGCGGCAAGCTGGCCAACAGGTCGATGCTGTTTGCCCCGGACGGGACCGTAGTGGCGCGTTACGACAAGGCACACATGTTTGATGTCGATCTGCCAAACGGCGAAACATACCGCGAGTCTTCCACATTCGAGGCTGGCGACAAGGCGGTCTTTGCGGACCTGCCGTGGGGCAGGCTGGGCCTGACGATTTGCTATGACGTGCGGTTTGCCTATCAATACCGGATGCTGGCCCAGCACGGCTGCAGTTTCATTTCGGTTCCCGCCGCGTTCACCGTGCCGACCGGAACCGCCCACTGGCACGTGTTGCTGCGCGCCCGGGCAATTGAAACCGGATGCTTCGTTTTCGCGCCGGCCCAGTCGGGAAGCCATGAAGAGGGCCGCAAGACCTTTGGTCACAGTCTCATTGTCTCGCCTTGGGGCGAGGTGCTGGCGGATGGCGGCACGGTTACCGCCGGCATTGTCATGGCCAAGATTGATCCTGCGCAGGTCGAACGTGCGCGGGGCCGCGTACCGGCACTTGCGCACGACAGGGTGCTCAGCCTTGCCGATGATGTTTCGCAGGCGGCAGCAGAATGATCCGCTACGACATTTTATGCGAGGCCGAACACCTGTTTGACGGCTGGTTTGCGAACAGCGACGGATTTGACGACCAGGTTGCGCGCAAGCTTGTGCAGTGCCCGGTATGTGGTTCGCACAAGGTGACCAAGGCGCTGATGACACCGGGCGTGCCGGCCAGGGGCAACCGCAAAGACGAGCCGGTCCCGGCCTTGCATGCGCCGCAGGACCCCAAGGCGCAGGCGATGGCCGAGATGGTGCGCAAACTTCGCACCCATGTTGAAGAAAATGCAGACTATGTCGGCGACAAGTTTGCCGAGTCGGCCCGGCGCATGCACTACGGTGAAGAAGAACAGCGCGGCATCTACGGTGAAGCCACGATTGACGAGGCCCGCGAGTTGCATGATGAGGGAGTGGAAGTCCTGCCGCTTCCGAAACTGCCGGAAGATAGCAACTAGGGTCAGGACCCATTAATCTTATCCATTCTGCGGGAGGATATTTTGCTTCTGACAAGGCGAAAGGGCGCAGGAAACCGTCCGGTTTTCAAGTCCTTTCAACGGTGGCAGGGGCAAAATAGACCCCGCCCTTCGGGTTTGAAGGAAAACACCCGCCTGAAGGCGAAAAATGCTCGACAAGGCACAAAGCCTTACCTTGCGCTTTTTCATCGTCATTCGAATGTTTTCCTTCAAACAGAATTGCATAGGATTAATGAGTCCTGACCCTAGAGTGCATCTGCTGTGGGCCGGTAACGGGATATTTCTTTTCAACCGGCCGGTTTTTGCGCCACGATCATGTAATTCACATCCGTGTCGGCGGCTTTGCGCCAGGTGTCCGAGATCGGCGAATAGGTCACGCCGACTGTTTCCAGCGCCGCGCAGTCACTGGCTGCCAGCCAGCCGTGCAGTTCGGCCGGTGTGATGAATTTTTCCCACTGATGAGTGCCTTTCG
The DNA here is from genome assembly GCA_051010195.1 of Anderseniella sp. GTDB lineage: Bacteria > Pseudomonadota > Alphaproteobacteria > Rhizobiales > Aestuariivirgaceae > Anderseniella. Next base: position 20,101 of record JBPCVV010000014.1, on the reverse strand, counting down.
GCAGCCAGCCGAGCACATACTCGGCCCCGAGAATGGCCAGCCCAAAGGCTTTCAACGTGCGGTTCAGGGTAGCCACGAACATGATGCCGCCCGGCTTGAGCATGGACGCGCATGTGGCGATAAAGGCGGCCGGGTCATTCACGTGCTCGATCACTTCCATGTTCAAGATGACATCGAAGCGGGCGCTTTCTGCGGCGAGTTGCTCGGCCGTCGACGCCCGGTAGTCGATATCCAGGCCCTGTTCTTCGGCATGCACCGAAGCGGTCTTGATGTTTTTTTCTGACGGATCTACTGCCGTGACCGCAGCACCAAGGCGTGCCATGGGTTCAGACAGCAGGCCGCCGCCACAGCCGATGTCGAGAAACTCCAGGCCGGCAAACGGGGCACGCTGATGCGGGTCAATGCGCAGTCTGGCCGTTACCTGCTCCCGGATATAGTCAAGACGAACCGGGTTGAATTTGTGCAAAACCGCGAACTTGCCATCCGGATTCCACCACTCGGCGGCCATGGCCGAAAAACGTTCCACCTCGGCGTTGTCCACCGAGGCTGCACGTCTCATTTCTGCGGTTTCATGTGCGGTCATTGAAATTCCAATTATCGATCAATTTGTGGCCATGTTACTTGCACAAAACCTCAATATTGCACAATGGCAGCGTTTGCGAGTATGTGTTTCACACGTCAGGTGGCGACTACTTACTATCCGATGGTCGAATCTCTGCTGTACCGGGTTATACGTAACCGGGTCTGAGCGGGATTTGTTATGAAAAGGCAGGGTGATCTTGGGCCGGCTAGTACTGAAATTTGGCGGAACCTCAGTTGCCGATATTGAGCGCATTCGCAATGTTGCGCACCATGTGGCGCGTGAAGTTGCCGCCGGGCACGAAGTTGCTGTTGTCGTGTCTGCGATGTCCGGAACAACCGACCAACTGGTGGGCTGGGTAAACCAAGCTGCTGCCAGCGGTGGCACCAATGCCGTTTCCACAGACATGAAGGAATATGATGCGGTCGTCGCCTCCGGTGAGCAGGTCACCGCCGGGCTGCTGGCAATCGTTTTGCAGTCCATGGGGCTGAAGGCGCGCTCGTGGGCTGGATGGCAGGTGCCGATGCTGACCTGTGACGCGCATGGCGCAGCGCGCATCCTCGACGCTGACTGCAGCGACATGATTGCTGCGCTGGCAGATGGACAGGTTGCCGTGATGGCCGGGTTCCAGGGGGTGTCGTCCGATGGCCGGATCACCACGCTGGGCCGGGGCGGTTCCGACACCAGCGCGGTGGCCCTGGCGGCTGCGCTCAAGGCAAAATGTGATATCTACACGGATGTGGACGGGGTCTACACCACGGACCCGCGTATCGAGCCGAAGGCGCGCAAGGTCGGTCGCATCTCCTATGAAGAGATGCTTGAGCTGGCCTCGCAGGGCGCCAAGGTATTGCAGACCCGGTCGGTTGAGCTCGCCATGGTATACAAGGTGCCATTGCAGGTACGATCCAGTTTTGAAAGCCCTGAGTCGGAACACCAGAACTGCGAAGACGGTACGGGTCCCGGCACACTAGTTTGCGATGAGGAGGACATGGTGGAACAGCAGGTTGTCAGCGGAATTGCCTACTCGCGAGACGAGGCCAAGGTGTCGATACGCCGGGTCCAGGACAAGCCCGGGGTTTCAGCAGCGGTATTCGGACCCCTTGCCGAAGCAGGGGTCAGCGTCGACATGATTGTCCAGAACGTGTCGGCTGACGGCGATACGGCAAACATCACTTTCACCGTTGCCAACAAGGATGTCGAACGGGCGATGGAAGTGATTGAAAGTGCCAAGCAGGACATCGGATTTCTCGAGCTTGAAGCGTCAAAGGGCGTGGCCAAGGTGTCTGTCATTGGTATCGGCATGCGAAGCCATGCAGGCGTTGCCTCGATCATGTTCAGGACACTTGCCGACAAGGGCATCAATATCCAGGCGATTACCACATCGGAAATCAAGATTTCCGTGCTAATCGATGAGGACTATACTGAACTGGCCGTTCGGATTCTGCATGAAGCCTACGGCATGGAAGCGGCTTAGAGCCAGAATTGCGAATTTGAACTTGATGATGAGTTGGCGAAAACAGTTGAAAGGTGAGACCGCGCGCTAATGGTACTTCCAGTCCAGGGTCCGCGAGTTTTGCTCAGACGCATGCGCGAGGTCATGGCACGACCGGAAGCGGCGCAGGCAAGGCTCGACAAGATTGTTTCGCTCATCGCGGCCAACATGGTGGCCGAGGTATGCTCCATCTATGTCATACGCCCCGGCGATAACGATCTGGAACTGTTTGCGTCCGAGGGACTGAAGCCCAGCGCGGTTCACCAGTCGACCCTGCAAGCCGGTGAAGGCCTCGTTGGCTTCATTGCTCACCAGGCCAAACCGCTGTCCCTGTCCGATGCGCAGGCCCATCCGGCCTTCAAGTATCTCCCTGAGACAGGTGAGGAGATTTACTCTTCATTTCTTGGCGTGCCGATCATGCGTCACGGTGTGGTGTCCGGCGTCCTGGTGGTGCAGAATCAGGTCAAGCGCAGTTATGCGGAGGAGGAAGAAGAGGCCCTGCAGACCGTTGCCATGGTGCTGGCAGAGGTCATCGCGACGCCTGATGTGCAGTCACAACTGGAAGCGGCAGGCAACGGGTCTCAGCTCACCGGATCATACCACATCACCGGCGAGGGTCTGGTTGACGGCGTGGCGCTTGGTCATGTGGTGCTGCACGAGCCGCGGGTGATCGTAACCCGGTTCATAGCCGAGGATGTGGAAGAAGAGCGCAGCCGGCTGGATGTTGCCATCAACCAGTTGCAGGCGCAGGTCGACCAGCTGGCAGACCGGCGGCCGGGCCAGTTCAACAGTGATTTTGAAGATGTGCTGGAAACAGTGCGGATGTTTGCCCGTGACAGGGGCTGGCTGCGCAAGCTGCGCGAAGCGGTCGCCACCGGCCTGACGGCAGAGGCGGCCGTTGAACGGGTGCAGTCGGATACGCGCGCCCGCATGGCGCGCCAGTCTGACCCTTACCTGCGCGAGCGCTTGCATGACCTCGACGATATCGCCAACCGGTTATTGCGCATCCTGACCGGGGCCGAGGAAAAGGCCTCACGCACCGAACTGCCGAAGGATTCCATTGTCCTGGCCCGGACCATGGGGCCGGCGGAACTGCTGGACTACGATCCGTCCAGGCTGCGGGGCCTGGTGCTGGAAGCTGCCGGTTCAACCTCTCACGTGGCGATCGTGGCGCGTGCGCTTGGTGTGACGACCGTCGGGTCTGCGCGCTCGGTGTCGGACCTTGCCGAGGACGGTCAGGAAATCATTATTGACGGTAGTTCAGGCGAAGTGCATGTGCGGCCCCCCCAGGACGTGCAGCAGGTCTATACGGAAAAGGTAAGGCTGTATGCCAAGCGCCAGGCGCAATATGCCAAGATGCGCGACAAGCCTGCTGTCACGCTGGACGGGCGCCAGATCGACTTGTCGATCAATGCCGGGCTTGTTGTCGACCTGCCGCATCTGGAGGCGGCGGGCGCCCAGGGCATTGGCCTGTTTCGCACCGAGCTGCAGTTCATGCTGGCGCGCCGCTTCCCGAGATTTGGCGAGCAAAAGCGATTCTACCGCACGATCATGGACGGTGCCGGTGACCGGCCGGTGGTGTTCCGCACGCTGGATATCGGGTCCGACAAGGTGCTGCCCTACCTGACATCGGTGAAGGAAGAAAACCCGGCGATCGGATGGCGGGCAATTCGTATGGCGCTTGACCGGCCGGCACTGCTGCGGCTGCAGTTGCGTGCCCTGATATCCGCGGCAGCGGGCAAGGAGTTGCGGGTCATGTTCCCGATGATCTCAGAGACATCGGAAATGGTGCGTGCACGTGAATTGGTCGATGTGGAGTGCCGGTTCCTGGCCGATCGCGGCCATGACCTGCCACTGCGCATAAAGATGGGTGCGATGATTGAAGTGCCGGCGCTTGTCTGGCAGCTGGACCAGTTGCTGCCACATACGGACTTCGTGTCGATCGGTTCCAACGATTTGATGCAGTTCATGTTCGCCGCGGATCGCCAGCATCCCAGGCTGGCGGGGCGTTATGATGTTCTGTCACCGACCGCGCTCAAGGTTCTGGATACGATTCGCGAAAGCTGTGATCGTCATGAGACGACACTGACCCTGTGTGGTGAAATGGCCGGCAACTCACTGGAAGCCATGGCGCTGATTGCGCTGGGATTCAAGTCGATTTCAATGGCGCCAACTTCGATAGGGCCTGTGAAACAGATGCTCCTGAAACTCGATGCGGCAAAAGCCGGAGAATTCCTGCGTGAGCAATTCGGCAGTGATGTTGGCTCGCTTCGCGAACCGCTTGTGGGGTTTGCAAGGCAGCACAAGATACCGCTTTAGGGTCCTGACCCTAGGGCTGAACCTCCGGTATCTTGAGTCGAAACTGCGCCGTGCTGGTCAAATTTTCGCACAAAGTGCTGTGGTGTTCACGAATTGCTAACCCTGTTTGTTCATTCTGGCGTGCGAATAGTCATGGGCTTCGAACGGCTATGTTGCGGAGCCAGAGTGTTCCGGATGTCAGTATGAGTTGCATCGACTATCGTGCTTTCACGAGGGTCTCGCACGCTGCACACAGGCGCCGGATCAAGCAGGAGTACCCGGCGATGAACCAGCATACGCGCGGCAATTTTGATCACAATTACCAGAGCTACCGGAACAAACCGGATGGTTCTGAAGATCCTGCCGGCGAGGCAGGCTGGTTCCTGCAGCGCGAGCGCGAACGCCGCAAGGTCAGTCTTCGTGACGTGGCGCGGGCGATCAGGGTCCACCCCATTCATCTTGACGCCATCGAGCGTGGTGACCTGACCCGCATGCCGCATCGCTCCGATGCCATCGGCATGGTCGGCGCCTATGCCGAGTTTCTGGGTTTCGATCCACAACCGATGATGATGCATTATGCCCAGTTGCTGCCGAGATCGAGTGCACCGAAGCCACAGGGATCGCGCAAGCCGACACCACTCGGCAGCGCCCGCATCATTGATTTTCCATTGAGCCGGCGGCTCAAGGAAATCGCCGGTGGCGGCGGCGGTGTCGTGGCTTCAGTACTGGCGGGTGTTGTTTTGTTCGGTGGCGTCAGTTACGCGCTGCTGTCGGGGCCAGATATCGATACAACCCGGACGGTTGCCGAGGCTCCGGACACGGGCTCTGCTGTTGAAATCGCGGCCGGTGAAAGCGGCAGCAGCGAAATTGAATCTGATGTGAGCAAGGTCGAGCAACCACTTGGCGATGCGTCCAAATTAGCAGAAGCAATTGACCCGGCAAAAGATCCGATCGGTGCGCTGCTTGCTGAACAAGCAGACAAGGCCGCCGACAGCCTGGGCGGTCTCGACAAGCTGATTGCCAACAATGGCCAGATAGAAGCGCTTGCCGACGAAATGACGACGGCGACGACAAAGCCTATCCAGTCGGTCGACAAGCCTGTAACGCGTGACGGCAAGGGTCGAATCTTCGGCGCCGACAATACCGATGCCCGCCTGGTGCTGCGCGCATCGGACCGGGTCTGGGTGCGCATCGAGGACGGCAAGGGCAAGACCATCCTCGTCGATACGCTCAATGCAGGCGACCGTTTCAAGGTGCCCAACCAGGAAGGCCTTGTGGTTATCGCCCGCGACGGCGGCTTGCTGGCTTTCGAGATTGACGGCAATCCCGGCGGAACGCTGGGCAACCCGGGCGAGGTTTTGGTGAACCGCACGCTCGACATCAACAAGTTGATGAACCGCGGCGGCTGATATCCGCGCTTTGGAACGATCTGTGCGGTCACGCTGTTCAGCCTGACCGCAGGTCGTTGGCAGATGATAAAACTGCCTATACTTTTGCCTGTGCTGTTGTAGAAGTAGGTCTGGTTTCACCAGTGATACTGCCGCCATGTCCTTTTCAGATAGTCCGCAGATAGACAAGATCCTGCAACGCTTCGAGGTTATCGAGGCGGAGCTCGGCTCGGGCGTTGTCGGGGATGATTTCGTGCGCCTGTCCAAGGAGTATGCCGAACTTGAACCGACTGTCTCGATCATCCGGTCGCTGCGATCCACGACAGAAGAACTGGCGGGGGTCGAGGAGATGATGCGCTCCGGTGATGCTGAAATGGAGGAGTTGGCGCGGGTTGAGCATGGTGGCCTGAAACAACGCCTGGAAACGCTCGAACATGACCTGCGGTTGCAGCTTTTGCCCAAGGACGCAGCCGATCAGCGCAATGTCATACTTGAAATCCGTGCCGGCACAGGCGGTGACGAGGCAGCATTGTTTGTCGGTGATCTGTTCCGCATGTATCAGCGGCACGCCAGCCTGCATGGCTGGAAGGTCGAGGTGATGTCACAAAGCGAGGCGGAGCAGGGCGGGTACAAGGAAATCATAGCCGGCATTTCCGGCGCCGGTGTTTATGCCAAGCTGAAATTCGAGTCCGGGGTGCACCGAGTGCAACGGGTGCCGGAAACCGAAGCGCAGGGCCGTATTCACACATCGGCTGCCACGGTCGCCGTCTTGCCGGAAGCCGAAGAGGTGGATGTAGAGGTTCGAAACGAGGACATACGCATAGACACGATGCGAGCCTCGGGCGCTGGCGGGCAGCATGTCAACACGACCGATTCTGCCGTGCGCATCACCCATGTGCCGTCAGGCATCGTGGTGGTCCGGGCGGAAAAGAGCCAGCACCAGAACCGCGCCAGCGCCATGAAGGAGTTGCTGGCCAGGCTCTACGATATGGAACGGACCCGGGTCGACCAGGAACGGTCAGATGCCCGCAAGGGCCAGGTCGGTTCCGGTGATCGCTCTGAACGCATCCGCACCTACAACTATCCGCAAGGCCGGGTGAGCGACCATCGCATCAATCTCACGCTTTACAAACTCGACACCATTATTGCCGGCGACGGGCTCGACGAAATCATTGATGCCCTGGTGGCCGACCATCAGGCCACGCTGCTGGCGACTGACAGCGACGAACATGCCGCTTGAGGTTGCCAGGCTGCACCTTGAAATCGCCGCCAGATTGCGGGCCTGTGACATCGAAACAGCCATGCTCGACGCGCGGCTGATTATCTGCCACGCAACCGGGCTGAGTGATATCGACCTGATTGCACGACCGCAAACGCCCGTGTCAGACCAACAAGTCCTGCACATTGATGAAATGGTTGATCGCCGCAAGGCCGGGGAACCGGTATCGCGGCTGATCGGGCACAAGGAATTTTTCGGGCGCCGGTTTAAGGTTGCACCGGCAGCGCTTGATCCGCGCCCGGATACCGAGGTGCTGGTTGAAACAGGCATGCGGTTGCTGCGCGGACTGCCGGCCGGGCGGCAGGGGCGGGTGCTCGACATCGGGACCGGTACGGGTGTGGTTGCCATAACGCTTCTGGCCGAACTGACGTCCTTCACTGGCGTTGCCACTGACATTTCCGATGCGGCCCTGGAGGTTTGCCGCAGCAACGCCACGGCGCATGGAGTTGAGGAGCGTCTTGAAACTATGTGCACGAATTGGGCGAACGGTGTGAGCGGCCCGTTTGACCTGGTGATATCAAACCCGCCTTACATTGCCGGTCACGAGATGGCCGGGCTCGCAGCAGATGTTCGTGACCATGATCCCGGACTGTCCCTGGATGGAGGTGCAGATGGGCTCGATGCGTATAAGGCGATACTTCCGGAGGCGGCCGCGTTGGTGCAGCCCGAAGGGCATGTGGTGGTTGAATTCGGCAAGGGCCAGCATGAGGCAGTTGTGGAGATTGCTGCGCAGGCGGGGTTGGCGCTGATCGATGACAGTACCGGCCTGGTGCGTGATCTGGCCGGTATAATCCGATGCGCGGGTTTCAAAGTTTGTTGATGTAAAACTTCATGTAAAAAAAATACTTGGAATGCCGGTCACAAGCGGCTATTTTCTATTTCAGCGAGGTCATGTGGCGCGGTGATGTGGACTACACCAAGGTGTATTTCACATTGAGCGCAGGACTTCTTGGAGCGACTAATCGCTGGCGCGGGCAAATGCGCCAATCTTGTCAAGGCACCTTAAAATCATTTTGATATCCAGAGCATTGAAGCTTGGAAGGTAGCATTTTCGGATTGTTGGCGGTCAGGGCGTCCGGGGCTTAAACATCGCAGGGGTTATGCAAGGCAGATTTGCTTTGAAAGCTGTTTCTTGAAGGTTTTCCTGTTTCCGAAAGGACAGGCCGGCTGGGTATATTATAAATTTTGCAGGTGACATCACGGAATGAGACAAGGACAACAACACAATAAGAACAGGTCACGCGGACGTGGCGGCGGAAATCGTGGCGGAGGTGGGCGTCAGTCCAACCCGCTCAACCGTGTGTTTGAAAGCAATGGTCCGGATGTGAAGGTGCGCGGCAATGCCCAGACAATCGCCGACAAATACCTGCAGCTGGCCCGGGATGCGGTTTCTTCCGGCGAAAACGTGAATGCGGAAAACTATTTCCAGCACGCCGAACATTACTTGCGGATTGTAGCAGCGGCGCAAGCGTTCAATCAGCAGAATCAGCAAACACAACAGGCGCAGCAAGCCCAACAACGCCGCGACGACAGCGATGGTGACGGCGAAGCAGCTGCCGGCAATGGTGCAGATGGTGACGGCAAGCAGGCGTCAACCGGTGAAGATGGCGGACAGGAGAATAGCCGGCAAAACAACCGCCGGGGGGGCAATCGTGGACAACGCGGTAATGGCCGCCAGCGTTCTGCTGCCGAAAGCGAAGATGCTGCCACCGGCAATGAAGAGACGCAGAACGCTTCGGAAAGTGATGAGAACTGGCAGGCCCAGGCACCGGACTTCCTGCGCCGTGAAACAAGTGACAGTGCCGGCAAAGACGGTGATGATGGTGCCGAAGCCAAGCCAAAACGCCAGTCGCGCGCGCGCAAGGCCAAACCGGTCGAAGCGTCCGATGCCGGCGACAAGGCTGGCTCATCCGACGATGACGCGGCGGCTGAAGATATCAGCGCTGCCTAGATCACCAGGCTGCTTCATTTTCAATCTGGGAATTATCACCCCGGCACCCCAGCGAAGGCTGGGGTCCGACATGAGTTGACTGCAGGGTAGCCGCGCAGAGATGGATTCCAGCCTGCGCTGGAATGACGATTGTGCGGGCTTCATATATCCCGCCCGGCGCTTTAAGTAATTGTGATTTGTTGACCGGTTTTCAGCATGCAGTCGGCGGTTGCGCTTACATAAATGCCGCAGTCATCATGCTGGAAGGCCGACATCAGGGTACGCGGCAGGTTGATGTCGCGTTCGGCCGTTTGCGGATTTACACTGGTGGCCGCGCATCTCTGGATGCGCTCGGCGACACGAAACGCCGGTGTACCATCCACATGAAGCGTCTTGCTGAGCCAGCTGAACTCCTCCCAGGCCTCAGCGCCGTCAATATGAATGTTGGCGCGAAACCGCAATGGATCGAGCGGTTTTCCGACCACGCGTTCAACTTCCCTGACACTTGCCAGATTCAGGATTGAAATGAACTTCGCCGGGACATCGGTGAAATGATGACAGTCGGCATGAACCACGCGCGGATTGCCACGCAGTTCATTTTTCATGTAGGCGGCCATGAACTGCTCGATGATTTGCCGCCCGACCGGGGTCGAGAGGTCGCCGCGCGCCACCTGTTTTCCCTTGCGGCTGATGGTCAAAACCGGATTGCTGCCGGACACGTCCATGCTTGTATCAAGAGCGGCGATCTTCTCGTGGCTCATCAACTGGGTGAAGGCGGTCTTGGGCAGGTATGCCGGCGCGGCGGCATCAAATTTCCTGGAGCCGGCTTCAATGGCCCAGCTTCTGTCAAACGGCAGGTTCTCACCCGCACTGAGCTGAACGGACTGGTGGGTCTGAACCGACATGCCCTTCACCGGAAAAGTGTTCAATGCGCAGATGGTGATCTTGCCGGTCATTATTGGATCGTCCGAATCTTGTTATGGAAAAAACGATCACTATATCTGGCAGGAAGCATCCTGTTTGACCAGTGGTTCACGAGTGTTGGCTGATTGCGGCATTTTTCAGTGGCCGGACAGGGAACAACAAGAGTGGGGCGCAAGCCCAGAATCCAGAACCGGATATCCAGATTTCAGCGCTGCAGTTGCGGGCTGTACAGCCGGATATGCCATAAGGAGGTTGTAATGGAATTTGAAAAATATACCGAACGCGCCAAGGGATTTGTTCAAGCTGCACAGAACCTGGCACTGCGCGAAAATCACCAGCAGTTTTCTGCCGAACACATTCTGAAAGTCCTGCTTGATGACGACCAGGGGCTCGCAACTGGCCTTATCAAGTCTGCCGGCGGCGATGCCAAGGCGGTTCTGGCCGACACCAGCGCTCGACTGGCGAAATTTCCGAAAGTGGATGGATCAGGTGCCGGCAAACTGTATCTTGCACCTGAAACCGCGCGCCTGTTTGAAACGGCGCAGCAGATCTCCAGCAAGGCTGGCGACAGTTTTGTTACGGCTGAACGTGTGCTGCAGGCGCTGACAATCGAAAAGTCAGGCGCCCAGGAGGCACTGAAGGCCGGTGGCGTGACGCCAACCGGGCTGAACAAGGCAATTGATGAATTGCGCCAGGGCCGCACCGCAGATTCAGCATCTGCCGAAGAAGGCTATGATGCGCTGAAACGATTCGCCCTTGATCTGACGGAAGCCGCGCGGGAGGGCAAGCTCGACCCGGTCATCGGCCGCGATGAAGAAATCCGGCGCGCTATCCAGGTATTGTCGCGCCGCACCAAGAACAATCCGGTTCTGATCGGTGAGCCCGGCGTCGGCAAGACGGCTATTGCGGAAGGTCTTGCACTGCGCATCATCAACGGTGACGTTCCGGAAAGCCTGCGCGACAAGAGGCTGATGGCGCTCGACATGGGCGCGCTGATTGCCGGCGCGAAATACCGTGGCGAATTCGAGGAGCGGCTCAAGTCCGTGCTCTCGGAAGTACAGGCGGCAGCCGGCAACATCATCCTGTTTATCGATGAAATGCACACCCTTGTGGGGGCCGGCAAGGCGGACGGCGCGATGGATGCATCAAACCTGTTGAAACCAGCCCTGGCGCGGGGTGAATTGCACTGTGTCGGTGCAACAACGCTGGACGAGTACCGCAAGCATGTCGAAAAAGATGCCGCACTGGCAAGGCGGTTCCAGCCCGTATTCATTTCCGAGCCAACCGTTGCCGACACGGTGTCGATTCTGCGCGGCCTCAAGGAAAAGTACGAGATGCACCATGGTGTGCGCATTACCGATGCCGCCCTGGTGGCGGCCGCCAACCTGTCCAATCGCTACATCACCGACCGGTTCCTGCCTGACAAGGCCATTGACCTGATGGACGAGGCAGGCTCGCGTCTGCGCATGCAGGTCGATTCTAAACCTGAAGAGCTGGACGAACTGGACCGGCGCATCATTCAATTGAAAATCGAGCGTGAGGCTCTGAAGAAGGAAGACGACAAGGCTTCCAAGACCCGGCTCGGCAAGCTGGAAAAGGAACTGGCTGACCTTGAGGAGAAATCGTCGGCCCTGACCCAGACGTGGCAGTCGGAGAAGCAGAAACTCAACGAAGCCCAGAAGATAAAGGAAGAGCTGGACCAGGCCCGCCTTGAACTGGAACGCGCCCAACGCGGCGGCGACCTGGCCAAGGCCGGTGAGCTTGCCTATGGCGCAATCCCGCAGCTGGAAAAGAAACTCGCCGACACCGAAGCCATCTGCAAACCGGCCAATCCACTGATGGAAGAAGCGGTGACAGACAGCCATATCGCAGGTGTTGTTTCGCGCTGGACCGGTATTCCAGTCGACAAGATGCTGGAAGGCGAGCGCGAGAAACTGCTCACCATGGAAACCGAACTCGCCAAGCGGGTTGTCGGGCAAGGCGATGCGGTGCGCTCGGTGTCAACGGCGGTCCGCAGGGCGCGCGCGGGCCTGCAGGATCCCAACCGGCCTATCGGTTCGTTCATGTTCTTAGGGCCCACCGGCGTCGGCAAAACCGAACTGACCAAGGCGCTGGCGGCATTCCTGTTCGATGATGAGCAGGCGATGGTGCGGGTCGACATGTCGGAGTACATGGAAAAGCACGCGGTTGCCCGGCTGATCGGCGCACCTCCGGGATATGTCGGGTATGATGAAGGCGGTGCACTGACCGAAGCGGTCCGCCGCCGGCCGTATCAGGTCATCCTGTTCGACGAGATCGAAAAGGCACATCCCGATGTGTTCAACGTCCTGCTGCAGGTGCTCGATGACGGCCGTCTGACCGATGGCCAGGGCCGCACGGTGGATTTCCGCAATACGCTGATCATCATGACGTCGAATATCGGCTCGGAGTTCCTGGTGGCGCTCAAGGAGGACGAAACCGCGGAAGCCGCGCGCGGACAGGTGATGGACATGGTCCGTTCACACTTCCGGCCGGAATTCCTCAACCGGCTCGACGAGATCATCTTGTTCCACCGGCTCCAGCGGGAGAACATGGGTGCCATCGTGGACATCCAGCTGGCGCGGCTGGCACGCCTGCTGGAGGACCGCAAGATCGTGCTGGACCTGACCGACAAGGCGCGTGATCACCTGGCCACGCAAGGCTACGATCCTGCCTATGGCGCACGTCCGCTGAAGCGGGTGATCCAGAAGCTGGTGCAGGATCCGCTGGCGGAGGCGATACTTGAAGGCCGGATTCACGATGAACAGACCATCAAGATCGACGCCGGCAAGCTCGGACTGACCTTCAATGGTGAAACAGCCGGTGATCTGGAAGCCGCCATCATTGCCCCGAACGCAGGCGATGACCCGTCCAAGCCAGCGAGTGTTCACTAACCGGCACACGGCGATCTTACGCAATCGATACGCGACGCTTCACCGGAGCGTCGCGTATCATTTTTGGCTCGGACACTGGACTTATCCGCTTTTGCCTGGCCTGCATTGGCGTTAGCATGCCTCACATGAACTACCCTCTGAATCCGGGATTGCGCGACATCATTGCCCGAAATCTCACCCTGCATGATCGTGTTTCCGTTGCCGACGGATCGCTGCGCAAGGCTGCCGTGGCACTGGTGGTCAGTGCCGAAAGGGAAGATGCGCCGGGCGATGTTGTTGTGACCTTGAGGGCGAGCAAGTTGAACCGGCACGGGGGCCAGTTCGCCCTGCCGGGCGGCCGGCTTGACGAGGGTGAAACCGTGATCGACGCAGCCCTGCGTGAAACCCATGAGGAAGTGGGTCTTCATCTTGAGACGTCCTCGGTTCTGGGATTGCTGGATGATATGGTGACCCGCTCCGGCTTTGTCATCACACCGGTGGTGGCATGGGCCGGTGCCGGGGCGAGCTTCACACCGGATCCGGGCGAAGTGGCAAAACTTTACCGGGTACCGCTCAAGGAACTGGATGCCCCGTCAATTCCTGAAATTGTTGCTGACAGAACCGGCGGCAGGCCGGTCATGTCGGCCGTGTTTCCGACGATTGGACATCGCATGTACGCGCCGACAGCGGCACTGTTGTACCAGTTTCGAGAGGTGTGCCTGCATGGCCGCACCACCCGCGTCGGCGACCTCGGGCAACCCGAGTTCACGCGGAGCTGAACGGATGATCCTGAGTGTAAAACGGCGTATTGCGGCACCTGTCCTGGCAGCCCTGCTGCTGGGCCTGGGCATGCCTGCGGCCACTGGACGGGAGTTGTCGCCGCTGGAGGTCGCGCGCAGATCGGTGGTGACCGTGCTGCCGGTCTGGGCGGGACGGCCGGCAAACCTGGACGAACCGGAAGGCAGCGGTGTTGTCATTGGTGACGGCCGTACCATCGTGACTGCTGATCATGTGCTTGGGCCTCCTCAAAACCAGGTTCCGGTGCTGGTGCGTGATGATGATGGAAACATTTTTGGCGCCCGTGTCGTGGCGCGCCACAAGGCCAGTGACCTGGCGGTCCTTGAGATTGACGGAAAATTACCAGCGATCGCCGCACGCGACAGTGACGCGGTCGTGGGTGATGAGGTATGCGCCATCGGCAACGCGTTCGGTGTCGGCCTGTCCCTCAGCTGTGGCCGGGTATCTGCCGTGCACCGTGCCGGTGTCGGCTTCAATGCGATTGAGGATTTCATCCAGACCGATGCTGCGGTCAACCCCGGCATGTCTGGTGGAGCACTGGTGGATATGCAGGGCCGCTTCACGGGCATGCTGTCTGCCATCTTCACTAAAAAGTCGGATGCCAATATCGGGGTGAACTTTGCCGTGGATGTCAAACTGGTTCAGGTGATTGCCGAGGCGCTTGCCGCAACCGGCCGGTTTGTGCCGGCCCGGACAGGATTGCTGCTGCGTCCCGTCCCGCGCAGCGGTGTAGCCGGCCGCCAGGGCGTGCAGGTGACAAAAGCCGTTCCGGGACTTCCCGGCGACAAAGCCGGGCTCAGGACGGGTGACGTAATCTACCGGGTAAATGACAGGCGCATCCGCAAGCCGCAGGACTGGCTGTCGGTGATGGCAGGCAGGCGGTTCGGTGTGCCGGTTGAGATATCGGGTCAGCGAGACGGCAAGCCGTCGCGATGGACACTAGGTGACTAGCGTTATTGTCCGTTGACCTGGGCGATCTGGATTGAGGACGGTGCTTGCTGCATGAGGGCGAGAACGCGGCGCTTCTGCTGTTTGAACGCCTTGAAATCCTTGCCCTTCAACTTGCGGCCGGAAGAGGCCACCTGGACCCGGCGTGGATTGATCGGGCGCCCGGCTTTGCGCACTTCATAGTGCAGGTGAGGGCCGGTGGACCGGCCGGTGGTGCCGACATAACCGATAACCTGACCCTGGCGGACCTTCTGGCCCTTCTTCAGCTTGGCGGTTTTGCTCATGTGGGCATAAAGGGTCGAATACTTCTTGGCATGCTTGATGACAACGGTGCGGCCATAAGAACCGCGCCAACCGGCATGTACCACCACGCCGTCACCGGCAGCCTTGATCGGTGTACCGCGGGCGGCGCCAAAGTCGATACCGGTGTGGAGCTTGTTGTAGCCCAGCAGGGGATGACGCCGCATGCCGAAGCCGGATGTGATGCGGACGCCGGAAATCGGGGTTCGCATCAGCGACTTGTTGGAACCTACGCCGTTTTCGTCGTAGTATGCGGTCTTCCCCTTGGAGTTCGTGAACCGGTAGTAAATGTGATCGCGGCCTGATGTGCGCAGCTTGGCGTAATGCAAAACCTTGCGCTTGGTCGACGAGCCGCTGAGCGGGTTGCCGTAGAACAGGTCAATCTGGTCGCCGGCATGAATCTGGCGCTGAAGGTCGATACTGTGGCCAAGCACCTTCATGGCGGCATTGATCACGTAGCCTGGAACACCGTTGTCACGTGCGGCAGCGTAAACCGAAGACGATACTTTTGCCTTGGCGCGGTAGTGCGGTGCGTTGGCAATGCGCGACAGCGGTTTGGCCTTCTTGCCGCTGACGGTTGCGATGTAGCGGCCGTCGTCATCAGATTCGACAACCAGTTCCTCGCCGCCCGGTGGCGTAAACGATACCCGCACCGGGGCGATGACCTCGTTGCCGTAAAAATCCTGCTGCTTGTCGAGCGTTACGGAATACCTCTGGCCGGTGCGTACAAGGCGGCCCGGGAAAACCGGCTCAATGGCGGCTGCAACCGCACGGGCGCTTTCGACAGTGACGCCAAGTTCGACCATGCGGCCAATCAGCGTGTCACCCTGGCGCAGGACAACCTCCTGGTCGACCGGCTCCGCCGGCAAAGTCTTGGAGACGCTGGTGGAATTTGTAGCTTCCGGCAGAGACGCAAGCTCGATGCTGTTTTCCAGAATGATCGGTTCGCCGTAGGTCAGCGATTCGGCGCCCGGAGCCGGGTATGCATTACCGGATAACAAATCGCCGGTTGCATTGCCGCTGGTGTCCGGCTGACCCTGGATATAGGCCACAGACAACGGTTGCATCGGGCTGGCGGACACGGCCTTGGCGATGGCGCCGTTGAAATCACCCTTGGTGGATGTCTGGATGACCCTTGCCGATTGCATGCCGGGTGTTTGCCAGCTGTTGGCGATGACGCCCTGGGTGGTCGATGGCCAACTCAGTGCCAGTCCGGCCGCCGCGGCACCGCCAAACAGCGTAAACGCTACCAGGCTTGCGAGTTGGAAATTGTTGGGTTTGGTTTTTGGAACCAGAAAGAAATCGGTGTTGTCGACGGCCAGATCGTCGATGCTGAGTTTACGAGCGGTCTCAGTCAAAGAGCCTGCCTTGCGCGGCCGCATCTTTCCAAACAATGACTTCAAAACCCGTCGAACCCCTTGACCTGACCGGAATGCAACCGCCACCTGCACGGTAGATTGCAAACCCCGCTTTAAGCACCGGACAGACATAAAAACACCTGTCCTGCGCCGCTTGTCGTCACGCAGTCACCCAAACCTGACAAACACTATGCTGAACGCAGTTCGAAAACTGCTCGTCAGCCGTCCCCACCAACTAATCGGACAATGCCTGTCAGCACGCCCCCTGTCAACCTTTTGAGATGTCGTGAAGCTGAAAAACCTGAGCTTGCACAATGAGTTGACGGCCGTTATGGCGAGGTTGTAAGGCAAATTTTAGACAACCTTGCTGGGCTCCATACTGGGAGAATATGGTTTATCGGCGGTTAACTCGCCCCAAAACAGCATGGTTTCGCGAATATGCCTTTTTTCAGCCATAAACCGGTCACTTTGAAGACATTTTAAAGCCGGCAAAAACCCCAATTGTGGCAACCGGAATAAAGGCAACAAAAACCCAGACAGCGACCGTTTGGGACGTCTGCGGCGAAAGTCCGCCGGAGAAGCCGGCAGAGTTGGCGACAAGGCCGGCGGCTGCCGCGCCGAGGGCATATGCGATTCGCTGGACCAGCGGAATTGACGCTGCCGCGATGGACCGCTCGCTTTCGTTGACGGATTCAACCAGGCGGCGGATGATGAAACTCCAGGACATGCCGAAGCCGGCTCCCTGCAGCACGGCGAACACGCAGACCAGCCAGACCGGGCCGGACACCATGGTCGCTGCAAAGCCGATCAGTCCGGCCAGCACCAGGCATGCGCCGGTCCGGATGATCAGTCGTTCACGGTGCCCGGGTTGGTTGGCCAGGGCGATTGCGGCAACTGACCAACCAATTGATTCCAAAGCAATAACATAGCCTGTTTCAATGGCCGACAGCTGGTGCAAGATCCGCAGCAGTAGCGGTCCGAAGACGGAGAAGGAGACCGTTGATGCGGCCAGGCAAAACACCATCAAGAGCGCGTTGCGGGCGGTGCTGCCGCGGCGCCTGATCGCAGATGGAAGGATATGACCGGCAGCGCGTCTCTGGTCGAAGAACAGGAACCCACCTACGCCTGCAAGACCGGCACAACCTGCGGCCAGGGCGGCAATCAGGTTGCCGGTGATGCCGGACCAGGCAATTGCGATAATGGACATGCCCAGCAGCACCAGCCGCCGGGCAGGAAATACGGTCTGTGCGGCGCTATTGCGCTCGGGGATGTTGCCGTAACTACCGCTACCGCCGGTGGCGCTATCTGCGATGTGGTGTGCGGGTATTATAATGCAGGCGGCACCGGCCAGCGCGGCAGCCTGGGCGCCGAAGAACCAGAAGGCGCCGCGCCACCAGTCGGCCTGCGCGAACAGGCCCCCGATCAGCGGCCCCAGAAACGCGGATATGCCCCAGATTGCCGACAACAGAGCAAACAATTGCGGCCAGATGGACCTGTCGAACAGCTTCTCAACCGCAATGAAGGCAACCGCCACCAGGCCGCCGCCGCCAAACCCCTGTGCCAGCCGGCCAAGCAGCATGACTTCCATGGCCGGGGCCAGGGCCGATATCGCGCAACCGGTGGCATAGACGAGCGCTGACACGGCGAAGGCGGTGCGCAATCCCGTGCGTGCGACCTGCAGGCCCATGGCGGCACCTGCCAGGATTGATCCGAGTTCGTAAAGGGCAAGATTCCAACCGAGCAGTTCAACGCCGCCAATGTCGTTGACGATGTCGGTGATCAGCGTTGAGATGATCAATTCGTCGGCTGCATGCAACCAGATACCAAGCCCCAGAAACACGAACCGCAACAGCACGCCGGATTTTGCCAGCGCTTTCCAGTTCGGCCGCTCGGGCGATGGCGCCGCCACCGAAGCAGGCGGCGGGGTATCGCGGTCGGTCCTGGTCACGAACCGCTGTCCCGTGCCAAAGCCTTGACCCGGAACCTTATGAGGTAGGAGCAGCGCCGCGCGCCGTCCATCAGGTACTCGTCGCGCTCTACCGAGAAACTTTTGCCCAGCACCTCCCGGAAGACTTCCAGTTCTGACCGGCACAAGCCCTGGCAGACCCGGGCGGCGGCACATACCGGGCAGTGATTTTCCGCCAGCCGCCATGTCTGGTCGTCAACTTCATGCGCCTCGGCCATGTAGCCTTCCTCGCTGCGCAGATCGGCAAGGAGCTCGATTTTCTCGCGAGCCGTGCGGGCAGACGAAAGCGCATGTGCATAGCGTTTCGCGGTTTCGGTTTCGCGAGCCGCGATCAGTCGGTCCAGGCCGTCCTCTCCAAAAACCGAACGGATCGAACCGATCAGGTCCAGTGTAAGACTGTCATGGGTGTCGGGAAACCGGTCGTGGCCGGCTTGTGTGAGGCGCCACACCAAATCCGGCCTGCCGACACCGCCGGCAACACCGCTGGCGATGACCAGGTCGTCCCGCTCAAGCACCTTCAGATGCTTGCGGGCACCGGCCAGTGTCATCTTGACCCGGTTTGCCAGGTTCGAGGTCGAGCGCGGACCAAGAGTTTTGAGAATGTGCAGCAATTGCTGACGGCTATCGTTCATGTGATGTCCCGGCAGGCCCTTGAAAACGAAAATTAAGATACTAAATAGTTTCTTTATAAGGTGCAAGCGTGCAATTGCCGATGATCCCTCTTATCCGGGGTATTGAAGAGCGACTGGAAAACGGCAGTTTTCGATAGTTTTTCTGCGGGTCTGTGATTTGTTGAATCTTTTGCGAACTTTTTCCGACAATCCACTTGACAGTCAGGCTGCCACGCACATATAAACCGCACCACTGAAGAGCGAGCGCCACTCGTTGGCGGGCGTTCTTTGTTGTCTCCTGAGACTACCGACAGTTTAAGCGGTTTTTACCAAGCCGCAGACACTTGCCGCGGGTTTTCAGGGGTGGGGGTCCGATAAGGTCTTCCTTGCTCTTTGACATTGTTGAACAGAGAAAGAGAAACGCAGGCGGCGCGTGTCCTGGCGGTCTCGTGATGAAGCACTCTTGTAAAAGAGCGTGGAGCGGAACACAAAAGAGACGCTAAACTTGCGTTTAGAGAAGCCAAGCTTTGATCGTCCAAGCAATTGGGCGTGATAAAACATGGTAACTCGTCAATTACGCAAACGCAAAAATTGAACAGTCGACGAGCAATCGTTAACTGAGCAAAACGTTTCAAACTTGAGAGTTTGATCCTGGCTCAGAACGAACGCTGGCGGCAGGCTTAACACATGCAAGTCGAACGCCCTCTTCGGAGGGAGTGGCAGACGGGTGAGTAACGCGTGGGAACCTACCTTTCGGTACGGAACAACAGTTGGAAACGACTGCTAATACCGTATACGTCCTTCGGGAGAAAGATTTATCGCCGATAGAGGGGCCCGCGTTGGATTAGCTTGTTGGTGAGGTAACGGCTCACCAAGGCGACGATCCATAGCTGGTCTGAGAGGATGATCAGCCACACTGGGACTTAGACACGGCCCAGACTCCTACGGGAGGCAGCAGTGGGGAATATTGCACAATGGGCGCAAGCCTGATGCAGCCATGCCGCGTGAGTGAAGAAGGCCCTAGGGTTGTAAAGCTCTTTCGGCGGGGACGATAATGACGGTACCCGCAGAAGAAGCCCCGGCTAACTCCGTGCCAGCAGCCGCGGTAATACGGAGGGGGCTAGCGTTGTTCGGAATTACTGGGCGTAAAGCGCGCGTAGGCGGATCTTTAAGTCAGGGGTGAAATCCCGGGGCTCAACCTCGGAACTGCCCTTGATACTGGAGATCTTGAGTCCGGAAGAGGTTAGTGGAATTCCCAGTGTAGAGGTGAAATTCGTAGATATTGGGAAGAACACCAGTGGCGAAGGCGGCTAACTGGTCCGGTACTGACGCTGAGGT
>JBPCVV010000013.1:0-8462 GCA_051010195.1 Anderseniella sp. | reverse complement strand
ACGCGTTGTGCGATCTGCTGCGTGTAGCGTTGGCGGCGGGCAAGCGATGATGCGTCCCTCAAACGATCTTGATGCCGTGTGGCTGACCCGCGATCCGGTCGACTTCCGCAAGGGCATCAACGGCCTTTCTGTGCTGGTCGAAGAGCAGCTCATGCGCGATCCGTTCTGCGGGCAGCTGTTCGTCTTCGTCAACAAGGCGCGCGACAAGATCAAGATCCTCTATTGGGAGCGCGCCGGGTTTTGCATGTGGCAGAAGCGGCTGGAAAAAGAGCGCTTCAAATGGCCGGAGCATTTGGACGGCGATGTCATGACGCTTGACGGGCAGCAGCTGAACTGGCTGCTTGACGGCTATGATCTCGCTGCAATGAGGCCACACCGCTTGCTCTGTTACCGCACGGTGCTGTAGAAGATCGACCGTTGTGGCTGCGCTTACCCATGCAAATCAGTTATTGTCGTTTGCATGAGCGGGGCATCGGAAAACCTTCCAGACGATATAGATACGCTGAAGGCTTTGGTGGTTGCCAAAGAGGCGCTTGTCGCTGCCAACGAGCAGCGTATCGCCGAGTTGGAAGAGCAGCTGCAATTGCTGCTCCACAAACGCTTCGGTGCCAGTTCTGAAAAAGCCAATGCCGACCAATTGCATCTGTTCAACGAAGCCGAGGCGTTAAGCGATCCCTCTGTCGATGAACCGGCAGCGGCGAAAACGGAAACAAGCGTCGCGGCCTACAAGCGCAAGAAGCGCGGGCGCAAGCCCCTCGATGCAAGCCTGCCGCGCGTGATCGTCGAGCACGACATTGCCGAAACCGACAAGACATGTGTCTGCGGTCGCTGCCGACCTCGCATCGGTGAGGAAACATCGGAACAACTCGATATCGTTCCGCCGAAGGTCCAGGTGCTGAGGCACGTGCGCTACAAATATGGCCGGCACCCTGAGTGCATATGTGGCGAAGACGAAGGTTCTGCGGTGATGGTGGCGCCGATGCCGCCGCAGCCGATCCCGAAATCGAATGCTTCACCGGCCTTGCTCGCCTACATCATCATCGCCAAATTCTGCGACGGCCTGCCGCTCTATCGGCTTGAGAAAATCTTCGCTCGCATCGGTGCCGCGCTCTGTCGCGCAACGATGGCCGGTTGGATGATCAGAATGGGCGATCTTATCATGCCACTCATCAATCTGATGGGCGACGCACAGCTCGGCTACGACTACCTGCAGATGGACGAAACGAGCGTGCAGGTCTTGAAGGAACCAGGCCGCGCTGCACAATCAAAGTCCTACATGTGGGTTCGCAGAGGTGGCCCACCGGACAAGCCGGTCATTCTGTTCGATTATGATCCATCACGTGCCGGCGCCGTGCCGTGGCGACTGCTTAAGGACTTCCAAGGCATCTTGCAGACTGATGGCTATGAAGGCTATGGCGGCGTTTCCAAACGCAATGACATCGTGTCTGTTGGCTGTCTGGCGCATGCACGGCGCAAGTTCGACGAGGCGTTGAAGGCGCAGAAAAAGAAAGGCCGCGGCGGGCTGGCTAAGCAGGGCTTCGACTTCATGCAGCGCCTTTACCGCGTTGAGCGCGAAGCCCGCGACCGTCAGCTTGATGCGTACGGACGCAAAGCCTTGCGCGAAGAAAAAGCAAAGCCGGTCTGGGAGGAAATGCGCCAATGGCTCGACAAGGCCCTGCCGCAGGTGCCGCCACAAACACTCACCGGCAAGGCGCTTGGCTACATGCATGCGCAATGGGCGCGGCTCATCCGCTACCTGGACGACGGGCGCATCGAGGTGGATAACAACTTCTGCGAAAATTGCATCAGGCCTTTTGTCATGGGAAGAAAGGCGTGGTTATTCTCCGACACACCCGCCGGCGCCGAGGCCTCCGCCCGCCTCTATAGCCTCGTCGAAACGGCAAAGGCAAATGGCCTCGAGCCATATCACTATCTGGTGCATGTCTTCACCGAACTGCCAAAGGCCATCACAGCCGAAGACATCGAAGCCCTGCTGCCCTGGAACGTTACGATACCGGCGACGCAAAGCGTCGCCGCTTGAATGCAAATTTGTCAAGCCCAATGCGACTTGTGGAAGATTGATCGCTTACTGTATTTGAAGTCGCCTGCATCACGCCAAACTCGAGAACCAGGCCTCAACGGAGCCGGCTTAATAGCCCGGATCGAGTTTTAAACGAGTCTCGAGATCTAGGTCGAATTGTTGTGCAGATCTGAAGCTGCCACGAGCGGGGCCCGGAGCGGACGATGCATTTCCGAACTGTTCCTCAGCGAATACAAGCGATGTGTAGTCAAACAATGCAGCGCAAATTGATACTATAGAAAGCAACATATCGCATCTGATCGCCCCTCATAGATAGGTAAGCACTGGTTAAGCAGTCGACCGATTACTTGATCAGCAACTAGCGCATGGGTGGGGCGTAGATCAGGCCGTGATTGCTCCAAAGTGCGTTTTTACCTCTGACTATCTCCAACTCACTTTCGGTGCCGACGTTGCGTTCGAAGATCTCGCCATAGTTGCCGACCACGGCAATCGCATTGCGCAGCCACTTCGCATCGAGGCCGAGCTTGGCACCAAGTTTTCCGGCGACGTCGAGGAAATTTAGCTGATCGCTCGTCAGAGCATCGCCTCTCTCGTCCAGCATCGCCAATCTAGCGATTTTCTTCTCCTCGGCATTGATCAATCCATACACCGTCCAGCGGATGATGTCCGCCCATCGTTCGTCGCCTTCTCTGACAACTGGTCCGAGCGGCTCCTTCGAAATAACACCTGCGAGAATCATATGGTCGGACGGATCTTGAAGTTGCGAGCGAATGGCGAACAACGCCGAGCGATCGGCTGACAGAGCCTCGCACTGGCCGCTCTGATACATCTTGCGCAATTCCGTCTGGTTGGTCGAAGTTACAAGGCTGTGCGCCATCTTTCTCTTGTTGAAGTGTATGGGAATATTGGCCACGTGCGTAGTGCCGGCGACCACGCAGATCCGTGCGCCGGATAGATGCGCAACCTGCGTGATGGGTAGATTGGCTGGTACCATGAAGCCTTGCCCGTCGTAAAAAACGGTGACCGGAAATGTCAGACCAAGCTCGACATCACGTCCCATTGTCCAGGTGGTGTTCCGTGACAGCACGTCGACCTTGCCGGCGCTCAGCGCCTTGAAGCGGTTATTGGCGGTCAAAGACACAAACTTGACCGACGGCTTACCCTGAACGCCGAAAATCGCGGCCGCCACCGCACGACAAACGTCGACGTCGAAACCGTCCCATTCACCTGCGGCATTGCGGAACGAAAATCCCGCCAAACCGTCACTGACGCCGCATAGGAGATGTCCGCGCGTCTTCACCTTAGTCAGCGTTTCGTTGGCCGCCAGACTAGCGTTGAAGCCGGTTACGAGGATGAAGAGGAAGAATGCAATGGATCGCATTACCGAGGCTCTCTGTTGTTTGGCACCGATAGTGCGGTTAATAGCCGTGCTAAATTCGGCGGAGGATCAGTCGGCCGAGTTTGGCATCTCTGCCCAATGGGTCGGCGCCGAAGACAACTTCACCATCCCGCCCAACCCATATCGTTGCATAGATGAAGACGACCGAAATCGGGCTCTTGAGCCGAATTTCGAGGGGATTGCCGGATTGTGATGGCTGTGCGGCAAGAGATGGCTGAGCAAAACCGTAGACCGGGAGGAGGTCAGCTAGATTCAACGTTTTTTCGGGCACGCCGACACACGCCTGCCGTATTTTTGGAAAGGCTCGCACTGTCGGTAGGCCGTGCAGCGATACGCTATCGATCTCATCGAAATAGATCTGAAAACTGCCTAACGGATTCGAAGGCCCAGGTTGCTGGATGACGGAAAACGGGAAATCGGCCTCATTGTAGTTACGCCAATTTATGCGCGGTGCTTGTGACGCCGGAGCCTTGCCATAGATCGCAAAGCTTGTATCGAGTTTGCTCGGATTTGACTTGAGCACCGGCAAGACGTATCGCAACGCTTCGCGTTTCGACAAATTGTACTTAGGATTAGCAACGATGCGGCGGGCAACGGTATTGAAGGCTGCTTGAACCTGACAGGATCGATTAATCGTAATACGAAGGTTTTTCTGGATAGTCGCCCGACGGCGCCAAAACAGGCGCTTTGCGGCAGTGTTGATGATCCAACGATTATTCGATGGGACGTCTCCGAACCAGCGCCATCTCTCAAGATTGACTTGCAGCTGTTGAACACGCTGTCGCCATGGAACATTCATTGCAAGCACGGTCGAGCGGTTCAGGGTACCGCTCGGGCGCAGATTGTGTCGCCGTTGAAACAGCCGTACCGCGGCCGCAAGTGCCTTGTCGTAGACCTTGGACGATTGGTTGGCATCTGCAAGCTCACCGCCAGCGGCGAGTCGCGCACGAATGTCTTTCACACGATCATGGCTCATGCCAATTCGGAGCGGCGACCCCGGCCGAACCGGGACCCAACCGCCGCGACTGCGCAACGAAAGCAACTCGGCCAACCGCTTCTTAATGGCCTGATACTCTTTCTCCTGCGGTTGAATATCTTCAAGAACTTGAACGAGTGGTATGCCTTCAAGCACGCGATCCAGCAAAGCCTTGGCCGAAATCTTGCGTGCTAACGTCCGCGGATGGAGCCTTGCTCGATAGAGACGCATTTGACCAAGACGCAAGTCTGACGCAAGTTCATAAAAGTGCGCGCTGTGAACGATCTCACCCAAAGCTAAAAAGCTGGAGTCCAAACTCCGCATGGCTTGGCGCATCGTCTGGAGGCGTTTGACTGACCTTTGCGAATTAAACAAGCCGTCTCGCTGCAATGCGGTCAACGCTTCGATCAGCCTCTCACCCCGCCGATTGCCAATCCAAAGCGTTCGACTGTCGGCGGCCGCATAGTATGACATAATTTCACGCGCGCTCTTCCGAGCATCAAGCGGTAGCCCCTTAGAATCCCGAAGTGATTCGAGCACCCGCTCGATCACTTTGACCGAGTGGATGCTCTGCGCTTTCGCCGGCAACGCTCCCACCAAGACTGCACCAGCACCGACAGCCAAAAGGCTTGAGTTCAAGGAATAGCGCATTGGGCTGTCGAGCATATGCCTGTTTCTACTCTGCGTAAACGTTAGCAATGAGCTGCATCCCACACACGTTGCTCGTAAACCGTAACGGCGCGGATCACCAACTAACGGCGCGAATTTAAAACATTGAACTAACATTTTCCATGAAGTTTGACACGTATTCGAGCTTAGTCGCTACCTGTTGGGGTTGTTGTCTCAAAGGCTGTACTGCGCGACAACAAATATTTGCTGTCGCTGGAGGATACCGGCTATCCTGCCGTCCCGCATATCGAGAGCTTGCTGCAAAGTCTGAGAAGGTATTGGAGATGACGCAACGAAGGCGCTTGTTGCGCGTTGGCGTAGCCGCTATGACCATTAGTACATGGCTACAGCCATGGCCGGCTTTGGCACAGAACACCGGACCGTTTGCCGCGCACCCGGGGCTGAAAATAACTCGGACCTATACTAGTCAGTATGGGCCGGACGCCGAAGAGTACAACATTATTACTGCTGTTTCTCGTGGCAGTGTCAGCCTCAGTTACAGCGATACGCGCGGCATCGTGGCCCGGCGTGCGGTGAACATTGTCGATCGCCAGAGCGCGAGAACCTATCTGATTGGCTTCGACCCGAGGGTTCCGCAGCTCATTCCCGGCACAACCTCGCTTGGCATATCTTCGGCGGTGATTCAACAGTTGAGAGCGACGGGCACAGCTCCGCTTAGCTTGATGTATGATACGAAGCTTTCGACAATTCCCGGCCTCCTTACGCTTGTGAATGACAATACAAGGCTGCCCGTCCTCGTTGAGAACCAAATTGTCAATATGCCCGTCTTGGTCGCCAGAGGGGTATTTCAAAAAGGCAATCGGTCAGGCACCGGCTACTTCTATTTCCTCAGCGACGTGAATAATCCGGTCGCGATCCAGTACAACATTCGGTTCAGTTGGGAGCGGGCACTTCGGACGATTCGGACCGTCCGTGTGAGCGCTGGACGTTCGCAGCAGGATGCGATGGAGCAGACGCTTCGAACCATACGCAAACTGGATCTCTATGGGATCCATTTCGACTTTGACAAAGCAACGATCCGCCCAGAGTCAAAACGGTTGATGGGCGATATCGCCACGACTCTTAAGAACAATCCGCGTTGGAGGCTGGAAATCCGCGGCCACACAGATGCCATTGGCAAACCGAATTATAATCTACGGCTCTCCGCCCGTCGCGCAGCATCCGTCAGGAACGCCCTGGTCAAGAAGTACGGTATCAACACGGCTCGCCTTTCGACTTCGGGTGCTGGTATGACAGAGCCGAAGGCCACCAACAAGACGCTGCAAGGGCGAGCCCAGAACCGACGCGTTGAACTATCACGTACCGACCGTTGACGACGACTGCATGGGCAAGCGACCGAAGCTGTGGCCGGCTCCGAAATCTATCGCGTTTGGCGTACATTGACTTTGCGTTTTTGGCATCTCCGCGGCCGTTCACCCGCGCCGTCTCTTTCCTTGGGTCTGATCGTCTTCGACGATGACTGTAAAGTCCGGTCCGGACCGTGTCTCAGGATTGGCTGAAAAGTCGGTAACCACCATCGTCGTTCCAGACAGGAGCGATCGCGCCGCACGGTTTGCGCCTTCCTGATCCAAAAACACGATGCGCGATAGTATCGGATCCGTGGTCCGATTTACCCGTGAGCCTGCACCTTGATTTTCATGGAAACCATAGGCGTGCCATTCGAGCGCGCTGTTGTCATCCGACCAGCCCGCCAACGAATATAGATTGTGTCCCAAGGGCCGATCGGGCTGCTTGATCCTAATTGATGTCTTGTATGTGAGTTTACCATCGATGAGTAAATAGGCTTGGCGATCTGCGCTCGACACGAGAATGGTTGAAATGTTTCGCTGTACGACGGTCTTCCATCCCCCAGAACGTTTCGCTTTCTTCTGCTTCTTTTTTCCGGCTGCTGCTGCAACCGCAGCGATACCGGGATCGAGTATCAGTTTGGGGTGGATAACCGAGCCGAATTCGGTCTTCTGATCGGCAATGATCACCGACGTTCCGAGATGCGTGACCTCGAAGAGCAGCCGGGAGAATTCTTTCGGTAGTCGAATACAGCCATGCGATGCTGGATACCCTGGCAGATTGCCTGCATGCAGCGCAATTCCTCGCCATGTAAGACGTTGCATGTTTGGCATCGGCGCATTGTTATACGTGCTTGAGAAATGTTTTCGCCGCTTCTGGAGAATTGTGAATACGCCAGTTGGTGTGCGATGCCCGGGTTTACCGGTTGAACATGTCGACACACCAACGGCGACACCGTTGCGGTAAACATGCACCAACTGTTCCGGCAGAGATACGACGACGACGACGGGGCCTTCTGGTGATAGCTCCGGACGCCAAATGTACGAACCAAGCTTGAGTGCCTTGATCTGTGGCGCTGTCTCTGCCCACGTGACGGACGAGTGGGCGAAACCTGACGCGGCAACTAACCCTGCAAGGAATTCTCTTCGACGCATCGACGTACCCCCGAACCAACTCGGCTGTTTGCTGCCGTACTGACCTCAGTATCTCTAGGCGAGATCGGGCACAGCAAGCAAGCCCAAGCGACATAAGCTGATCTTCACACTTATGTCCCAAAGCAGCACCGTTCGGGCTCGGCGCAGGTCGATCTGGCGCAACCGCGTCAGCAACTTGATTTGCGTGGTCTAATGTCCGAGCAGCTGATCTTGCACCATTGACCATTGCCGGACGGTTAGATTGCAGGTGGCTCGATCGGCACAACGCTACAATTCGCAACGAATATCTGCTTCTGGTCGGAGCAGACGTTCGGGCGCCGCTGAGCTGCGCAGGGGCTCGCGACCGGTTGTGGTGAGAGCGGACAGGCATCGTCATCGAGGTGGCAGATCGGTGCTTCGCCGACACATGGACGGGCTCACTCGACACACGGTCGCAAAGATCAAATTGCTGTCGCCAAAAAGAACCTCGACGATTTTCGCGATGGCTATTGGGCAACATGTTCGCGAGCAGAGGTACAGCGGACATCCATCGCCAAGCCCAACTGAGACGGGCGACGCGAGCTTTTGACCCACAGCGCCATAAGACGTTGACGGAATATCCGCCTAATTCCCATATTTCTGCGACAGGAGATTTAAGGCAGCCAGCACGAATAGATGACGTGTATGATTGAGGTTACGGATCCAACAACCAGGGCGCGATCGCCACGCATCAACCTCTCTTTTGCAAACCGCCGTGAATGGATCGGGCCAGAGCCTAGTGTTCCTTACCTGACAGGCCGCGTGGCCGATAAGTTATTTTACTGCGGTGACCGCGGAGGCAGTCCCGAACGCCAGCCCTAAGTCCTTTTCGATATCCTTTCTTGTAGGCATGGCTATCCCAGTCGCCGTTAAGGTACGTGCTTCTCCCGCAAGTGG
>JBPCVV010000012.1:0-2551 GCA_051010195.1 Anderseniella sp. | reverse complement strand
CGGCGGTCTCTTCTTGAAGCCTCGGCCGCGCCGCCAATAACGCCGCCCATGATTGCACCGCCTATCATACCGCCGCGGCCACCTATCAGGCCGCCCAAGAGAGCGCCGCCAAACGCGCCGCCAAGTGCGCCGGCTTTAGCTGGTGTCGTCTGTACGGGCGTCAGCAGTAAGACCAACGCCATGGCAAGTGTCAAAAATGTAACGCCGACAAACTTTGTTTTGCTGTGATTTGCAGAATAAGTCATTTCACCTTCTCCCCATCTTTCCAGTCTTCCAAGGCCTGGCTGCCATCAGCCTTGGTTACCAGAACTTTTCCATTTGCTTTTCCGGCAGTAAATTGACCCTGGTAGGTATCTCCATTGGGCGCGACATACGTGCCAGCTCCGCTTGGAAGGCTCTTGGCAAACTCACCCTGGAATTTCGATCCATCACTGTTTTCCACAACACCTGCGCCTTTGGCCTCACCATTCTCGAACTGCCCCAAAAAGGCATTGCCGTCGTTGTCAATCAGGAAACCCATTCCATGACGCTGACCATTTTCAAAGTCACCGTAATATTGTTCGCCGGTCACAAGCCGGTAATAGCCCATACCGTGACGCTCGCCCTTATGGAAACCACCGGTATAAAAGTCACCATTGGCAGCATCGAACCGTGCCTCGCCTTCGGGTTCGCCCATTGCAAAGGTCCCTTCCAACCGGTCAAAGCCCTTGCCCTTTTCAACTTGAAAGCGCATTAGCCCCTTTCCGTGGAACCGACCATCAGACATTTCGCCATCATAGTCGCCTGAAAACTTGCCATCCACGAACCATTCCAGTCTGCCGGATCCGGTTGCACGACCGTCACGACATGCGCCGGACCATGTCACGGACTCATTCTCTTTCAGAGCTTCATCACTCGCCACCTGGCACTCCTGGTTCGACGTGCTTATCCACACGTCTTCGGCTTGCGCATGCCCGGCAAGACCCAGCATGACACCCAAACCCAAAATTGCTCGGAGCTGTAACGACATTTTCTTCTTCCTGTTGTTAGAGGGATTTCTCGTTGTTCATAGCCTACCATAGCATTGTCCATAAGCCGGAATCATGGCGAGGCAGACCGTCGCAAACACCAGCGAAGGTGAAATGACCCTAGACGCATGGGCAGACGGTTTCCCCGAATGACTCTGAGAGTTTACGTTGGGAGTTTCCCTCAACACCCTTTGTCTCACGACAATAAAGCGGCCTGTTCCTATTCATAGCGTTCAACCGAACTTGCGTTGATCGCATAGCCGACATCGAAGCTCGTGTTTCCATCTGACAGCCCGACCGCTTGTCTGCTGTTCTCGACCGACAGACGGCCTTCAACCCAGACGGGATCGAACAATCCCCTGGCGCGACCGCCATTCGTCGCCATGGGATGGAAGCCCTTCATCCCCATGGCGCGGAGGCCTTTCGCCCCCATGGGTTGCAGACCATACATCCCGGTCGCGACGACGCCTTTCGTCTCCGTGGCACGGAAGCCCTTTGTCGCCGTTACATGAATGATCTGGTTCGCCGGCGGTGGCGGAGTGTGAACACATGCACCGGCATAGGGAACCAGAAGAAACTCGGTGATTGTCTCACCGTCAAACTCAAGCGGCACCAAATAACCCGGAATGCGGACAGTCTTGTTGTCCCATTCGCGCCGCACACCGGTGCGCTGCGCCTGGATCTTGAGAAAGAGCTGGACCGATTTTTCTCGCAAGGCATCTGCATCGAGCCCGTCGGCCTGTAACCCCGAGCGTGCCGCTTTCTCCCGGTCGAGCTGTCGTGCGTCTAATCTGCCGTTGTTCTTGCGGACGGACTGAAGCGCCATGAATGTCTCGAGCTTCAGTCTTTGCTCGTAAGTCAGCCCGAAATAGGGGTCGTCTCCCGGTTCGATCGAGAATGTAAGATCGCGCCAGCCGATCTGCTGCATGGCAATGCCGGCTCCGGCCTGTACAGTCAGGACGATTGTGGTCGCAAACAACAGCAACAAGAACCGATTTAGCATGTCACTCCCGTATCTTCATACCCGAGCCGCATGAAAGGGCCTAGAAATGCATCCGCGAGCGGACACTGAATACGCCTTCCGTGTCATTACCGTTCGGGTTGCTTGAGGGGTTTATCACAAGCATCGCGTCGGCAGTAACCGATACAAAAGGTGTAACTTGCATCTTGTAGAATGTCTCGGCCACATATTCATCGCGCGTATTTGCCGCCGTCGGGTCAACCCACCCGAAACCAACCCCCCAGTTGTCTTCCTCATAGCCGAACGGACGTGTCCACATTATTCCGGCATGGGCGAACTGCTCCACCGCGGCCTTGCGGCCCCAAGTGCGAGAGTACTTGCCAAAGACCCCTATATCCCCGAAATCCTGATCGAACTGGAGGGTAATCCCTTCTGTTTTGGGCGCGAAATTCGGCGTGCCGACCCCGGTCGCTTCAACATGGTGATAACTCGCCTTGTAGACACCATCGCCAACCGAGGCAAACGGGTTCTCCACCCGTATAGAACCTGCATAGGCCCATTCACCGGTCTTGAACGGGCGGTC
>JBPCVV010000011.1:0-2708 GCA_051010195.1 Anderseniella sp. | reverse complement strand
GAACGGACACTACCCCGCGCGCCACATTGTTCAATGTGACCTGCAGAAGATCAGCGTCCGAGGATGCAACGGCCGCTTGGTTTTGACTTGCAGTCAGCGCCACAAGGCGAGCCTCCACACCGGAAACATTCCTTCAACCTTCGAAACAGATGTGCCCCGCCGCGCAAAATCCTCACAATCCCGACAGGGTAATACTATTCCTGGTTCATTGTAGCCGGGAAATCTAAAGCAATCATTGATGGCGCATTACGGAAGGTCTGCAAACGTCCCCATCAAACGCTTCTCTTCCAATGGAAAAGGCTCTAATAGAGCGAGCATGATTGACAATCTCAAAATCATGCTGGCCCAACTGAACCCGACGGTGGGTGCTGTTGCAGCAAACGCTGAGCGTGCACGCGCTGTCCACCGCGAGGCGGTGGATGCAGGTGCTGACCTCCTGGTGTTTACAGAACTGTTCATTTCCGGTTACCCGCCGGAGGACCTTGTATTGAAACCCGCTTTCGTCGAAGCCTGCCAAATGGCTGTGGAAGGCCTGACGGACCTGACCAAGGACGGCGCGCCGGCGATGCTGATAACGTCGCCGTGGGCTGAGGCCGGCAAACTCTACAATGCAGCCATCCTGCTGGAGAATGGCAAGGTAGACGCGGTGCGCTTCAAGCATGATCTGCCGAACTATGGTGTGTTCGACGAAAAACGGGTGTTTGATGCTGGTCCCGCACCAGGGCCGATCAATTTCCGGGGTGTGCGCATAGGGGTGCCGATTTGCGAGGACATCTGGACGGAAGAAACCTGCGAAACACTGGAGGAAACCGGGGCGGAACTGCTGATTGTGCCGAACGGGTCGCCGTTTGAGCGTGACAAGCAGGATGTCCGGCTCAACCTGGTCGTGGCACGGGTCACTGAAACCAACCTGCCGATGATTTATATCAACCAGGTGGGCGGCCAGGATGAACTGGTCTTCGACGGCGCCTCGTTCGTCCTGAATGCCGACTGCAAACTGACCTGCCAGATGCCGGAGTTCGAAGAAGCGACCCTCTTGACCGAATGGTCCCGCGGCCCGGACGGGTGGGTGTGCGCCCCGGCCGACACCGCCCGGCAATTGCTGGGTTATGAGGAAATCTGGCATGCGTGCGTGCTGGGCACGCGTGACTATGTGTGCAAGAACCGATTTGACAGTGTCGTGCTCGGAATGTCGGGCGGTATAGATTCGGCCGTGGTTGCAGCCATGGCGGTCGACGCGCTGGGAGCTGACAAGGTTCACTGCGTCATGCTGCCTTACGAATACACGTCTTCAGACAGTCTCGAAGACGCCGAAACCTGTGCCAAGGCGCTGGGGGTGAGATACGACGTGGTGCCAATTTCCGAACCGGTCACGGGTTTCCTGAATTCGCTCGCGCCGATGTTCGAAGGCACGACGGAAGGCGTTACGGAAGAAAACATCCAGTCGCGCACCAGAGGCGCCATCCTGATGGCTATTTCCAACAAGTTCGGATCCATGGTGCTGACCACCGGCAACAAGTCGGAAATGTCGGTTGGCTACGCCACTCTTTATGGTGACATGAACGGCGGCTTCAACCCGATCAAGGACGTCTACAAGTCAGATGTGTACGCACTGGCAAGCTGGCGCAACCAGTCGGACGGCACCGGCGTGGAAGGCCCGGCCGGTCGTGTCATCCCGGAACGCATCATCACCAAGGCACCGTCCGCTGAACTCAGGCCGGACCAGACCGACCAGGACTCCCTGCCGGAGTACGATGTGCTAGATGACATCCTGGACGGCCTGGTAGAGCATGAGACATCGCTGGCAGAGCTGGTGGCGAAGGGGCATGACCCGGACGTGGTCGAGCGCATTCAGCACCTTCTGTACATAGCAGAGTACAAGCGCCGCCAGGCCGCGCCGGGCGTGAAGATCACCCGCCGGGCCTTCGGCAAGGAACGCCGCTACCCGATCACCAACGGCTTTCGGGACAAGGCCTGACACCGCCGGGAACTCCTGGGCACATCTGGTCGTGCAATGATCGTATCAGCCAACCGCTGCTTGCGCTTGCCATTCACTGCCGCTAAACGAGCACCATGACCACGACAGTTCGCTTCGCGCCTTCACCCACTGGCCGCATACACATCGGCAATGCCCGCACCGCCATTTTGAACTGGCTGTTCACCCGCAAGGCCGGCGGCCGCTTCATACTGCGCTATGACGACACCGACGTTGAACGCTCGACCCGGGAATTTGCGGACGGGATAGCAACCGATCTCGACTGGCTTGGCCTGGCACCGGACGAGGTGTTCCGGCAGTCGGAACGCTTTGCACTGTACGACGCTGCGGCCGAAAAACTTAAAACAGACGGCCGGCTCTATGCCTGTTATGAAACCGCCGAAGAGCTTGACTACAAACGCAAGCGTCAACTGGCCCGGCACCAGCCACCGATCTACGACCGCGCCGGACTGAACCTGACGGATGACGAACGCGCAAAACTGGAAGCCGGTGGCCACAAACCCCACTGGCGCTTCAAGCTGAACCAGCATGACGTTCACTGGAACGACCTGGTGCGCGGCGACGTGCACATCGACACCTCGTCATTGTCCGATCCGGTCCTGATCCGCGAGGACGGCAGTTACCTGTATACATTGCCGTCGGTGGTGGATGATATCGACATGGGGCTGACCCACATTATCCGGGGTGAAGACCACACCACCAATGCTGCCGT
>JBPCVV010000010.1:0-3465 GCA_051010195.1 Anderseniella sp. | reverse complement strand
GCCGTGCATCTCGTCGATCCGATCGAGCGCACCTATCGCGAGTCCACGCTCGACGATCTGTACGACGCCGCGCGACTGGTCGAGCGGCTGGAAAACATCCACTTCTTCCAGCGGCCGATGGTGGCCCGCGACCTGGCGGACCCACGCGATCTCGACCTCAACACCCTGTACGCCTGCGTCAGCGGCACCAGCAAGCACGTCGGCACCAGCTTCACGGTTGGCGAGAACGTCGCCGACGCGTTCGAGCTGTTGCATCTCGTGGCCGGCGGCGAAGCGGCCTGGCGCGCGCGGCCGTTCGTGTCCAACTCCAATTGCTTTGTCGTCCCGCCGTTGAAGTTCGCGGCGGACGCCTGCAACGTGCTCGAAGCCTGCGTGCGCGGCGGCATGCCGGTGCTGCTGTTGTCAGCAGCCCAGGCCGGCGCCACGTCGCCCGCCGCACTGGCCGGCACCGTCGTCCAGGCGGTGGCCGAATGCCTTGCCGGACTGGCTTATGTAAACGCGGTACAACCAGGTGCCTATGCGCTGTGGGGGCCGTGGCCGTTTGTCTCGGACCTGCGCACCGGTGCCATGTCGGGCGGGTCCGGCGAGCAGGCGCTGATTTCGTCC
Organism: Anderseniella sp.; assembly: GCA_051010195.1. Classification (GTDB taxonomy): domain Bacteria; phylum Pseudomonadota; class Alphaproteobacteria; order Rhizobiales; family Aestuariivirgaceae; genus Anderseniella. The sequence goes on along the minus strand of JBPCVV010000010.1, from coordinate 2,859 downwards.
GCCTGTGCACAGATGGGCCAGTTCTATGATCTGCCGACGGGATCTGCCGCCGGCATGGCTGACAGCAAGCTGCCTGACATGCAGGCCGGCTGCGAACATGGCGTGAACGCGGCCCTGACCGCCATGTCAGGCATAAATATGCTTTATGAAGCCGCCGGCATGCATGCTTCCCTGCTGGGCTTCTGCTTCGAAAGCCTGCTGATCGACAATGATATGCTGGGCGCCATCAATCGCAATGTGCGCGGCATCGAAGTAACAGACGCAACTCTGTCGATCGATGTGATCACCGAGGTCTGCACCCAGGGGCCGGGCCATTATCTCGGATCGGGACAGACACTGGAGCTGATGCAGAAGGATTATGTCTATCCGGATGTGGGCAACCGCATGAGCCCGAAGGAGTGGAACGAGGCGAACAAGCCTGACGTGATCAAGGTGGCCGCCGCGCGCAAGGACAAGATTTTGTCGGGCTATTTCCCCGACTACCTGCCGGACGAGTTGGACCGGCAGTTGCGCGCCAACCATGATATCAAGCTCGACCGCGCCCTGCTGCAGCCGGGCCATCCGCGCCTTGCCTGACGTTGATCGAAACGCTGCCTTAATCGAGGCCCGTATCCGCTCGGAGAGCTTCGAGGTTCTGGGCTGGCTGAATAGGTCAGCCGAGATTTATTTTGGCGGCACATCGCTGGTGCTGATCGGCAATGCGGGTCCGGCCATGTTCGAGCGCTTCGCGTCGGAACGCGATCCTGCAAGCGACCTGATGGACCAGTGGACGCAGGCCGTGCTGACACCGCTGGCTGATGAACTTGGGGCGCAGGTGCAGTTTCCATTCGATACACCGCATCCGCCGTTTCTGACCTGGGCACGTGCAGCCCAGGCCGGCCACACCTCTCCGCTGGGCATGAATATCCATCCGAGATTCGGTCTGTGGCACGCCTATCGCGCCGCCTTCATATTTGACATCGCTGTTGACCTGCCGGCCATGCATGACAGCAACTCGCCATGTGACACATGTGTTGACAAGCCGTGTCTGACCGCCTGCCCGGTCGGTGCATTCTCACCGGCCGGATATGATGTGCCTGCCTGCGCAGCCCACCTCGCCGCGCCAGAAGGGAAACCGTGCCGCACAGGCGGTTGCATGGCCCGCGTAGCCTGTCCAGTGGGCCATGAGTATTTCTACTCGCCAGCGCAAACCCGCTTCCATATGGTCGCTTTCATGAAAGCGCGCGGCGTTGATCCGAAAACAATCGGACAGCGCGCCTCTTAAAGGGAATTCAGACATGTATGGACACATCAAAGCCAAGCTCGACGATGGCGGACTGGTCATTCTGGATGGCGGCACCGGGACAGATATCCAGCGCCGCGGCGTGAAGATGGATTCAGACGTTTGGTGTGCGGAAGCAAACCTCACCCACCCGGACGTGGTGCGCGCGGTGCATGACGACTACATCAAGGTCGGCGCCGACGTGATCACCGCCAACACCTATGCCTCGGCCCCGCTGATGTTCAATGCCCATGGCCGCGATGCCGATCTGATCAAGACCGACACCGTCGCCATGCACATCGCGCGCGAAGCAGCGGACGCCGCCGACCATCCGGTGTGCGTTGCAGGCTCAATCTCGGTGATGCGCCCGATTGCCAAGGGCACCGACGATTTCGACCCAAACTATTCCTGGAACGACGACACCGTGCGCCGACTGTTCGATGCCAAGGCGGCCAACCTGAAAGCCTGCGGCGCGGACATGCTGATCATGGAAATGATGCGCGACACCAAGTTTTCAAGCTGGGCAGTGGAGGCCGCCGTCAATACCGGCCTGCCGGTCTGGGTCGGCATTGCCGTGGAACGCAATGGCGACGGCGCACTGGCGGGCGTCAATCATCCCGATCAGTTGCTGGAGCCGATCGTGAAGGAACTGACCCGCTTCAATCCGGACGCCTGCCTGATCATGCACTCGCCGATCGACACCATACTGGAGGGGCTGGAAATCATTTCGGACAACTGGTCCGGCCCGACCGGCGCTTATCCTGAGGCCGGCGAGTTCACCATGCCGGACTGGCAATTCGTCGATATCGCACCGGATGATTTTGCGGTCGCTGCCCTAGGCTGGCGTGGTGCGGGTGCGCAAATTGTCGGCGGGTGCTGCGGCGTCACGCCAGACCATATCGCAGCACTTTCGACGATGAGGACCTGATGAGCACTTCACACAAGGCAAGCTGCCTGTGCGGCGGCGTTAAGTTTGAAGTGGCAGGCAGGTTGCGCGACGTGGTGGCGTGTCACTGTGTCCAGTGCCGCAAGCAGACCGGCAATTATATGAGCGCCACCGGTTGTGCTGACGAGGCTCTGACCCTGACCTCCACAGACGGGTTGGCCTGGTACGAGTCCACGCCGGGCTACAAGCGCGGGTTCTGCTCTACCTGCGGGTCCACCCTGTTCTGGAAAGCCAATGGGTCCGACCGCATCGCCATTGCGGCGGGCGTGTTCGACGCAGCCCTCGACGTGCCACTGAAAGGCCATATCTATTGTGACTTTGCCGGTGACTATTACGAAATCGCAGGTGGCGAGTTCCAGGAACCGCTCAGCGACGAATTCTCCGATGCCAAGCCGGAAACCTGACCAGGGCTAGTAGCCCTTCAGTTCACCGTTGATCACGTAGCGCAGAATGTCCACGACCTGGGCCGGTGTTTCGGTGACCGCGAGGGCGGCTGCATCCACTTCCTTCAACGCGTGCTGGTGATCGGACCCGTGCATGATGATCACCGCCTTGCCGAGGGCTGACGCGTAACCTGCATCAAAGGCGGCGTTCCACTGCTTGTACTTTTCGCCGAAGCGCACCACGACCACATCGGCCCGTTCGATCAGGG
>JBPCVV010000009.1:0-11414 GCA_051010195.1 Anderseniella sp. | reverse complement strand
GCGTACTGACCCCGCTCCACTCCTGCGCGGATCAGTTCACTGAATTTGACACCCGGCACGCGCAGATCACCGGTTTTGTTGTAAATCTCGCGGTAGCGCTGATTGCAGTGCACCAGGCGGTCATCGTCGTCATAAAGAACGAAACCGTCAGGCAGGGCTTCCATGGCATCCTTCAACTCTGTTTCCGCAGCCTGATGAAGCACGGCAGCGCGCTGCATGGCCACAAGTCCGGACAAATTGACGGCGCTGTCCTTCAAAATGGTGCGATCTGAACCAGTAAAGCGCCGTGGCTTTGCATCGAAAACGGCAATCGCCCCGATCGTTTCCCCCTGTTCATTCACAACAGGCACGCAGAGCACCGCACGAACGCACTTCAAACCGGATGCGATTTTCTGAAAACTCTTTCGCTTTGATTTCGTCAGGTCACCGGCCTGCACAACGCCGGCGCGGCCCACCTCAGGCAAAATCAGGTTTCGGCATGCATTGACGTCACTATCGCTGAGGCCGACAGCAGCCTGGATGTCAGCGTCACCAGCCGACGCGAACACGAAAACACGCGGCACATTCAGAGCAGCAGACGTGACCCTGGCCATCGCATCCACGGCCGGAGAAAGTTCCGGAATCCCGCACCCGGTCTTGTCAAAGGCTTCCGTGACATCAGGTTTTTCCGTCATGCCAGTTTCCTTGCACACAACTGTCCGTGTCGCCCCATTGTGCAGGCCAAGTCCTGCAGCAGCCCTAACCGGAACAATTGCATTTGTATCTTTTTTGGGCGTTGTTCGCTGTTTCAAAGACACTCAAACGCCCTGACCATCAACCCTGTTTTGCAGTGGCTTTATCCAACAGCCGCAGCAGCTTTTGGCCGCGCTGCGGATTGCCCCCTTCTAACCAGTCGATTTGTCCGATCAGCGAGGTCCGCAACACTGGGTCATTCAACCGCGCATCGTCTGGCCTGCCGCAGGCAGGTATGACCGCTTTCAGCCGGTCAAAGGCCTTGCGCGGCACATTGAGGCGACGGTTCACGACGACCCCGGTCACGACCTGCCGGGAAGTATCCAACATGATGCGTGTCTTGGTTGAATTCAGTTGGAAACCCTCATCTTCGACAATATCCGGCACGGCACGCAGCAATGTTGCGACAATCTGGGTGTCGCCGGAATCGCCTCCGAAGCCAGTACATTTGATGCTGTACCGGTACCCGGCGCGCCGGCAAATCGGTAATGCATGGCAGGTATCGGCTATTGCGCTTGCAGCAGCTTGATGGCCACTATATCTGAACGTTCATGCGTCCCGTGCTGGTCTAGGAAATTCGACACTGGTTAACGGTTGACGGCAACTCAACAGGGTCATGTCGTGATGAGTGTAACCGTGACATTTGCAGGCTCCGGAGACGCATTCGGTTCCGGCGGCCGACTGAACACCTGCATTGTCGTGGACGGGCCGGACATGCGGTTTTGCGTCGACTTTGGTGCCTCGAGCCTGATCGCGCTCAATGCACTTGGCATTGACCACAACACAATCGAGGCCATAGTCATTACCCATTTGCACGCCGATCACGCAGGCGGCATATCGTTCTTGCTGATGGATGCAATGTTGGGTGCCAGGCGGCAGTCGCCTCTGACAATCATCGGGCCGCCGGGAACCGAACGTTGGGTCGAACAGGCGACGGCCACGCTGTTTCCCGGCTCGGACAAGATGAAACCCCGGTTCGCTTTGGATTTTGTGGAATTGTCGAACACATCAGCACACCGTCACGGCGAGCTTGCAATAGAGACCATGCCCGCCGTTCACACACCGCAGACCATGCCGACCTCTGTGCGGTTGAACATTGACGGGAAAGTCATTTCCTACACCGGAGATGGCGAGTGGAACCCGCACATGCCTGCGCTTGCCGACGGTGCCGATCTGCTGATCATGGAGTGCTACGCCTTCTCCAAGCCGGTGAAGTATCACCTGAACTATCCCGACCTTGAAGCCAACCGAGCCGCGCTGAACGCCAAGCGCATCGTGCTGACCCATATGGGACCGGACATGCTTGCCGCTGCCCGCGACATTCCCGAAACAACCGCCTTTGACGGTATGGTCATTACGCTTTGAGCAGCCGCACCCGGACTTTCAGCATAGCAATACTGCTGCTCTGTATCGCCCTGCTTGCGCTGGCGACAGGGTTGCAGGGATCACTGGTCGGCCTGCTGGCTTCGCAGGCCGAGTTCGGTGGTATTGCAATCGGTTACATTGCCACCGGCTATCCCATCGGCATCCTGCTCGGAGCCTGGCTGGTGCCACGCATGATCGAAGAGGTCGGCTATATTCGGGTGTTTGCCGGTCTTGCATCGCTTGCGTCGTCATCAGCACTTCTGCTGGCCGTTTTTGTCGAGCCGACCTGGTGGTTTGTTCTGCGCGTGGTGACGGGTATTTCGACGACCGGACTTTACATCATTTGCGAGGCATGGCTGAACGCATCAACGTCAAACCGTACCCGGGGCCGGGTGATGGCGCTTTACCTGGTGGTGACCTATTCCATGATGGGGGCCGGGCAATTCCTGCTCAACGTCGAAGACGGCAGCGGGTATGTGCGCTTCTTGCTGGCCTCGGTTATTCTGTCTTTCGCCCTGGTGCCGATCACCCTGCTCAGAATTGAGGTACCTGCCGTGACCCGAACACCGCCGGTTTCTCTGGGGGTGGTTTTTCGCGCCTCTCCGCTCGCGACCTATGCGATTTTCGTGAACGGTCTGGCGCAAAGTGCGCTGTTCGGCCTCGGGTCGGCATATGGCGTCATCAAAGGCATACCCGTGTGGTGGATATCGGTCATGATTGCGCTACCAACCCTTGGCGTGACGATCGTGCAGTATCCTCTCGGCATGCTGGCGGACAAGATGGACCGCAGGCTGGTCTTGCTGACGGTCAGCCTGTTTGCGGCACTGGCCGCATTTCTGGCGGCCACCCAGCAGGCCAGCATGCAGATCACGATCATAATGTTTGCCGTTTTCGGAACACTGGCCATTCCGACACGATCGGTCGCATTGGCCCACATCAATGACCAGATGGAAAGCCGGCAGATGCTGTCGGCATCCAGCCGCCTGTTCGTGATCTACGGGTTTGGATCATCGCTCGGTCCGTTGATGGTCGGCACCTTAATGCAAAGCGCCGGCCCGGATGCATTCATGTATTTTCAGGCGGCGATCTTCCTCTCGGTGTTGCTGGTATCTGCCTTCAGGATAGCGCTCGGCCCCGCCAGGCGCCGGTCCAACCAGGTAAAGGCTGCCATCGCCTCGTGGCACATTGTGCCGACGCAACCGAACAGTCCCGCAAATAAAATGTCTGAAACCGAAAGCAAGTCATCGAAATGATCTGATGTCAGGTCAGTCGTCTTGCGCAGAACCTGCGGTGGGCACGAAACGATTCACCCAGCTCTGGCTTCCGTCGCCACCGGCATTTTGCGCCGACTCCAGGCTCTTCTCGCACAGTGCCTGCTGAAAGCCTATGCACAGGCAGGCAAAGTCGCGCGCGTCGATGAACGTGCCGAGGAAATAATCGCCGTCCAGATTGCCGTTCTTCTTGTTGTTGTCGGCCAGCAGGGTGGAGACGGCAAGCGGGTTGTTTATGTCGGTCCCAGACATCACTTCATCGCCTGCAACACCGGTGATGCTCACCACCATGTTACTGCGTACCTGGACCTTGAATGCATCCGTGGCCATGATCACAACAGATCCCACTTTGAGTTTTCCGGCGTGTGACCACGGCAGGTGCCGAAGCAAAAAGGTTTGTTCTCAGACTGTCTGCAACCGCAGATGTGGAACTCACCGGAGATCGGCGCAACAAATTCAATCGGTTCAAAACCCGTACCGGCGTGAGACTGGTCGCACCAGGGTTGGGTTTTCGATCGGCCGCAGCTGCACCATAAATAGGTTTCACCGGCTTCGACCTCGACGATATAGGGGCCGCGTTTCGACATCACAGGGGCACCCGCCTGCTGCACCGGTAGTGTGCGTTTTTCGCTCATCGGCGTGCCAGGCCCTCCTTGACCAGCCAGTCGTTCAGTTTGTCGAACGGTTCGGTTGAATGCGGCAAGCTCATCGCGGCGACGAAGTAATCCTGGAACTCCGGCTCTATGGCGGTTTCCACCTTGTCGACCATCCGGCACACCCGGTCTATTTCGGCCCGTGAGCTTGCTGACAGAAGCGCTATGCGCGCGCCGGTGCCGGCTGCGTTGCCGGCGGACGAGACCTTGTCGAGATCGCAATCGGGAATAAGACCGATCGCCATGGCATACCCGACGTCGATGTAACTGCCAAACGCCCCGGCAAGGTAGATGCGGTCGACGTGATCGGTCCCCATCCGGTCCATCAGCAGGCGCACGCCCGAATAACACGCCGATTTGGCCAGCTGTATTGCCCGGATGTCAGACGGAGATACATAGATTACACGGTCGCCATCACGGTGCAGCACATATTCGAAATTGCGCCCCTTGGCGACAAAATTGGGATGCTCCGAGACATCCAGTTTCTTCGCCTGCATGCGCCCTGATGCATCGACTATGCCGGAAAGGAACAATTCCGCCACCGCCTCGATGATTCCGGAGCCACAGATTCCGGCCACCCCGATGTCTTCGGCGGCTTCGGCAAAACCTTCTTCGTCCGACCATTGCTCAACACCGATAATCTTGAACCTGGGTTTGAGCGTTTCCCGGTCGATGCGCACCCGCTCAATGGCGCCGGGTGCCGCGCGCTGGCCGCAGGTGATCTGCGCGCCTTCGAAAGCCGGTCCGGTGGGCGACGAACACGCAATCAGGCGATCCTTGTGCCCCAGAACGATTTCGGCGTTGGTGCCGACATCGATAACCAGTGTCATGTCTTCGCTCAGGTGCGGGGCCTGGCTCAGGATCACCCCGGCGGTATCGGCACCGACATGACCGGCAATACACGGCAGGAACCACACGTACCCGGCACGGCTGATCGGGATGTTCAGGTCGCGGGCGCGCACGCTGGTGCCCTCGTCGACCACCAAAGGAAACGGCTCCATGCCCAGTTGCGTCGGATCTATGCCCATGACCAGGTGATGCATGGTGGGATTGCCGACAATGGTCATTTCGACAACATCAAGAGGTGAAATCTCCACATCCTTGCAGACCGCGGCAACCAGGTCTGTCAGTGCTGACCGGATCGCGGCTGTCAGGTTTGGCGCCTCGTTTTCGTTCTGCTGCAGGTAGGAAATCCGGCTCATCAAGTCTTCACCGAAACGGATTTGCGGGTTCATGAGGCCGGAACTGGCCATGACATCACCGTTATCCAGTGCACACAGGTGACCGGCTACCGTCGTCGTTCCGACATCGACAGCGATCCCGAACACGCGCTCCTTGAACCCGGGCCAGACCGCTATCACCTCATGGCCCGCGCGAACCGCGACCGTTGCCTTGAACTCGCCGCCGTAAACCTCACCGGCGCGCAGCGCTGCGGAAAGCTCGCCCAGGCAGCTGATGTCCCATTTCAGGTCGGTCAGTCCCCATTCTTCGGCCAGGTTGAGGTTGATCCTTTCAAGATCCGACCTTTGATCTTCCATGCTGGGTTTTGGCAGTTCGACGTAATGCAGCGTCACAACCGGATCAATGACGAGATCGCGGATTTCATCTGCGCTTTTGCGCACCATTTGCCGGTGAATCTGGCTTTCCTCTGGTACATCGACAACCAGGTCACCGAGAAGCTGTGTCTGGCAGCCGAGGCGGCGCTTGTCACCCAGTCCCTTGATATTCCTGTAGCGTTCCTCAGTGGGCCCGAATTCTGACAGGTGCGAAGGATCGGACTTGATTTGCAATTTGGCAAATTCACCAAAGGAGGGCTCGATCTGGCACCGTCCGCAGACCGCCCGTCCGCCACAGACCGTATCCAGGTCCACCCCGAGTGATCTGCTGGCTTCCAGCAGGCTCGTCCCAACCGGGAACTCTCCGCGCTTGCCGGACGGCATGAACACTAGTTTTGCCTTTGATTTCATTATGTAAACTGACTGTCATTTATGCGCGGAACCCACATGTGGTAAACTATATGGCCCGCGTCAGGCCGCAAGTATGCCGCGGGCACATGCCCCCCCTGACCCATGCCCGTCAGGCCATATTGCGTTTTCTCATATCACCCCAGTTGGCGCGGATTTCGTCCACGATGAAATCACGCAGCAGCGAGATTCGCTGCGACAGTCCAAGTTCCTGCGGATAGACAAAATAAATCGGGATTTTCGGCCCAATCACATCCGGCAGGACCCTGACCAGTTTGCTGGACCGTTCACTCAGGTAAAACGGCAGCGCCGCCAGCCCCAGTCCATTTTCGGCGGCCCTGTAAATCCCGTATATGTTGTTGATCGAGATATCCGGTATGTGATTGGGCTCTGATGGACGATTGAACTGGGAAAGCCAGTTCAGTTCTCTTATTGGCTGGTGTCCCATACCGTCGCCATAAACAATCAACTGGTGCGCATTCAGGTCTTCCACCGAACGGGGAATTCCGTTTTTTTTCAGATACTCCTGGCACCCGTAAATGTGGTAGGAAAACTCTTCAATGAACTTGAACACAAGATTGGGCTGTTCCGGCTTGCTGAACCGGATCGCACAATCTGCTTCTCTCTTGCACAGATCCAGGACAGCATTGTCCACCAATAACAAGGATACTTCGATGGACGGATGCATTTCGTGAAACTTGCCCAACCGCGATGACAGCCAGGCTGAGCCGAATGCCTCCGTCGTTGTCAACGAAAGCGGGCCAACCGGTGTTTCATGCATTTCATTCAGGCGCGCCAGCCCCAGTTCCAGCGAGTCCCACATCTTCTGGATCGAATCCAGAAAATACTCGCCATACTCTGTTGGCAAAAGTCCTTGCCGGTTTCGGAAAAAAATATCGTAGCCCAGCTCTTGTTCCAGAGTGCCAATCTGCCTGCTGACGGCGGATTGCGTGATATTCATGATCTGTGCAGCTTTGGTAAAACTGCCTGCTTCATACACAATTCGGCAGTTTCTCAGGCGATTCCAGTCCAGATGATATACTTTCTGGAAAGGGACCCGCGCCACACCGTCGGGCTCATCAATAGTACCTGTAATGCCTATTGCCGTTCCATTTTCCAGCACGAACCAGCGAAAAACCCGGTCGTTGTGACCGGGCCAGGGCCTGTACAAGTCGTGGTGCAGTGTCCACTCGACACCCGGTGCGAAATAGAGTTCTTCAACCTCCTGGCAGAGCTCGCTTTGGCGCACCAAACCAGCCGGGCAATTGGGGCATTCCGCATCCAGCAGTTGTTTCAATGTCGGCATGAAATCCCGACTTGTCCACTATTTCTCATACAGACGATTACGCCGCATTTTGGCGGCCTTGTCATCAAGTTTGTGATTTCAGTGTGAAATGATACCTGTCAATGACGCCCGAACCGGCCATTCAGCCCGGCAATGACTTTCGCTTTTTTGTCCGCCAGGAGGTTTTTTTGCGAGTTCGCCAACCGCCCCATGGGCGTAGCGCAGGAATGTATCATGCGTTTGAGCGGGATATAGGCAATGAACCCGCATACGGCCAGCGCATGAAAGATCCACAACGTCTCGATAGCCGCCTCTCCGCTTGGGGATACCGGCACAAAAGCAAGCCCGACAAACGATGCCCATGCAGTGGTCGAACCGGCAGGTTCCAGTCCTAATCGGGCGCCTTCAAGCATGAATCCGGACACCGTCAGGACAAGCAGGAACACGGTTGTCGGCGTATCGGTATATTTTTGCTCTGGCTTGCCATTGGCCATGACGCGGAACGCCAGTGCAAGCAGGCAACCGACCAGAAGCATCAGTCCGGTCAGATCGAAGGCCAGGTCGAAGGCCAGTCTTACAGGGTGATCGGGGACGTGCCAGAGGTCAGTCCATCCAAAAGCCGGGAACGCCTCGCGAAAGGCCACGGCTGCGATCTCGGTGAGGAACATCAGCCCGAAACCCCAGAATATCAATTGATGCCGCACCCAGCGAAACGGGCTGACCGTGAACAGGCTGCGATGCAGGACAACTTCGTCGACCAGCGTCCGTGACAATGCATCCTGATCCAGGCTGTCGCGGTTCCAAAGCTCGCCGAAGCGCCGGATTGTGGGCAGGTTCTTCTGAAAAATAGTCCGATAGATGCCCACATCCAGGACCACAATGGCGGCCAGTATGGCTGGTCCGAACAGAATGAATCTGAACGGCACATTCCCCACCGCAGCTTCGTAAACGTAGTAACCTGTGAAGCCTGCAACGGCGAACACATACGCCCACGCTCCCATCCAGAAAGCGCACACAAAGGCCCTGCGCAGGGCTGCTGTGTCAAACCATCTGGTCAGCGAAAATATACCCAGCAGGACCCCGCCCGAGAGCAGCAAAAGGGTGGCGATCAGGAACAGTGCATAGCCGATGGCGGCATGGCTCTGGCCCACAAACCCCAACAAGACCAGCAGTCCCGCCACGGTATAGTTGATACCGCGCAAGCCGATCCAGCCGGGTTTGGGAACTGCCGCGGGCGTTTGGGTCATTCTATTCCGCCGCGGCTGCTTTTGCGGCTTCCCGTTCGCGGTCTATTTCCAGCATTGCCTCATGCAGCTCTTCCGCGCCGCCGGTCAGGTTCTTCAGGCGGGTTACGCAGGCCTTGGCCTTGTCAACCGCCACCAGCGCATCCATGGCGTAGGCGTCTGCACCAATCTTGTCGCACCAGGCCTGGCTGATCGGGGCACCACCGACGAAGACTTTCAGGTCTTCGCGCAGGCCTTCGGCTGTGAATACTTTCAACGTCTCCCACTGCATGTTCATGGTGGTTGTCAGCAATGCCGAAAACCCGACAATTTGTGGTTTGTGTTCACGAACGGCTTCGACGAATTTTTCCGGCGGTACCGTCACGCCCAGATCATGCACGGTGAATCCGGCGGCCTCCATCATCATGGCAACGATTTTCTTGCCGATGTCATGCAGGTCACCCTGCACGGTACCGATGACAACGGTTCCGACCTCTTCGCTCTTTTCTGCCAGTATAAGGGGTTTCAGGCGCGCCAGCGCTTCATGCATGCACTTGGCAGACATCATTACTTCCGGCAGAAAATACTCATCCATCTTGAACCGGCGCCCGACCTCGGCAATCCCGGTTGCCATGGGACCGGCGATCAGCGTGCGTGCGCTGATATCGGCCTCAAGCGCGGTGTCAATAAACCCGACTGTGTCAGCGTGTTCACCGTCAATAATGTTCCACTCCAATGTATGGAACAGTTCCTTGATTGCAGCCGGTGCGTCATTCCAGCGGTCGGTTTCCATGGAGTCTTCAAAATCGTACTGGAGATCTTCCAGGTCAAATTCGATTTCGGTGTCAATCTTCAATGGCATTGAGTCGATACCCCGCTATTATGCCGCAGCTGTCGGCTTTGGCCGACGCTTTCTCTTCTTTTTCGGGCTTGGATCCCAGGGCTCGTAACCTTCGCCGGTGTCCGCTCCTTCGGGAGGCGTATCCGGCAGCGGATATTTACCGTATTCGCGAGCTTCTTCGATCATCGCCAGAGTGTTCTCAACCGGCACATCATGCTCGAGCCGGTGTGACGAGCTCAGAAGAAAACCGCCCCCGTGACCAACTTCCCAGATCCGTTGGCGCACTTCCGCGCGCACGTCTTCAACGGTTCCCCATGGCAAGGTTTCCTGAACATCGATACCACCGTAAAAGAACAGTTCTTCGCCCAGCTGACGTTTCTTGGCGGCCGGGTTCGAATGCCGGGCCACCTTCGGCGGCATCGAGTCGTAACCGTCAACTCCGCAATCAATAAGATGGCGCATGAACGGTTCCGGTATGGCACCGCAACTGTGGAACTGGATTTTTCCGTCCGGATTCTTCGTATGATAGAATTCCTTGGTCGCAAGCGTTGCGCGCTTGTAGTGGGGAACCAGCTGGTTTTCGAACATCGGCAACGACATGAAGGCTGTCTTTTCGGACGCCAGGTCTTCCGGGCTCATACGGAGCCAGTCGATATACTCTCCACACTGGGCCAGAAATGCCTTGTTGTGCTCAATTTCCAGGTCGACCAGTTTGACCAGCATGGCATCCAGAAATTCCGGGCTTTCGATGAAGTCGGAGAAAATCTTGGCGTAGCCGACCATGTACTTTGCCTGCTCGAACAGCCCGCCGCGGCCGCCCTGCCCCATCAGGGCAAACGGTGTTTCTTCCTTAATATACTTGCAGTATTCGCGCAGCGACATGCCGGGTACCGGACTGTCCTGCCACATGGCTTCGTCCCATGGGTCCGGCCATGGAAACTCGCGTAATATTTCCAGGCCCTCTTCAAGCGGAGCGCTGGTGGCGTCAAACAGCGGATAGCCGATCATTTCGTAGTAGCCGCCGTTTTCGTGCGGTGTCCATTTGCGCACTACGCCCCATTCATCGATGTTGATTTCCGCATCATCAGGCGGCGACGGCACCTGCAACGGAACCGGAATGGAGTCCAGGTCAAGAATACGAAACCCCGGTGATCCGCCGGACGGACCGATTGAAACCCGCACAAAATCGACGTCCAGTTTCTCTGCCAGGTCAGCCTCGAACGCCACATCGGTTGTCCAGGTGGTCGAACCGGTTCGATAGTTTTTGAAGTCTTCGTTGTAGCCCATTCCCAGGCCCTTACGAAGATGCTGGTAGCCCTCCACAGTACCCCAAAGACCGATCGGCACGCGATCTGGTTCTTTTAGATTCAAGGCATCCAGTGTTCTTTGACGCTGAGGCGGGATAGCTCTGCCAATTGTCGCTGTCATCTTGCCTCCTTTACATGTCGCTGGCCGTACCGGGCCATTTTGTAACGAATTTATCACTGGCTACCGGGGCTCCGAAGTTGGACAGTTCGGTCCCCCGGCGCCTGGAACTCATAGAATGCGAACGGGGCTCTGAGCGGCCCCGCTCGCAAGTCGGGTTACTTCATCCAAGGTGGTGTGAATTCCTCGAACTTGCCGTCTTTGAACTGCACAAAGGACATGTCCTTGATGATGAAGTGGTTTGGCGCATTGCCTTCACCGATGGTCACGTTTGGAACAACGCTGTCCTTCCAGTCATCGATACCCTCAAGGGTTTCCACGAGACGCGCACGGGTAATCGGACCGCTATCCATGCGGCGCAGTGCTTCCGTGAACACCTGGCTGCCGGCGAAACCCCACAGGTGGATCGCGTCCGGCTGCTCTTCCGGATAGTACTTGGCCAGAATTTTCTTGGATTCCTGAATCTGCTCGGCAGGGGAATCGAAGTCGCGGAAGATGGTGGCGAAGTATACGCCGTTGACCGCGTCATTGCCGGCAAGTTCGGCTACTTTCGGGCTCTTGCCGAAGAACACGTTCACCACCGGCACGTCCCACCCGAGTTTCGCACGCTCGGTGTAGAATTTAGCCGCCGGTTCCGGCGCACATGAACAGATCA
>JBPCVV010000008.1:0-41513 GCA_051010195.1 Anderseniella sp. | reverse complement strand
CGCTCGCGTCCATCGTGTTCGGCTGGCTGGTCTATGACTTGTTGTGCCGGTCGCCGTTGGGGCGCAGCAGTACCGGGTTGATGGTCGTGCTGTTCGCCATTCTCGTGGCCATGTCCTGGGGCTATACCCAGGTCTTCTCCGGCCGTGCCGCCATGCTGCACCTGGGGGCCTTTACGGCCACCATCATGACCGCCAACGTGTTTGCGATTATTATTCCGAACCAGAAGAAGGTGGTTGAAGTTCTGAAAGCCGGGGGCACGCCGGATCCGAAATATGGCGTGATTGCCAAGCAGCGATCGACGCACAATAACTACCTGACGCTGCCGGTGATCTTCCTGATGCTGTCGAACCATTATCCGCTTGCCTTCGCCACGCCGTACAACTGGCTGATTGCAGCGCTGGTGTTCCTGATGGGTGTCACCATCCGGCACTTTTTCAATACAATGCACCAGGGTGGCGGCAAGTTGTGGTGGACATGGGGTGCCACCGCGGCCCTGTTTGCCGGTGTCATGTGGCTATCGTCGTTTCCGGCCGGTGGCACGGCAGAAGAAGAGCAGGCGACAATGACCCAAATGCAGCAGCGTTTCGCCGCTGCGCCCGGGTTTGAACAGGTGACCGACACCGTGCTGGGGCGCTGTTCCATGTGCCATGCTGAAGAACCGGCATGGGACGGTATCGTGCATGCGCCGAAGGCGGTTGTGCTGGAGACAGCTGAACAGATTGCCGCGAATGCCCGCGAGATCTACCTGCAGGCTGGCCACAGCAACGCCATGCCGCCCGGCAACGTGTCGTTTATGGAAGACAGCGAACGCAAGGCCATCATCGACTGGTACAACAGTGCGATTGCCGGCAAGGAACAGAAATCGTGAGCGTGACCGTGCTGCGCGGGCGTACGCTATCGTTTTGCGACATTCCGTGCTCCCATGATGACCATGCAAGTTACCTTTACGAAGAAGATGGCGCGGTTGCCGTCGAGGACGGCCTGATTGCGGCGAGCGGACCTTATGATGAGGTCAGGGCGCAGTTTCCAGAGGCGGAAGTTGTCGACCACCGGCCGCATCTGATCCTCCCCGGTTTCATCGATACCCACCTGCATTTTCCGCAAGGCCAGGTGATCGGGTCTTTCGGCACCAAGCTGCTCGACTGGCTCAACACCTACACGTTTGTGGAAGAGCAGAAGTTCGCTGATCCTGAACATTGTGAGCGCATGGCCACGCACTTCTTCGACAATCTGTTGCGCAATGGCACGACGACGGCGGTCGCCTATTGTTCCGTGCACAAGGCGTCTGCAGAGGCGTTTTTCTCAGAAGCTGAACGCCGGAACCTGCGCATGATCGGCGGCAAGGTGATGATGGACCGCAACGCACCCGAGCCCTTGCGTGACACGCCGCAGTCTGCTTACGACGACAGCCAGAACCTGATTGAGCGGTGGCATGGCAGGGGCAGGGCGCTTTATGCCATATCGCCGCGCTTTGCCATCACCTCGACCCCGACCCAGCTGGAAATGGCCCAGGCGCTGACCGAAGAACATCCCGAATGCTACCTGCAGACGCACTTGTCGGAAAACCAGGCCGAAATTGAGCTGACGCTGGAGCTGTACCAGTCGGCAAGAGACTATCTCGATGTTTACGAGATGTACGGGCTTTTGGGCGACAAGAGCCTGTTCGGCCACTGCCTGCACCTGGGAGACCGCGAACGCGCCGCCATGGCGGAGACCGGGTCGGTGGCGGTGTTCTGCCCGACGTCGAACCTGTTTCTCGGCAGCGGGCTGTTCGATGAAGACGGCTTGCGCGCCAACGGTGTGCGCACGGCAATTGCGACCGATATCGGCGGCGGCACCAGCTATTCCATGCTGAAAACACTGGACGAGGCCTACAAGGTTCTACAGCTCAAAAACCAGGTGCTCAATCCGCTGAAATCATTCTGCATGATGACACTGGGCAATGCCCGCGCGCTGCAACTGGAGGAGCGGATCGGTACGCTCCAGGCCGGCAGCGAAGCCGACGTGGTGGTGCTGAATTCCCACGCCACTGCGGCCATGGCGTTGCGCATGGAGACAGTGCGCACCCTGGCGGAAGAGCTGTTCGTTCTGCAGACCATGGCCGACGATCGGGCCATCGCCAGTGTCTATGCAGCAGGTAGGCCCAGCCATCCAGACTTGACGACTACTGGTTAAGCAGCTCTTTCAGATCCAGACCGGTGTCGCAAACTGCCTCCGCCGGCGGCGATTTGCCCGCCTCGATCAGCCGTTTTGCCACCATGTAGGCGCGAGGGTCGTTCATGGCATCGACGGCCAGCAGTTGATCTCCGGCGAAGTACCAGTGAGAGCAGGTGGTTCCGTCGCCTTGCCGCACGATGATTGTGTCGAAGCCCGTCGAAAGCCCGGCAATCTGAAGCTTGATGTCGTACTGATCGGACCAGAACCAGGGCTTTGCCTCATAAGGCTGGTTGCTGCCCATCACACTGGCTGCGGCAAGCTGGCCGTGATCGATGGCGTTGCCCACGCTCTCCAGCCGAAGGTGCGCGCCATTGCAGGGGAAGCAGGCGCAATCGCCAATGGCCATGATAGCGGGATCTGACGTGATGCACCTGGCATCAACCCTGATGCCGTTTTCGCAGTCAAGACCTGCAGCCTGGGCCAGCCCCATATTGGGCAATATACCGATCCCGGCAATGACGAAGTCAACCTCCAGCGATGTGCCGTCCGACAGCGTGGCAGATGACACGCGGCCGTCTTTGCCGTGCAAGGCCTCCAGTCCGATGCCTTCGCGGACATCGACACCGCGCGAATGATGCAGATCCCTGAAATAGTCCGATGTCTGGCTGCAGGCGACCCGTTGCAGAATGCGGTCGGCGGCCTCGATCAGGACGGTTTTTACACCTCGTTTCGCTGCAACGGCGGCGGCTTCCAGACCGATATAACCGCCGCCGACAACCAGTCCCCGGCGGCCGGATTTGAATTCGGGCGCGATGGCATCGGCATCGGCAATCGAACGCATGTAGTAGATGCCGCCAAGTTCATTGGTGAGACCGTGCGGCAGCAGGCGCGGCGTTGACCCGGTCGCCAGGACGAGAGTGTCATAGCCCAGGCGAGTACCATCGCCCAGCGTAATCGTTTTGCTGTTCGGGGTGAGTGCAGTAACCTGCATACCGGTTCTCAGTCCAATGCGCTGGTCAGTGTAGAATTCATCCGGCCGCAACCACAGTCTCTCAAGTGAAATATCGCCGAGCAGGTAGGCCTTGGACAAAGGCGGGCGCTGGTAGGGCGGGTGCTGTTCGTCACCGATCAGAATGATATCGCCGAGATAGCCAAGTTCGCGCAGTCTTGCGCAGAACGAGAAGCCGGCTTGTCCGGCGCCGATCACAATGGTTGTTTCACCGGAAGTGGACGCCGCGTCGCGCATGGTTGCTCATTGACCTTGCCTGGTTGAAGGCGTCAATTGACACTGTTTTTGACAGCATCGCAACATCCAAAGTGGGTGTCAGGGAAGCAGGCGTTCCATGGCAGACAAGACACCGAGAACTTCGCTGGTTGACGGGCCCAGGCCGATTTCCTGGCTTGAGTGCGGACCGGGGCGGCGGTAGTTCTCAGGTACACCGACAACATGTGCGTCGGCTGAGCGGGCAGGCGAGCTTGTGATTGTGTGTTGGCGGTACATGGCAGCGGTCTTTCTGTGGTCCTTAATGGGTTTGTCTATGCTCACAACAATAGCGCGGGAAACCTGAACCGGATGTGAACTATGTCACAAGCTGACGTTCATGTTCGGGGGTTTCGAAATCCGCCGTAGCTCCGATTTAGCGAGGGTTGATGCCGTACAGCGTGAGCAGATGAACAACGGCCAGGACGGCCAGGAACGCGCCGGCCAGCAGAAACGGTGTCGTCGGCCAGATGGAGACTTCCATCGATTGCCGTGGCCTGCTTTCGCGCCAGCACATCAACACCACCAGCAGCACACCCAGGCCGAATACGCTCCAGGTTATGGCGGTCTCACTGGGGAACAATGAAGGCATGCGAACCGGCCCGGTTGGTGGTTGTCGAGGATGTCATATAAGATGCCTGCGGCCGATTTGCAGTAGTTGACAGGTGACGTCCGCGCAACTATGTTCCGCCCAATTAATTCGCAGGCCGCGCCGGGTTTGAAAACTGCTCGCGCGGCTTTGACTATGAGAGACCGGTCAGATGAAAATCCGTAATTCCCTGAAATCGCTTGCCAAGCGTCACCGCGCCAATCGCGTTGTTCGCCGCCGCGGCCGTCTGTATGTTATCAACAAGGTCAACCCGCGCTTCAAGGCGCGCCAGGGCTGACTGGCCGCTTGTTGCCCATCTAAGGGCAGTTGACATCACCAGAATTTGAAGACGCCGCAAATGCTTTTGCGGCGTTTTTGTTTGGCTGATCTGATGTAAATTTTATTGTTTTCAACAGGTTGGCGACAAGACATGCCGGAAAGCGAGGGTACTTTTGCTGGTCCCGCTGCAATGCTAGACTTTCTGCCATGAAAAAAGCTCTCGTGACCTTGTCGACATTCGCGGCTTTTGCCATCGGCACCGCTGTTTCTGTGCCGGTCCATGCACAGCAAGCCGGCGAAGCACACAAGATTCCAGGACTGGGCCAGGGCCCGGGATTGCACAATCCCGACAGCAGCACCGATACCGCCGAAGTGCTAGACCGGCTGTTTGGCCAGTTGCGTCAGGCCGAAAATGAAAAGTCTGCGCAATTGCTGGAAAATGCCATCCAGGAATTGTGGCTGCGCTCCGGTAGCCCTACCGCCGATCTGTTGATGAAACAGGCCGGCAATGCCATGGGCGAACAGCAATACGGCGCCGCTCTGGTCATTCTGGATACGGTGGTGGAACAGAACCCGGACTTTGCCGAAGGCTGGAACCGGCGTGCAACGCTGCATTTCCTGCGCGGCGATTTCTCAAATTCGCTGCGTGATATCGACCAGGTGCTGGCGCTGGAACCGCGCCACTACGGTGCCCTGTCGGGTCAGGGCGCGATTTTCAAACAGCGTGGAGACGGCCGCAAGGCATTACGCGCCTTGCGCCGTGCCCGCACAGTGAACCCGCGCCTGAAGAATGTGAACGAGCGCATTCGCCAGCTGGAACAGGAATTCGACCAGAAGATCTGATCGCCACAACCAGAACAGACTGATTTTGATATGTTTACCGCGCTGCCTCGGTGACCCTTGCCACCCGAAGCATGTTGGTCTTGCCGGGCGTGCGCAGGGGAACCCCTGCGGTGATGACAATGTGGTCACCGACCTTGGCAATTTTCTCATCGCGTGAAATGTTGACGGCGCGCTGGACCATGTCGTCCAGATCATGGGCATCTTCGGTATGCATGCAATGCAGGCCCCACACGACAGCCAGCCGGCGCCCGGTAGCAATGATAGGTGTCAGGGCGATGACCGGCATGTCCGGGCGTTCGCGTGCGACGCGCAGCCCTGTCGAGCCGGAGCCTGTGTAGCACACGATGGCTGACACGTTGAGGGTTTCGGCAACCGTGCGCGCGGCATTGGATATGGCGTCGGCACTGGTCTGCTGCGGTTCGGTGCGGGCATTCTTGATGATATTGGCATAGAGCGGATCGCGCTCCACCGATTGGGCAATCCTGTCCATTGTTGAGACTGCTTCTTCAGGCCACTGGCCGGCCGCTGACTCGGCCGAAAGCATGATGGCATCGGCGCCTTCAAACAGGGCGGTTGCAATGTCTGATACTTCAGCCCGTGTCGGCACAGGTTCCTGGATCATGCTTTCCAGCATCTGCGTGGCCACAACGACCGGTTTGCCGGCCCGGCGGCAGGCGCGCACCATGCGCTTCTGCCACCCGGGTACGGATTCCAGCGGCAATTCAACACCCAGGTCTCCGCGCGCCACCATGATGGCGTCTGCCTGGTCGATGATGTCGTCCAGGTAGTTGAGGGCTGATGGTTTTTCGACCTTGACCAT
Source organism: Anderseniella sp. (assembly GCA_051010195.1). GTDB lineage: Bacteria > Pseudomonadota > Alphaproteobacteria > Rhizobiales > Aestuariivirgaceae > Anderseniella. The sequence continues at coordinate 35,563 of JBPCVV010000008.1, read as the reverse complement.
GATGCCGGCCTTGTCGCCGATGATGGCACGGGCCTCGGCAACGTCCGACGGCTGCTGCACGAATGACAGCGCGACCCAGTCAATGTCGAGCGTCAACGCGTACTCAAGGTCTGCCAGATCTTTCTCGGTCAACGGCGTGAGCGGGATGATTGTATCGGGCAGATTGACGCCCTTGCGCGCCGACAGCACGCCGCCGAAAATCACCCGAGTCTCGATTGTCCGGTCATCGGCCGAAGTGACCTCCAGCCTGATACGGCCATCATTGAGCAGCAGGTGCTCGCCGGGCTTGACCGCTTGGAAGATTTCCGGATGGGGCAGGTGAACACGGGTTTCATCGCCAGGTGTTTCATCCATATCGAGGATGAAGGTGTCGCCGGCTTCGATGGTCACTTCCTCGCCGGCAAATGTGTCGATGCGCAATTTGGGGCCCTGCAGGTCAACCAGCACGGCAATGGGCCGGGAGTGTCTTTTCTCGACTCGGCGGATCATCTCGTAGCGTGCCTTGAGACCAGGATGATCGGAATGGCTCATATTTATGCGGAAAACATCCACGCCGGCGAGAAACAGCTTCTCGATCATGTCCTCGGTTTCGGACGCCGGGCCCAGGGTCGCGACAATCTTCGCCTGTCTCTGCCGTCTCACGTCCCCACCACCCTATTCTTGTTTCCCAAACAGCAGCACAGGTCTGTGCGAACCCGTCCTCACCCGGCCTACTGTGTCGCTGTGGGCGCCGGCTGGGTCTTCGCACCTTCAAGTCTGATGGTCCAGTCGGTGTTTTCCCCGGTGTCCACTTCGAAGAAGCCGGTCTGCTTGTACCCGCGTTCCTGGCAGCTTTTCAGACCGCGGATTGTAAAGAGTTTATCGCGGCTGCACATCTGTGCGTTGCCACCCCATGATCCGCCATTGTCGTAGTCAACAGCGTAGATATAGTACCACCGCGCGATCAGTGGGCCTTTCAGCAGGGTTTCGCAGGCATTGGCGGCAATGTTCCACCAGCCTTCCGAAGCCCAGCCCTGTTGATCCTTGTAGCCTAGGGCCACGCCGACGCGGCTGGGTGTCAGATTGCAAAGTTTGAGGTCTGCGTGTGCCGGTGCCGGCTGAATTAAAAGTGCCGGAGCAGCAACGGCCAAAGCAAGAAGAAGTGAGCGCTTCATATGCAGTCTTTCCCTGTGACGCCGGTGCTCAGAGGCACAACGTCATCCATCCCTATTTTATTCCTGTCAAGCCACCACCAGTGTGACGGCACAACCGACTGATGCCAAGTATATTGTGACGGCGAAATCCCGGATTCGCCAACCTCAAATGCCATCGCAAAAATGGCCGTTCCATGACAAGACAGCACTTCGTGACGTTACAACTTGTCAACGTGCTGGCGGATTTTATCACCGTATTCTCAAATTTGGTCAAGCAAACCTGCTGCAAGGTGGACAATCGCAGGCTGCGTTCTATAGTCCTGCGTATCATGAATATTGTTTCCAATGTCTCTCACACCGGTCCGCATAGACCTGCTGACATTGCCGGATTTGACAGCCACTATGTGTTGCCCGGCGACCGTAGTCGCGGAATTCTGCTGGTCTGTGACCATGCCAGGAACGCGTTGCCGGAGGCCTATGGTGACCTGGGCCTGCCGGCGTCGGATTTTGACAGGCACATTGCCTATGATATCGGCGTTGAAGCCGTTGTGAACGGGCTGTCGGCGCGGCTCAATCTGCCTGCGGTCCTGTCGTGTTTTTCCAGGCTGCTGATAGATCCCAACAGGGGCGTCAACGACCCGACACTGATCATGCAACTGTCTGACGGCGCGGTGGTGCCGGGCAATCGGGACCTGAACGAAGCCGAACGGAATTTCAGGCTGTCGCATTTTTACCAGCCCTATCATCGTGCTATTGATGCCGAGATTGATGCTGCGATAACAGATGGTTCATCGCCGGTGCTGATTTCGGTGCACAGTTTCACCCCGGCCTGGAAAGGGCTGGTGCGTCCCTGGCATGCGGGCCTGTTGTGGGAGGACGACCGGCGATGTTCCGACCTGTTCATCCAGGCCCTGTCCGCTGATCCCAATCTGACCGTAGGCGACAACGAGCCCTACGCAGGCGGCCTGGCCGGAGATTGCATGAACATCCATGCGGTCAAGCGCGGATTGCCGCACACGCTGGTGGAGATCCGCCAGGATCTCATTTCAGATGACGCGGGCGTGTCACAATGGATCGAGCGGCTGGCTTCGGCTATTGAAGCGATGATTGCCAGTAACCAGATCAAGGATCTGGTGCAATAGAAATGCAGGAGACCGACGACAATGGATGAGAAGACCCGGACCGAACTGGAAGCGGCCGCCTTTCGCCGCCTTGTTGCGCATTTGCGTGAACGCAGCGATGTCCAGAACATCGACCTGATGAACCTGGGTGGGTTTTGCCGCAACTGCCTATCCAACTGGCTCAAAGATGCTGCGGATGAAGCAGGTATTTCGCTGGACAAGGAAGCGGCGCGCGAGCATGTCTATGGAATGCCATATGCCCAGTGGAAGGCTACCTACCAGACCGAGGCCACACCTGAACAGGCGGCGGCATTTGCAAAATCGCATAGCGGTCACTAGCGCTTCGAGCCTGGATCATTGCTGTTTCAGATGAACGCCGAGACAAAATAGAACGGACTGAAATTCCATGGATACCAAAACAAGTTTTGCGCAGGGCCAGCTCCGCAGCCTGATCGAGCGCATTGAGCGCCTAGAAGAAGAAAAGAAGGCGATTGCGGCCGACATCAAGGAAATCTATGGCGAGGCCAAATCCAATGGTTTTGACACCAAGATCATGCGGAAGGTCGTCAGCCTTCGCAAGAAGGACACGGCAGAACGCCAGGAAGAGGAAGCTATCCTTGATTTGTATCTCAGTGCCCTCGGCATGATCCCCGCAGACGGTGGCGGTCAGGACGGTGTTGCCGCAGCGGAGTGAATGAAACTGCCGCTTGCTGTGATCGTTGAACTGCTGCCGTTACAGGATGCGCACGGCGCATCTTGAAAAAAGCATGCACTGTCCAGTGTCACTGGAGAGCTGATCGGGACATGATGAAGAAGAATGTCAGTTTCCGAAGCTGAGCGGTGCTTCCACGACCTTCAGGACTTTTGAACTCTGGGCATCGCTCTGCTGCCAGATTCTCTGGGTGCCGACGGCTTCCGGCGTGAAGTTGCCCTTGCCGGTACGGTTGACAACCTGGCTGTCGCCCTTGCCGGACCGGTTAACGCCGTTTTCAGCACTCACTTCCTGCTCATCTGATTCCACACTTGGCATGAACGCTTCAATCAGGCGCGCCAGTGCTGACTTGTCTTCTTTGCTGAGAGGATGAATCTCATGCTCTTCGTCATGAACGAAGGGCTGCGGTGCCCCGTCGCGGCGTGCAATTTCATCGGTGTTGGTGAACAAGTCACTCAGGCTGGACGTGTTGGCGTAGCTGACGCTCAAAGAACGAATACCGGTTTGCTGGACAGCAGCTGGCGTTGCTCCATTAAGGCTGCCCTTGGCGGTCGAATTGACGGCATTCAGATCTTCCATGGCCAGCGACGCGATGGTGACCGGGCCAAGACTACCGCGGACCGGCGAGATGCTGTCTTCGGAAAAGTTCTGACGCTCCACAGGAGCAGAGGCAGGTTCGATCTGCATGTTTGCTGCTGCGAGCATGAGCACTTCAATTGGCCGCGGACGCGGTTTGGGTGCGACTGCGCGTATGGTCGGAACCGGCGTTGTAGCAACAGCCGCAATAACTGCCTCTGCCATACTGGCCGGCATCAGGCTGACCGGACCACCGGACGGTTTCTTGCTCTTCTGGGCCGGAGCTGGCTGGAAGGCGGCGAACTGGGAGTTGTTCGGACGGCCTTTGCGGGCTGCTACGGTCTTGTAGTACTTGCGGGCAATCTTCGCCTGGCGTGCTGAGCTCATGCGGGGCCAGTGCCGGACGCTGCCATTGTCAATGTGCACGAAGCCATACTTGCCGGAACGCGGATAATAACCAACGCCGCCGATCTTGCGCACGAATGCCGAACCCATGATTTTTTCAACCGGCACGTCGGGGAAATAGAAATCGATCGCACGGCCCTGCATGTGTTGCGACCTGCGGGCAACCTTGCGGCCGATGCGCTTCAACATGGCATTGGTACGCGGGGAGCGATAACCGGAAATTATATGAACCGGCTTTTTGGAGCCGAGGTCGGCGTGCAGTTCCCACAGAAGATCGATTGTTTCCAAGGACATCTTGGTTGGTTCATTGCGGCGCCAGTCGCGCAAGAACCAGTTGATTTTCTTGAGGGCTGACTTGTCGTACTTGCCATTCCTCTTGTAGGTGACCGTCAGGGTCTCCTTGGTATGGGTGAAATACATGGAAAGCGTGCGGTCTTCAGCAGATGCCACGGCAGAAGTTGCCACGGACGCAACAGCAGCGACTGTTGCCGCCAGACAACCGGTCAAAGCCCTACTTTTGGCCTGAGAAACCGCGCTACTAAATAGCGAGGCCCAAGGAACCCTGCACTGCATAACCATCATTACACGGGAAATTCCCGCATCCCCTAGAAACTGTTCCCAACAGAATCTCTTAAGCCTTTGTAACCGAATTCGTCAGAAACCACAAGAATAAGGCTGCTATTAGGCGTTGTTTTTACTCAGCTAATTGATCATTGCATGGTCAGATTAACACTCGCTTAAACACGCGCCTAAAAACCGGTTATAATATGTCGGATTAATGACAGTTTTTGACTGATGGGACGGAAAATCTGCAGTTTCAAGCCTCTAGGGGCCATCAGACGCAAAATGGGCGCCGCAGAGGCGCCCATTTTCAATGCTGTATCTGTCGTGAGGCGATCTAGCGCAGCGCGTTTTTCTCCGCTTTGAGTGCCCGTGCAAGATACATGTCGCGCTCATAGACATCGTCATAGTACGCCAGGCCGCCCGATTCGCCGGTCCAAGCAGTGAAGTAAGTCAAATGCACCGGCAGTTTCTGCTGCAGTTGCACATGTGTATTTTCGCGGGTTGCGATGGTCGATGCGATCTTGTCCTGCGACCAGCCCAGAATCTGGGTCGCGAGCTGACGCGGGTTCTGCACACGTACACAGCCATGGCTGTAGGCCCGCATGTCGTTTTCGAACAGTGACCGTTTGGGCGTGTCGTGCAGGTAAATCGCGTGTTTGTTCGGGAACATGAATTTCACTTCGCCAAGCGCATTTTTGGGGCCGGGCTTCTGGCGCACGCCGATACCACCGCGATAGTTCCACCAGTCCACGTTCCAGCCGGAAATTTGCTGGCCGCGGCTGTTGAGGACTTCGTAGCCGCGCTGCTCGAAATAGCCCGGGTTGTTCTGTACCCGGCGCAGATACTCGCCCTTGATGATGGACTGTGGAACACCCCAGTACGGGTTGAACTCCACCCGCTCCATCTGGTCGGAAAAGAAATAGGTCTGGTTCCTTGGCTTGCCGACGATCACGCGGGTTGACCATTCGATCTCGCCCTTGTTGACAATCTGCATTCTGTAGGCTGCCTGGTTCACGAATACGTAGCGCGAACCCAGGTTGCGCGGCAGCCAGCGCAGGCGTTCCATGTTCAGGGCGAGCTGATCGGTCCGCTTCACGGATTTCTTGCCGTTGAGGGCATTGATCGTGCGCTTGCCCGCGATGCCGTCGGGACTGAGGCCGACGCTCTTCTGAAAGGCCCTCAATGCCCTTACGTCCGTCTCGGTCAAGGTATTGGACGTGTCTTCCGCTGCCAGAACCGCACTTTCCGAGCCGAACAGGGGAGCATCGCTGGCCTGGTTCTCGGCCAGGGCGAGTTCGTCCTTGTTTTTCAGTAAATTCAATTGCTTGAGGCGTTCACGCAGGATTGGAACCCGGTCATCTTCGACGCCCAGCTTCAACAGCGGGCCAGCCGGAACGACGATCTGTTCAATTTCGCGCTCGCCAGCACCGAGCTTGATCAGTTCAGCCTTCATGGCGGCGTAGGATGGCAGCTTGGGATGCAGGCTCATCAGCCAGTCATGCGGTGAAGGATGATTGACAAGCGAGGCCACGGCATCCTTGGCGGCTATTTTCGGCGGCTTGAGGTCGTGGTAGCCGGAAATCTTGTTGGGCGTCACCAGGCCGGATGATGCGTGGTCCGAATAGCGCAGAGCCATGGCGGACAATTGCAGTTCGAATTTCGCCAGGGCGGCAGGGTCGGTGCCGATCCTGTCGATGTCACCGACACCGCCCAGTGACGGCAGCCGGTAGAGATCCGGATCAAGGCCTTCCTGGTCGGCGTCAGCCAGCACCTTGAGCACGGCGCGCGCCTTCGACGACGGCTTGTTGTCTGAAATCCACAGCGGTTCAAACCCACGGTCGGCATAGGCCTTGACCAGGGCTACAACCTGGCTCTTCGAAAGCGACACGTCAGCCGAGGCCTGCTTCAGTGCCTCGAAAACGGCCTGGGCTACCGGGTCTGGCAGCTGGACGGCCTGAACATACTCGCTCGCATCCACGGTGGTTCCCGAAGCAGATGCAAATACCGCCCCTTTCGGACGGGGCTGCTTCAGGTTCCTGTCGGCAAGGGCAACTGGACGGCTGGCCTTGTAGGTGAAGTACTTTTCACCGGTTGAAGCGGCGTCCGGGCCGTCATTGTCCGACAGCCTGACACGGTCACGGAACCGCCTGGAATTGCGATACCGAACCCGGCGGTCAAAAAAGTCGCCGGACCGGGAAAAGAAACCGCGTGTCCTGTCGAGGAAGTTGAACTCCTCGCGTTGTCTGGCCCGGTTTCTGCGCTTCTGGCGTTGCGACCAGAAACCGTCATCGGACTGGGTACTGCTGCTGGAATTGAAGTTGAACTTCTTCTGCCGTATCTGGCTTTCCGCACTGGCAGACACAGCCATAAGAGGCAAGGCCAGGCACGACGCCAGCAGTACGGCACTCAAACGGTTCAACATCACATAAACCTCCGGTGAATCAGCTGTGAGTTAAGCCACAGCCGTACAATCTTCGCAATACGTCGAGCGAGGGGAATTAATAACTTTTCTGTCACCTTGACACTATGTATGTCCGGTGACGTAAAATTACCGGTTCAAGCCGACTTTCAGTAGAGCCCGGCTCCCATCATTCGTATCAGATTGCATCTGCGATCCCGATTGGTTCATTCACTCACCAAAATTTGTCAAGCTTCGAGCTATTTCATGTTCAAAAAATGAACGGGTGGCTGGTGGATCGTTTCGTGAAGGTCAGATGCTATCCGCGCGCTTCCAGTCCCAACTCGCGCATTTTCCTGTACAGGGTTGACCTGCCTATGCCCAGTTTGCGCGCGACTTCCGACATCTGGCCGCGATAGCGGTTGAGGGCCAGGCGAATCATATCCGCCTCGATCTCTTCAAGCCGGCGGATGTGCCCGCCGTCGGTGACGGCCGGGATGCCGATTGCAAGACCGTCGGACACCATGTCGGTCGAACCGACGGACACAAGTGCGCTCTGGTCGGCGATCTTGCTTTGCCCGCCAATCATGGCATCCGCTCCGCTTGCCGCGGGTGCTGCTGGCTCAGGCACGGGTGCAGGCGGGACTTCGACATCGAACCCGTCGGTCAGGGCGGCAATCTGCGGGAAGTCGGCAATGTGAAGCTGATCGCCTTCACACATGACAATCGCCCTGAAAACAGTGTTTTCCAGCTGACGGACATTGCCCGGCCAGGCATACGTTTTGAGCAGTTCCAGCGCGTTGGCGTCGATACCCTTTACTCTGCGACCTTCCTCGGCGGCAAAACGGGTAATGAAATGCTTGACCAGCGGCGGGATGTCTTCAATGCGTTCGCGCAGCGGCGGCGCCATGACCGGAAATACGTTGAGACGATAATACAGGTCTTCGCGGAACTGACCGTTCTTGACCATTTCAATCATGTTTCGGTTGGTTGCCGAGATAAGCCGGATATCGATCCTGACCGGTTTTCGCGATCCGACCGGATCGATTTCACCTTCCTGCAGCGCCCGCAACAGTTTTACCTGAATGTCGAGCGGCAGTTCCGCAACCTCGTCGAGGAACAGGGTTCCTCCATCGGCTTCCTGGAATTTGCCGACATGTTTGCCGACCGCGCCGGTAAAGGCGCCCTTTTCATGGCCGAACAGGATGCTCTCGACCAGATTTTCAGGCAGTGCGCCACAGTTTACGGCCACGAATGCCTTGCCGCGGCGCTCGCTTTCACCCTGTATGGCCCGGGCTATCATTTCCTTGCCCGATCCGCTCTCGCCCTCGATCAAAACCGGAATGTTCGAATGAGCTGCCCGCTTGCCGAGCTTCACCACGCTGGACATGGCCGGGCTGGCGATGATCAGGTCATCGAACGACATTTCGCCAGATACCTTCTGGTTGAGCCGCTTTACTTCTTCGGTCAGCGCGTTGACCTTTAAGAGGTTCTGTATGGAGACTTTCAATCGTTCCGGATTGATCGGCTTGACCACAAAATCATCGGCTCCGGCCCGCATGGCCTTGACCACGGTCTCGATGGAGCCCTGGGCGGTTTGCACGATGACTGGAACGGATGTCCGGTAGGCGGAAAGGCGTTCGAGAAATTCAAGCCCGTCGATTTCCGGCATCACCAGGTCGAGGATGATCAGGTCGACCGGTTTGGAACGGCTTGCCTCGAGAATGTCGAGGCCCTTGCTGGCACCGTCGGCGGTGACGGTCTCAAAACCATACCGCTTGACCAGCTCCTCGAGAATACGGCGTTGCGCCGGGTCGTCGTCAACAATCAGAATTTTATGTGCCATGCTGTCTCTTTTGCTTACTCACAGCCGTCTCTGGATAAAAAGCGCACAATGAACGGGTCTGTCTGAATGTTCCCACGGGTTCACTCCATATGCTTCACCTGGGTACTGTGCCCTAGATGGGTAAATGGCAGCTTAAAATTGGGCCACTTTGATACAAGTTGATGATTTTCTGGAAATCTTGGTGAAATCAGCTTGTTTGCCGCAGATTGAGCGGTCATATGTGCAGTTCATCCCCTGGTTTCGCCGTTCCGGCACCTGACCTCTTGGAGTTAAAATGCGTAACCCGACAACGAACTGGCAGAAATCTTCATCATCAAGTGCGGCTTCAAACGCGGACGATGCCGACCTGGGAGATCTGCCGGAGTGGAATCTGGCGGACCTTTATCCAGGCCCCGACTCAGCCGAGTTCACAGCCGGCATGGAAACGGCGGCCTCTGACGCACAGCGTTTTGCCGAGACCTATCAGGGCAAGCTGGAAGACATGCTGGCCGACGGCAAGGGCGGTGATGCGCTGGCCGGGACTATCAGGGATTATGAGGCCATGTCCGACCTGTTCGGGCGCATCGGGTCATTCATGATGCTGTATTATGTAGGCGACACAACGGACCCTGACAGGCAGAAATTCTATGGCGATGTTTCCCAGCAACTCACTTCGATAACAACGGGGCTGGTGTTTTTCGAGCTTGAGTTCAACCGGCTTGACGGCGATGCGCTAGAGCGTGCCATGAGTTCGTCGTCCGGGCTGGCTCATTACCGGCCGTGGATCGAAGATCTGCGCAAGGAAAAGCCATTTCAGCTGGAAGACCGGGTGGAACAGCTGTTTCACGAGAAGTCGGTTACCGCGGCTGGTGCCTGGAACCGGCTGTTCGATGAAACCATGGCGGCGCTGAAATTTGTCGTGGACGGCGAGCAGCTGTCTCTTGAACCCACCTTGAACATGCTGATGTCCAAGGATGGTGTGCAGCGCAAGACAGCCGCGGAAGCGCTGGCCAAAGTGTTCAAGGCCAATATTTCACTGTTCGCCTCGATCACCAACACACTGGCCAAGGACAAGGAGATTTCCGACCGGTGGCGCGGGTTTGAGGATGTGGCCGACAGCCGCCACCTGGCCAACCGGGTTGAAGGCCCGGTGGTTGACGCGCTGGTCGAAGCGGTTCGCAGCTCATATCCGAAACTGTCGCACCGCTATTATGCCATGAAGGCGAAATGGCTGGGCATGGACCGGATGATGCACTGGGACCGCAATGCGCCGCTGCCGGACCAGGATGACAGCAAGATCGGCTGGAACGATGCACAGACAACCGTGCTGGACGCCTATGCCGGGTTTGCCCCGGAGATGGCCGACATTGCCCGGCGGTTCTTTGACGAGCGCTGGATCGATGCCCCGGTTCGCCCGGGCAAGTCTTCCGGTGCTTTTTCACACCCCACCGTGCCGTCCGCGCATCCTTATGTGATGCTGAATTACCAGGGCAAGACGCGAGACGTCATGACGCTGGCTCATGAGCTCGGCCACGGCGTGCACCAGGTGCTGGCGTCTGACCAGGGCGCCTTAATGGCATCCACGCCGCTGACCCTGGCTGAAACGGCTTCGGTATTCGGTGAAATGCTGACCTTCCGCTCGCTGCTCAATCAGACCAGCGATCCGAAAACCCGGAAAATCCTGCTGGCCGGCAAGGTTGAGGACATGCTCAACACGGTGGTTCGCCAAATTGCGTTCTACTGCTTCGAGCGCGAGGTTCACGTGGCGCGCCGTGACGGTGAGCTGACAGCGGACCAGCTGGGCGACATCTGGATCAAGACCCAGAAGGAAGCGTTGGGAGAGGCGATCGAATTCGGGCCCGGCTACGAAAACTTCTGGGCCTATATTCCGCACTTCATCCACTCGCCGTTTTATGTCTATGCCTACGCTTTCGGCGACTGCCTGGTGAACTCGCTTTATGCGAGGTACCTGGAAGCGGAAGACGGCTTCCAGCAGAAGTATTTCGAGATGCTGAAGGCTGGCGGCACCAAGCACCATTCCGAGTTGCTGCAGCCGTTTGGGCTGGATGCAACCGATCCGGATTTCTGGGGCAAGGGGCTTGCCATGCTTGAAGGCTTCATTGACGAACTGGAACAGATGGAAACCGGCGGCTGATCCGAAGTGAGATGACAGGCCTTTCACCCCATTCTGCACTGAACCCGGACAAGTTGCCGAGACCGTTCTCGGTGGGTCTGTCGGCGCTCGATCCGGTGGACTGGATTTTGCCGGATATTCACCTGGCAGACCAGCTGCGCGACAAAGCCGAGCACTTTGCCAACCGGCGCGAGGCCGTGTTCCAGGCCGAAGACGACACGCTTGCTGCGCAGGCTGAGACTCTCAAATTGTTGCTGGACTATCTGCCACGTGCCCATCCGGACATTTACCAGGTCTCAGGAGACAGCGTGACGGTGGTGCCTGCCGGGATGGCCCTGAAGATTTCTGAGTACGACCAGGCGCCGCTGGAACTTGCCTGCCGGCTGGTGCAGGACGATCTGGTCATCATGCGAAAAGGCGATGCCGGATACCGCATTGCAGCTGCTGCGGTGTGTTTTCCATCCACCTGGGTGCTGGCGGACAAGTTCTCGAAACCGATTTCGGAGGTTCATGGACCGGTGCCGGGTTTCGGACCGGGAACGCGAACCGCCAAACTGATCGACAGGATATTCGACAACCTGAAGGCAGACCATCCGGTGCAGCGGTGCAACTGGTCCATTTATGAGGTCCCCGACCTGCATCATCCGTTCTCTCATTCCACACATACCAGGTGGTCCGAGACGACCGGCGGTTTCTTCTCAGGCACCTGGTTGCGCGCCGAACGCCAGACCCTGACGCGGTTGCCGGAAAGCGGCGACGTGCTGTTTACAATCCAGATCGTGGTTGATCCCGTTTCACTGCTCATGACACATCCAGACAGAAGCCAGATTGCGGCCCGGCTGAAACACCACATAGAAAACCTTGATGCTGCAGAACTTGACTACAAAGGTATTTCCGATCATCGCGGCGTGGTTCTGGAGGAGCTGTCCGCACTGGCGGAACAGGGCGAAACGTGAGCGAGAAAACAGACAGCAAGGACGCCGAGGCAAATTCGCTGACCGGCCGCTTGTCGCGATACGCGAAAGTCGGCGGTGGTGTCGGGACGGCGGCTGCCCGCGTTGCCGCAAGCCGGGCGTTCTCGTCGGACAAGGACCATTCAGCGGAAGCCAAACTGTTCAGACAGGCGCTGGGCTCGCTGAAGGGTCCGTTGATGAAGGTGGCGCAATTGCTGGCGACCATCCCGGAAGCGCTGCCTGCGGAATTTGCAGAAGAATTGGCACAATTGCAGAACGAGGCGCCGGCCATGGGCTGGCCGTTCGTGCGCCGCCGTATGGCGGCGGAACTGGGGGCGGACTGGCAAGACAGGTTTGCCTCGTTTGACCGTGAGGCAATCGCGGCCGCCTCGCTCGGCCAGGTGCACCGGGCCACGTCACACGAGGGTGAGGCGCTGGCCTGCAAGCTGCAGTATCCTGACATGGCGTCTGCCGTCGAGGCGGATCTGCGGCAGCTGAAGGTGCTGTTTGCGCTGCACCGGCAGATCAGCAGGGCCATCGATACGACCGAGATTGCCGGTGAGATCGGCGCTCGGCTGCGCGAGGAACTCGACTACGTGCGTGAAGCGGGTCACATGCGGCTGTACAAGACAATACTGGCAGACCGGCCGGATATTCACGTCCCCGACCTGTACGAGGATCTGTCAACCGGGCGACTGATCACCATGCAGTGGCTGGAAGGCCGCAAGCTGCTCGAATTCAAGGAAGACGCCCAGGATGTACGCAACCTGTTGTGTCGCAACATGTTCGACGCCTGGTGGCGGCCGTTCACCAGCCATGGCGTGATCCATGGTGACCCGCACCTGGGCAACTACACGGCCTGGTCGGATGACGCAGGTGGACCACAGGGCCTGAACCTCCTGGACTTCGGCTGCGTGCGCGTGTTCCCGCCCTCGTTCGTCAAGGGGGTGGTGGAATTGTACCGGGGTCTGCAGGCGGACAACCGCGACAGGATCGTATCTGCCTATGATATTTGGGGCTTCAAGGGCCTCAACAACGAGCTGATCGATATCCTGAATGTGTGGGCGCGTTTCATCTATGGTCCGCTCCTGACTGACAAGGTTATGAAGATATCCGACGGATCGGGATCCGCCGCCCAGTATGGCCGTCAGCAGGCATTTACGGTGCACAAGGAATTGAAGGAAAAAGGCCCGGTGCGGGTACCGCGCGAGTTTGTGTTCATGGACCGCGCCGCAATTGGACTTGGATCCGTTTTTATTCACCTGCGTGCCGAAATGAATTTCCATCAACTGTTCGAAAATGCGCTCCAGTCTCATGAGCTTGAAACCGTGGGCGAGCGCCAGGCCCAGGCACTGAGCGTTGCTGGCGTGGCTCCTGCAATCGAGGCGGTTTGAAGTGGAATAGTCCTGCTTCCACCGGTTCGAATGCCAACCTGACGGCAGGTGAAAAGGTGCGGCGTTTAAACCAGTGGAAATGCCGCCAGCGCTATTGCAAGTTGATTTTTCGGGATGGCTGCCCGTATTGTGGCAGTTCGCACTTCCCTATCGTTCACTTTCAGCTTTCCAGGGGCTTTCATAAATGTCTGAACACGACCGTTTCACTGCGGATATTCTCGACGCTTCCGGTATGACCGATCACGCGGCCACCTATAAGGGTTTTGTGAAATATTCCGTGGCACTTTGCATTGCCTGTTTCATCATCCTTACGTCCTTGTGCATATTCGCTTTCGGACCTGCCGGTTCGCTTTTCTTCGGCTTTGCCGGTCTCATTATCGGGTTGATAGCCCTGATCATCGACGTCCGGATCGGCTCCGGCAACTGGTTCCTGTCCGGCGGCTTCGCGGCATTGTTTGCCCTGTTTGCGGCCATACTGGTTTACTGACAGGCACAGACCGGCACCTCTGACGCATTTCACTGCATACTGACTGGAGTAGCCCATGAAGATAGCTGTTCTGAAAGAAACGGCAGCCGGTGAAAACCGTGTTGCGGTATCTCCCGATGCCGTGAAGGCTTATGTGAAGAAGGGGCTCACCGTATGCGTCGAGCAAGGTGCCGGTGCCGGTTCCTTCATGTCCGACGATGCCTTCAAGGCTGCAGGCGCAAAAATCGCCAAGGGTGCGGCCGTACTCAAGGACGCCGACATCGTGCTGGCGGTGCGCCGACTGCCCGATGCCAGCATGAAATCCCTGAAGAAGGGCGCTGTTGTTGCGGCCCAGCTTGATCCGTACGGCGATCGCAAGAACCTCGATGCCATGGCCAGCCAGGGCGTGTCGGCATTTTCCATGGAGCTGGTACCGCGCATCACCCGGGCTCAGTCGATGGACGTGCTGTCGTCACAGGCAAACCTTGCCGGCTACAAGGCCGTTATCGATTCGGCCGAGCATTTCAGCCGCGCCTTCCCGATGATGATGACGGCTGCAGGCACCGTTCCTGCCGCGCGCGTCTTCGTCATGGGTGCCGGTGTGGCGGGCCTGCAGGCCATTGCCACGGCACGGCGGCTTGGCGCGGTTGTTTCGGCAACAGATGTCCGAGCGGCGGCTGGAGAACAGGTTGCATCGCTTGGCGCGAAATTCGTGTTCGTTGAAGGTATGGCGGATGCGGCAACGGAAGGCGGTTATGCCAAGGAGCTTTCCGCTGAAGACAAGAAGAAGCAGGCCGAACTGGTTGCTGATCACATCAAGGGCCAGGACATCGTCATTACGACCGCGCTGATCCCCGGGCGCCCAGCTCCTGTCTTGGTGAGCAAGCAGATGGTCGAAAGCATGAAGGCAGGCTCAATCATCGTCGACATGGCGGTGGAGCGCGGCGGCAACTGTCCGCTGTCAAAGCCTGGTCAGATCGTTGACCACAAGGGCGTTGCGATCATGGGCTACGAAAACCTGCCGGGTAAACTGGCCGGCAACGCGTCGACATTGTACGCGAAGAACCTGCAGAATTTTGTTGATCTGATGGTATCGCCGGAAGGTGAAATGACGCTCGACTGGGAAGATGAAATCATCACCGGCTGCGGGCTGATGCGGGACGGCAATATTGTGCATCCGGTTCTGACAGAAAAGAAGGGGAAATAGAGCAATGGCAGGAATGACCCCGGAAGAGGTAACAGAAGCCGCGAAATCCGCGGCTGAAGCTGCACGCAGTGCGGCCGACGCAGCGCGCACCGCTGCGGAACAGGCGCAGGCCCTGGCTGACCAGGCGCAGCTGATTGCAGAAGGCGCAGGAGCCGCGGCCGGTGCTGCAACCGGCATTGATCCGTTTGTGTTTCGCCTGGCCATCTTCGTTCTGGCGATCTTCGTCGGTTATTACGTTGTGTGGTCGGTGACGCCGGCGCTGCATACGCCGCTGATGTCGGTAACCAATGCGATCTCCTCGGTCATCGTGGTCGGCGCATTGCTGGCGGTTGGTGCCGGCGCGGTCGCGTCCGGATCGACAGCGGCCATGGTGTTCGGGTTCATTGCGCTGGTGTTTGCCAGTGTCAACATATTCGGCGGCTTCCTGGTTACCCAGCGAATGCTGGCCATGTACAAGAAGAAGGAAGCCAAGTGATGTCAGCAAATATCGCGGCCCTTCTGTACCTCGTTTCCGGCGTCCTGTTCATTCTGGCGCTGCGCGGTCTTTCACATCCTGAATCATCCAGACAGGGTAACCAGTTCGGCATGATCGGCATGGGCGTAGCCGTGGTGACCACGCTGTTGCTCATGGGCGTGGGTTCGGCCACCACATGGGGCCTGATCATTCTCGCCATTGCCATCGGCGGCAGTATCGGCGCCTACACGGCCAAGAACATCCCGATGACGGCAATGCCGGAGCTTGTCGCGGCCTTCCACTCGCTGGTCGGCCTGGCGGCTGTGTTTGTGGCAGCAGCAGCCCTGTACTCGCCCGCCGCGTTTGAAATTTCCGACGCAGCGGGCCAGATCGCGGCGGCGTCGCTGTTTGAGATGGCGCTCGGTGCCGGGATCGGTGCGATCACCTTTACCGGTTCGGTCATCGCCTTCGGCAAGCTGTCCGGGCGGGTGTCGGGAGCACCGATCATGCTGCCGGCGCGGCACATGATCAATATCGCGCTGTTCGCGGCAATCGTCATCGCCATCATCTGGCTCATGGCGTCACAGTCGGCGACCGCGTTCTGGCTGATCGTGATTCTGGCGCTCGTATTCGGGGTGCTGATCATCATCCCGATTGGCGGCGCCGACATGCCGGTGGTCGTGTCGATGCTGAACTCGTATTCCGGCTGGGCGGCCGCAGGTATCGGTTTCACCCTGGGCAACACCGCGCTGATCATTACCGGTGCGCTGGTCGGCTCGTCAGGCGCCATCCTGTCCTACATCATGTGCAAAGGCATGAACCGGTCGTTCATCTCGGTTATCCTTGGCGGCTTTGGCGGTGAAACCGCCGGGCCAGCGGCGGGTGCTGACGGGGAGGTCAAGCCGGTAAAGCAAGGTTCTGCGGAAGATGCCGGCTTCATGCTGAAGAATGCATCCTCGGTGATTATCGTGCCGGGCTACGGTATGGCGGTGGCACAGGCTCAGCACGCGCTGCGGGAAATGGCGGACGAACTGAAGGCCGCCGGCGTCACCGTCAAATATGCCATTCACCCGGTTGCCGGCCGCATGCCGGGTCACATGAATGTGCTGCTGGCCGAGGCCAACGTGCCTTATGACGAAGTGTTTGAACTTGAAGACATCAACTCGGAGTTCGCCAACACGGACATTGCCTACGTGATCGGCGCCAACGACGTGACCAATCCCGCCGCCAAGGAAGATCCGCAATCGCCGATCTTCGGCATGCCGGTTCTGGAAGTGTGGAACGCGGGCACCGTGATGTTCTCCAAGCGGTCGCTGGCATCGGGATATGCCGGGATCGACAACTCGCTGTTCTACCGGGACAACACGCTGATGCTGCTGGGTGACGCGAAGAAAATGGTCGAGGGCATCGTCAAGGCCATGGACTGATGTGTCTTGTCCTCAGGATTTAATTACGATTGAAACCGGCAGCCATGTGCTGCCGGTTTCTCTTTTGCAAATCTACACATGAAGAAAACCATGATCAGTTTCGTTGTTGTCGTTGCCTGCCTGTATCTCGCGTTGGCCGGGTTCATGTATGTGATGCAGAGAAATTTCCAGTATTTTTCCCAGCAAAGTGTCCGCACAGGATTTGAGGATCCAGCCCAATTCGGGCTTGACGGTTTTGCCGTTGAGTCCATCCAAACTGCTGACGGGGAAACGTTGAAGTCATGGTTGGCCCTGCCGCCAGAGCCTGATGCACCACTGATCCTGTACATGCACGGCAATGCCGGCACGCTGGGCGACCGGGCGGAGCGCTTCGGGGTGTTCCACCGGGATGGGTTTGGCGTTCTCGTGCTGAGCTGGCGCGGGTATGGCGGATCGACCGGCAGCCCGACCGAAACCGGGCTGGTCGAAGACGGGCGTGCCGCCATGGAATTCCTGCAGCAAAAGGGCGTACCCGCATCCAGGATTATCCTGTTTGGAGAATCGCTGGGCGGCGGTGTTGCAACGCAGTTGGCCGCAAATCCGGACACCAGGCCGCTCGCGGTCGTACTTGAGGCGCCCTTTACATCTGCAGCAGATGTGGCGCGAAAGCGATACTGGTTCCTGCCGGTCGGACTGTTGATGAAGGACCAATTCCGCTCGATCGACTTCGCTCCCAAGGTCACGGTACCGGTGTTCGTGTTCCACGGTACCAATGACTGGGTTGTTCCTTATGCGCAGGGCAAGCGGCTTCATGAAGCTTTCGCGGGGCCAAAAGAGTTTTTGAGCATGCAGGGCAACGGCCATATCGATCCGCTGACGGAGGTCAGTTGGGGAGCAATCAAGGACTTCCTCAGGGCGCACGGTGTAGCGCCGGAGTAACGACGGACCAGGATGCAGTCACTTGCGTTGACCAAAGCTCGATCTTGCAGATCCCGGAACAGGCCGTGCGGCGCCGAAGGCGGTATTGTTTGCCGGTTCGGCGGTGCGCAGTGACGGAAGGTGTCCGGTTTCTGTTTCCAACTGGGTTTCGAGTTCCTTGAGTAGCCTGGGCGCCGGTTGCTCTTCTCGCAGGCCGCCCAGCCGGCTTGCTATCGGGGTAGCCACGAGAACAAGCAATTGCCCCGCAAAAGCAGCAATGGCGCCCAGAATAATCAGTGTGATAAGAAAGTTGCCCAGCGGTCTATTGGCTTGAAAGCGATCAGGTTTATGCGTAGTCCAGTGGCAGCACCGTCGTTCGCCTGAGCTCTTCCATGACAAAGCTGGACGACACGTCGTTCAGCTCGATTTTTGAAATAAGACGCTGGTACAGCGCGTCATAGGCTTTCATGCTCGGCACTACGGCCTGCAGCAGGTAATCCACTTCACCGGTTGTGCGGTAGATGCCGATGATTTCCGGTAGGGTGCGAACCGCGGCGTGAAACCGTTCGAGCCAGGCGCTGGTGTGGTTGTTGGTGCGAACGGAAATGAACACGGTCAGGCCGAGATTGAGCTGGTCCGGGTCCAACAGGGTCACCCGGGCGCGTATGATGCCCCTGTCTTCCATCTGCTTGACGCGGTTCCAGCAGGCATTGCGTGACAGATTGACCTGTTGGGCCATCTCGTTCAGCGACAGGCTGGAATCATGCTGGAGAAGAGTGAGGATTTTTCGATCTACCTGGTCCATTGTTCGTTCAAATCCTTCAATAGTGGGATTGTGTCCCACGACTATAGTCTTTTTGATTGAAGATTGGGACCCCTTTCGATGCAACGAACGCTATCTTGCCTGCAGGATTTTTCGAACGAGGAAACAGCTTCATGAAACGCACCCTGGATGCAGCGCTTTTCGATCACCCGGCCAGTGTCGGTGAAACCTACCCGGAACATTTCATGTTCGCGTCGAGATTTGGCCTGAAGCTGATTGGAGCCGGTCTTGCCGCGATGGTGCACGGCATCCTGCCGTGTGCATTTGAGAAAACCGCCAGCAATGTAGTGAAGGAAATATATCCACGCATCGCCAATCGTGGTGACCAATAACGCCACTGCCGAACAGCAGGCATGAAAAAGCCCGCTCGGAGCAATGCCGGGCAGGCCTGATCAGACAGTCTTGAACTGAAGCTACTTGCCGCGACGGCCGGCGACGACGCCGCCTTCGCGCAGGGCGCGTTTGCGGGCCAGCTTGCGTGAACGCCGAATGGCTTCAGCTTTCTCGCGGGCCTTCTTTTCAGACGGCTTTTCGAAATGACCACGCAGCTTCATTTCACGAAAGATACCTTCGCGCTGCATCTTCTTCTTAAGCGCTTTGAGCGCTTGGTCTACATTGTTGTCGCGTACAATTACATGCACAGGCAATTACCCCGTGTTGGCGTTGAAACTTTTCAGATCAGATGCCGTCAATAGTGCCCACGGCTTCAAACAGGAGAATTTGTCAGAGTCGAAAGCAAAAAATGACGACAGGACAAGCGATTGCCTGTCCCGATTGCTGGTGTGAGTACCAGAACCGGAGGCGTCTGTCGAGTGCAAAACAGATGTGCCAGCGCGCAAAACAGCGCTATTTCTTCGAATTCAGGCGTGTAACATGGCCCATCTTGCGCCCCTCACGGCTGGTTGCCTTGCCGTAATCGTGCACCACCGCGCCGGGCAGCGCGGCAAGCTCCGGACAGGTGAAAATCTCGTCGCCGAGCAGATTTTCCATCACGCAATCCGAAACCCGCCTGGTGTCGCCGAGTGGCCAGCCGGCAACTGCGCGAATGTGCTGTTCGAATTGGCAAACATGGCAGGCGGCTTCGGTCCAGTGGCCGGAATTGTGAACCCGCGGGGCAATCTCGTTCAACATCAGGCTTTCCGTCCCGCCTTTGCCTGTGACAAACAGCTCGACCGCCATTACTCCGGTATAGTTCAGCGATTCCAATAGTTTGGAGGCGATGTCGCGCGCCCGTCCCGCGGTCCGGGATTTGAGCTGCGCCGGTATTGTCGAGGAGCGCAGTATGCCGTTTTCATGGAGGTTCTGAGGAATATCAAACGAGGCAATGGTGCCGTCCAGTCCACGCGCCGCGATGACCGACACTTCCCGTTCAAAAGGCACAAAGGCTTCCAGAATGGCCGGTTGGCCGCCAATTTGTGCCCAGGCGTCTGGCAGGGCTGTATCGTCCTTGATGCGGGCTTGTCCCTTGCCGTCATATCCTAAACGCCGGGTTTTGAGCACACCGGGGCGGCCGATCACACTCACGGCTTCTTCCAGTTCACTCAGCGATGCGACTGGATGAAAGTCCGGCACGGCAATTCCCAGACCGGAAACAAAGGTCTTTTCTGCAACCCGGTCCTGTGAAATGCGCAGCACATCCGAGCCCGGGCGGACCGGACAGATGGCGTTTATCAGATCGCAGGTGTCGACAGGAACGTTTTCCCACTCATAGGTGACAACGTCACAGGCGCTGGCAAACGCTTTCAAGGCATTTTCGTCGTCGAATTCAGCGGCTGTTGTATCGTGTGCTACGGCGAATGCCGGATTGTCTCCAGCTGGTGAGTAGATATGGGTTTCGAAGCCGAGGCGGGCGGCAGCCATGACCAGCATCCGGCCCAGTTGGCCGCCGCCCAGTATGCCGACGACACTACCACGTTGAAGCGGGTCGATACTCACGACACTCAATCCGAACCTGGAACGAGTGCAACCGACTCTGTTTGCTCTGTACGCCAGGTTTCCAGGTTTTTTGCGATCTCTGCATTGTTCAAGGCCAGGACGGCCGCCGCCAGGAGGGCTGCATTCACGGCACCGGGCTTGCCGATTGCCAGTGTTCCGACCGGAATGCCGGCCGGCATCTGGACAATGGATTGTAGCGAATCAATACCATTTAGCGCCTTGCTTTCGATCGGCACGCCAAATACCGGCAGCGGGGTGAGGCTGGCGGTCATGCCAGGCAGGTGTGCTGCGCCTCCGGCACCGGCGATAATCACCTTGAAGCCTTCCTCCCGGGCGCCCCTGGCAAACCGGTACAGACGCTCAGGCGTGCGATGAGCGGATACAATGCGTGCCTGGTGGGAAATGCCGAGCGCTGCAAGCGTGTCGGCGGCGTTCTGCATGACAGGCCAGTCGGACTGGCTCCCCATGATTATGGCAACATCACTCTTGCCCGATTTAGCCATATGTTTGTGCCTTTGGTATCACCGACAGTAACTGCCGGAATCCGAGAAAGCGCGCGATTATATGAATAACGCGCACCAGCGCAACGCTGATTCTGTGTATTTCAATGACTTTTACCAACAAGGCGCATCATCGAAGTGAACAAAAACCGACTGTCAGGCTATAATATCCGGCAGGGAGTCATCCTCGATCTTGGCAATGCGGTCTTTCAGTGCCAGCTTTTCCTTTTTCAGCCTGCGCAACTGCAGTTGATCGGCACTGCCGGTGGAGACCAGCGAATCAATTGCAACATCCAGATCCCGATGGCGTTGCTTCAGTGAGTTCAGCAAGGCCATCAAATTTTCCTTTCCGGACCCATCGGTCATTTGAAGCTGCTCTCTCATGCATCGTGTGGCTGGTTGTATTTTTCCGGGTATTGGGTGGCTTTTGCAAGTTTTCATTACCCCGCTTACTAACAATTCGCCTCAAATCGGCACAAATCGCATCGACTTAACGCATTTTGCGTGTCAGACTGGCCGATGTCCGTTTCACAACACGCAGGAGGTTTCATATGTCTCTTCAGTCACATTTGTCGGAGTTGAGCGCAAAACATCAGGCGTTGGAGAACCAGTTGGACGACGCCATGCAGCATCCTTCGATAGACAGTGTGGAAATCGCGCGGCTAAAGCGCCGAAAACTTCAACTCAAGGATGAGATGCAGCGTATCGAAGGCGAAATCCGCCAGAATTAAACAGTCAGTTTGTACTCCCGACCTGCCCAGGCAGGCGAGAATGAGGTACAAGAGGCCGCTCGACACATAGTTCGAGCGGCCTTTTTCATGGTTTGCGGAGGCATTCCACTTTGAAACATGTGGGTATCATTGGAGCAGGCATCATCGGTGCCTGCATTGCCCGGGAACTGGCCGTGACCGGTTGCAGGGTCTCGGTGTTTGAGGCCCATGAGCCCGCCTCCGGGGCATCTTCACGGTCGATGGGCTGGATAAACGCAAGTTTCGTGAGCCGCATCGACTACTACGAGATGCGGATTGCGGCCATCCAGGCACATCGCAGGCTGGACGAGGAGTTCAATGGCAAGCTGGAGACCCAGTGGACCGGGTCCCTGAACTGGGAGGCGCGCGAGGACAAGCTGGACGAGCTTGTCGATGAACTGGGCCGGTTCGGTCACCCGGTGAAGCTGGTTACCGGAGACGAGATGCGGATGCTTGAACCGGAACTGGCGGATTTGCCGCCACAGGCGCTGTTGATGGACAATGAAGGAACGATGGAAGCGGGCCATGCTACCCGGGTGATGCTGCGCGCTGCCCAGGACGCCGGGACCGTCATTCTCGCCGGTGTGCCGGTGTCTGCCATCGAGCATGGCGAGCCCGCCGGTCATGTGATTGTCAGCCCGGCAGGACGGACCGAGGTCGATGACGTTGTTATTGCAGCCGGGGTCATGACCGGTGAACTGGCCGAAAAATGTGGCCAGAAACTACCGATGAAGAATGAGCCCGGCGTGTTGATTGAAACCAGTCAACTGCCGTTCCGTCTGCAGCACACGATCTGGTCGCCGGATGTGCATTTCAAGCAGTTGCCGGATGGCCGAGCGATTTGCGGCAACCTGTTTTCAGGGGCGCTGGGTGACGATGCAGTTGAGGACGTGGCGCACCGCATGCTCGAGCGCATGAAGCAGCGCCTGCCGAATGCCGCGGCGGGCCTGAAAATCGAAAAGATCCGTCACGGCGTGCGGCCCATGCCGCTGGACGGTTACCCCGCTATCGGCAGATTGAGCAATGGTGCCTATGTCGCCGTCATGCATTCAGGTGTCACGCTGGGCCCGCTTGTAGGTGAGCTTGTGGCCCGGGAAATAGCCGAAGACGTGGAAGTCGACATGTTGGAACCGTTCCGGCCCGGCCGTTTCAACGATGCGTGACAGGAGGATTTGGCGATTGACGGCCGCCGAACACCTGATACGCTCTTATCGGTCATTAACAATCGAAAGGAGGTGGTCCGATGTCGAGTGAGATCAGAACTGTTGTTGGGGTAATCTGGACACGGGCATCCCGCATTGGAGCAATCTCCAGGCACTGATGGTCTGTGTCAGGGGGCCGGCAAAAAGCCGGTTTCCCCGGATTTGCCCTGAACGGCATATCTCACGAAGGGTTCGCGCGAGTATTCGCTGCGGACCCTTTTTGTGTTTGGTGGCGGACAGGCCGGGCCAGGACGTGAAAACGGCTCCGGAATGGGAGTCCGGAGCCGCCTGCTTGGCCGTAGTCACCTGGGGGCGTTGAGGGGGACGTTTGTCGGTGACCGGGCGATTGTTGAATGTGCCGGTTGTTAGCGGCCACCGCCACGAAGTTCGTGCGGCTGGAAGACGTGGCCGCTGCCAAAGTTGGTCTTCTTGGTGGTGTTGCTGCGAACGGGAGTTATGGTTGCGCCGAAATCCTGCTTCGCATCTACATTGGAAGCAACTGAGAAGGATTGGCCGGGGCCGTCTGTGTGGATGGTATCAGCCAGGGCCGGGGCGGCAAAGATGGTCAGGGCGGCGAGTGCGACAGCGATGTTTTTCATTGTTCTTGTCCTTGTTGGTATATGGAAGCCCGTGGGCTCCGTTTCGTTGACCAAAAGATGGCGCTGATCGAGCGCGAAATCCAATCAAGCCGCTACACGGGTCAGTCATCAAAATTGCTCATTGTCGAAAGCTACTTAACCAGCTGCGTGTGACAGAATGCACATGGCAGATCACGTGCGGCGTGATTGCCCGTCACGGCGATGTTACCGGTAGCTGCGCTCAGCTGCGCGATTGTCCCTGGCGCGATGCCGGGCCGGCGGCATCACATCTGCGATGTTGACAGTAGCGGCAAATCATCTGAACCTTTTGGAAACCAATCCGGTCGACACTATGAGCGGACGGTATTCGAAGTGACACCAGTGGCGAATGCAAAGGCCATTCGTCAGCCCGGGGCAGGGATGTCGCTCAACCACCGACAGTAAGTTGTGAGTGTGTGTAACCGGCGCGCCGATTATCCGGCGGGCCGCGACTCGCACGAACGCATCTATAATGCGCGGCGGGACGGCATACGAATAGTCAGTCAGGTGTGAGCAGTTGCCAGTCATCAAGATTACCGAAGCAGGAGTTGCGAGGATCGAAGCGCCAACGAAAGATCGTGTGGACTACTGGGACAAGGCCCAGCCGGGTTTCGGCCTGCGGGTCACCAGCACCGGTCACCGGAGCTGGCAGATCATGTACCGCACCGGCGGCAAGCGGAAGCGGCTGTCGCTCGGCGACTGGCCGGCGCTGCCTTTGAAGCTGGCGCGCGAGGCGGCAGCGCAAGCGCTCAAACAGGTTGCCGAAGGCCAGGACCCGTCGCGCCAGCGCACCGCGGTGACCGGTGGTGCGGTGACGGTTGACCTTCTTGCCAAGAGTTATCTGGAACGCCACGCGCGACGGAACAAGAAAAGCTGGCAGGCTGACGAAGGCATGATCCGCCGTGAGATCATTCCGGCGTGGGGCAGGCGAGCCGCCGCCGGCATCGCCAGGCGCGACGTTATCGAGATTGTCGAGAGCGTTGCAGCGCGCGGTCACCCTTATGCGGCCAACCGGTTGCTGGCCCTGATCCGGAAAATGTTTGCCTGGGGATGCGAGGTCGACCTGGTCGACAGCAACCCCGGACGGGGCGTGTCGGCGCCACATCGCGAGACCGCCCGCGAACGATTTCTGAACGACAACGAGATTGAAAAACTGTGGGCTGCATGGACGCAACAGGGCTGGCCGTTCGGTGCCCTGTTCAAGCTGCTTCTGCTCACCGGGCAGAGCCGCGGCGACATTGCCTCGATGCGGCTTGAAGACATTCAGTTTCAGTCAAGAGTGTGGTCGCCGCCTGGCGCGCGTAGCCATGGCGGCCACAACCATGAGTTGCCGTTGTCCGATTTCGCGCTGGAGTTGCTGGCAGCGCTGCCGCGCTCGAAAAGCGGATTGGTGTTTCCGGCAGGCCCGCGTGCGACCACACCGGTCACCGGCTATTCGAATGCCGTCGCCAAGTCGCGCAAGCTGTCCGGAGTGGAGGGCTGGCAGCTTCGTGACCTGCGTCGGACCGCGGCTGTCGGCATGGTGCGGCTGGGGGCAGCGCCGGAACTTCTGGATCGGGTGCTGAATGTGCGGTCGGGGCCGGCCGGCGGCGTGCGGGGTATCTATCAACTGGCCGCAGAAGTGGATGAGAAGCGGAACCTGCTCAATGGCTGGGCAGAGCAGGTCAGGCAGACAATCGGTACCCAAACGGACCCTTGAACAGTTGGAACCCGAGACGGAACCCAACTATTCTAGAATATTCTGATAACTCGAATATACTGCGAATTATGGTATATACGGCATGTGATTTATAATCACATGCCAGTTGTGGAAATCAGCGGCTGCCACATTATGCCTCTTTGGCCATGTCGCGCAGCTTGAACTTTTGAATCTTCCCCGTAGACGTCTTGGGGAGTTCGGTGAACACGACATGGCGCGGGACCTTGAACCGGGCCATGTGCTGCCGGCAGAACTCGATGACGTCATCGCTGGTGACCGACTGGCCGGACTTCAGCTCGATGAATGCGCATGGTGTCTCGCCCCACTTGTCGTCGGCTTTTGCGACCACGGCACAAGCAGCAATCGCGGGATGCTTGTAGAGCGTGTCCTCGACCTCGATCGAAGAGATGTTCTCGCCGCCGGAGATGATGATGTCCTTCGATCTGTCCTTGAGCTGTATATATCCGTCTGCGTGCAATACGCCCAGGTCTCCGGTATGGAACCAGCCGCCGCGAAAGGCCTCGTCCGAGGCAGGCGGGTTTTTCAGATAACCCTTCATGACAACGTTGCCGCGCATCATGACCTCGCCAAGTGTCTCGCCGTCGGCCGGCACCCGGGCCATGGTCTCTGGGTCCATGACAGTGAGATCATCAAGTGCCGCATAGGGCACTCCCTGGCGGGCCTTCTTGGCGGCGCGCTCGCCGGCGGGCAGGTCATCCCAGGCCGCCGACCAGTCGTTGACGACGGCCGGTCCATAGCTCTCGGTGAGGCCGTACAGGTGAGTGACATTGAAGCCGGCGTCGGCCATCGCAGCGAGAGTCGCTTCGGGTGGCGGAGCGGCCGCGGTGAAAAATTCCACCACGTGATCGAGCTCGCGCTGGTCCTCATCCGGCGCACCGAGAATGGTCGACATGACGATCGGCGCACCGCACAGGTGGGTGACGCGATGGTCGGCAAGCGCGTCCCAGATCGCCTTGGCGCGAACCTGGCGCAGGCATATGTGAGTGCCGCCGATGACCGACATGGTCCACGGGAAGCACCATCCGTTGCAGTGGAACATGGGCAGTGTCCACAGGTAGACGGGGTGCTTCGCCATCGAGGCGGTGATGGCATTTCCCTGGCCCAGCAGGTAGGCGCCACGGTGATGGTAGACCACGCCTTTGGGGTTGCCTGTGGTGCCGGATGTGTAGTTGAGCGAGATGGCATCCCACTCGTCATCGGGTCCCTTCCAGCCGTAGTCTTGATCGCCGGAAGCGATGAATGCTTCGTATTCGATGTCACCGATCAACGGGCCTGACTGAGCGAACTCCGGGTCGTCGTAGTCAATGACAAACGGCCTGTCGCCCTCCATCATGGCCAGCGCCTCGGCGACCAGAGCAGCGAATTCACGGTCGACGATCAGCACCTTGGTCTCAGCATGCGTCAGCGTGAATGCAATGATCCGGGCGTCCAGCCGGGTGTTCATCGTGTTCAGGACGGCGCCCGTCATGGGCACACCATAGTGGGCTTCCAGCATGGGCGGCGTGTTGGCCAGCATCACTGAAACAGTCTCGCCCTTGGCAATGCCCCTGGCTGCCAGTGCCGAGGCCAGCTTGCGTGAGCGGGCGTAGAATTCTGCGTAAGTGAAGCGCTGATTGCCGTGAACGATCGCGGGATGATCCGGATAAACCCTGGCGGAGCGGGCCAGAAAACTGGTCGGGGTCAGGGGCTGGTAGTTGGCTTCGGTCTTGGCTAGGCCGGTGTCATATGGGCTGGTCATGGCTCGCGATGGGTCCTGCAGGGGGCTTGAAGGTTGCTGTTGTGGTCGAGGATGCCTAGCGTGCAGCAGACCTCAGCGCAATTCAACTAGAGGCCATGTTGCACAGGTTTATCGGTGGCTTGGGCGGCGTTGGGAAGGCGCGGAAAGAGCGGTAAAGAACATCTGGCAGGCAAGTCAAAACCTTGGGCGTCTTAGCCGTCTGCCGCCATTACAGGCGCTGCAGGGCGGGCCTGGGCTGCAGGTTT
This sequence comes from Anderseniella sp., assembly GCA_051010195.1. Taxonomy (GTDB): domain Bacteria; phylum Pseudomonadota; class Alphaproteobacteria; order Rhizobiales; family Aestuariivirgaceae; genus Anderseniella. The sequence goes on along the minus strand of JBPCVV010000008.1, from coordinate 8,368 downwards.
GGCGACGTATTGCGCGTACAGCCATATCGACACTGCGCACAGTGCGATGCTGGCAAAGATGTCTGCCAGGTGATGTCCGCCTATGGAAATGGTGGACATAATCATGGTCGCGGATACCGGTAAAGTGGGCCAGAACACCCATGTCCGGCGCAGGGACCAGAGCAGGAGAACCGGTACGATTGTGTGAAATGAGGGGAATGTGATGATGCCCTGTGTCTGTGCATAGTTGAAAGACAGCAGGTCTCCGCTACGCAGCCCGTTGAAGTGTTCAAGGTGATATCGGCCTGCAGAGGCCGGTATGTTGCCGACAAGCTCTGCCGGCGGTGAATAGTAGGCATAAGCGCCAATGGCCGGCAAAAACGTACAGAATGCGATGCCGAGCAGGCCCAGCGACCCGTTGATCAGCAGCAGTTCCCTGATGCGGTCAAACCTGCGCATAACCACCAGAATACCCAGCACAACCATCATGGCGCTGATAATGGACATGTAGACGTCATTCAGAAGCGTAATCGCCCACGGTGTGGCGTTGACCCAAGCCACGTGTGCCAGCCAGTCAAAGCCCAGGGCCTTGTCGAATGCGCTGAGATAGCCGTCAATCAGGGGATATCCGGCGGCGGTTCCCAGGTAGGTCAGGGTGCGCAGAATCTGCCCGATCAGCAGGAGATAGGCGCCGGTAAACGCCAGAACGCCGATGACCGAAAACCTTGCCTGGTAACGCACACCGAGAAACAGCAGCCAGCCGCCGAACAGCGTGGTCATCCAGGTATCCTGGTAGTCTATGTGGACGCTCGATGAAGCCAGCCAGAACGGGTGGACGAGGGCCAGTACAAACATGGCGATCCACAGGCCCGGGTGCGGGAAGAACCAGGCGTTGAAGCCGGGCGCATGCGGGTTTGCAAGCCGCTTGATGTATTGCCAGGTGTTGGCGCTCATAGTGTTCCCGTCCGCAAACTGATGGGTGGACCCTACGGCAGGAGGTTTACAATCAGGTAAATTGGCCCAATCTGGCGCCAGGATCGCAGCAATTGCGCCACAAAAACGAGCATTCTCGTGTTGTTCAGCCGTATCCATGCCCGTCGTTTTTGCTCAGCGGCACGAGAGAGGGCGTCCAAAAGGTGAACATCTGGAGGGAATTCGCCGAAATCCATGTCAGTTATGCTGGTGGGTGACCGACATGCGCCTTTTTGCTGGCTTGCAACCCTGTCAGGTTTGGCCACAATGCCAAAAAACAAACGGAAAATGCAGGGAACGCAGACAACATGAAAAGCCGTTATCACGATGTTTATGCCGGGTGGAAATCGGATCCGGAGGGGTTCTGGGCGACCGCAGCCCAGCAGATCGACTGGATCAAACCGTGGGACAAGGTGTTCGAGAAGGTCGACGGGCTGGATCGATGGTTTGTAGGAGCCCAGTGCAATACCTGCTGGAACTGTGTTGACCGGCACGTCGAGGCCGGGCGCGGCGATCAGGCGGCGATTATCTATGACTCGCCCATTACCGGCGCCAAGCGCAGCTACAGCTATGCCGAGCTGCAGGATGAGGTGGCCTGTTTCGCGCAGGTCCTGACCGACAAGGGGGCTGTGCGCGGTGACCGGGTCATCATCTATATGCCCATGGTACCGGAGGCTGCAATTGCCATGCTGGCATGCGCGCGCATCGGTGCCATTCATTCCGTGGTGTTCGGTGGATTTGCCGCTGCAGAGCTCGCTACACGTATCAATGACTGCGATCCGAAGCTTATTGTATCAGCTTCGTGTGGTATTGAGCCAGGCAGGGTGATTGCCTACAAGCCGTTGCTCGACGAAGCCATCGAGCTGGCCAAGTCAAAACCGGTCGGCACAATCGTGCTGCAACGAGACCAGGTGGCCGCCGAAATGAAGGCAGGTTACGATCATGATTGGCAGGCAGACGTCGACGCCGTGCGGGCCGCGGGTCGCCAAGCCGACTGTGTGCCTGTTGCGGCAACTGACCCATTATACATTCTTTATACATCCGGAACGACAGGACAGCCAAAGGGCGTGGTGCGCGACAATGGCGGGCACATGGTGGCACTGAAATGGTCGATGTCCGCCATGTACGGCGTTGAACCGGGCGAAGTGTACTGGGCGGCGTCCGACGTCGGATGGGTGGTCGGGCATTCCTATATCGTCTACGCGCCCCTGCTGCATGGCTGCACGACGATCCTGTTTGAAGGAAAGCCGGTCGGCACGCCGGACGCGGGCACGTTCTGGCGGGTGATCTCCGAACACAAGGCAGTTTGCCTGTTTACCGCGCCAACAGCGTTCAGGGCCATCAAGAAAGAAGACCCGAAGGGCGAATTTATCGGCAAATACGACCTTTCCCATTTCCGGACACTGTTCCTGGCAGGCGAGCGCGCTGATCCCGACACAATTGAATGGGCGCAGCAGGTCCTGCAGGTTCCGGTGATCGACCATTGGTGGCAAACCGAAACCGGGTGGACCATTGCGGGCAACCCGGTCGGGCTTGGCACATTGCCGGTCAAACTGGGTTCGCCTGCAGTGCCGATGCCAGGTTATGACATTCAGGTTCTGGATGAAGGCGGTCATGAGATGACACGCGGCGAACTGGGCGCAGTGTGCGTAAAACTGCCGCTGCCGCCGTCATGCCTGCCAACCCTGTGGAACGCAGACGAGCGTTTCCGGGACAGCTATCTCACCGCCTATCCCGGCTATTACGAGACGTCTGATGCGGGCTTCATGGATGAAGACGGCTACCTGTACATCATGGCGCGCACCGACGACATCATCAACGTGGCCGGTCACCGGTTGTCCACCGGCGGGATGGAAGAGGTGTTGTCTTCTCATTCAGACGTGGCCGAATGTGCAGTCGTAGGGGTGGCAGACAAGCTGAAAGGCCAGTTGCCCATCGGGTTCGTCGTGCTGAAATCAGGCGTCAACAAGAAACCCGAAGACATCGAGAGTGAATGCGTCAAACTGGTGCGCGAGAAGATCGGCGCGGTGGCTGCGCTGCGCACCGTAATGGTGGTGTCGCGGTTGCCCAAGACACGGTCCGGCAAGATACTGCGGGCGACCGTCCGGTCCATCGCAGACGGTGCAGACTGGAAGATGCCGGCCACGATTGATGACCCGGCGGTGCTTGATGAACTGACAGCGGCCATGACGGCCAGGAGTGTCGGGAGTCTTTGATTAATATAGACTATATTCACAATATGGCGCGCTATAACGGGTGGCAGAACCAGTCGCTGTTTGATGCCGCCGAGACGCTGGACGAGGCTGACCGCAACCTGGATCGCGGCGCGTTTTTCAGATCGATCCGCGGCACACTCAGTCATTTGTTGTGGGGTGATCAGATCTGGATGCACAGGTTCTCCGGCAGCCCGCCGCCCGCAGTGTCTTCGATAGAGGCGTCGCCGGACATGGCTGGCGACTGGAACGAACTGAAGCGGCAGCGCACGGCGATGGACCAGGTGATTTCGACCTGGGCACAGGGTCTGGACCCGGTATGGCTGGAGGATGATCTCACCTGGTTCTCAGGCGCGGCGAAGCGTCAGGTCAGCAAGCCTGCGGGGTTCCTTGTTGTGCATTTCTTCAACCACCAGACCCATCATCGCGGCCAGGTTCACGCCATGCTAACCGCAGCAGGCGCGAAACCGGACGAAACCGATCTGTTCTTCATGGACATGTAGCGGCCGAATTCCAGCCTTTGTTGGAATGACGACCGTGTGTGCTTGGTATATCCTGCCGGCTCTCCAATCGCAGGACGCGCCGGGATCATGAAGGCAGTGGTCAACAAATGAGCGTAAACCGCCTCGCTAATTTCCGCTTCGTTAAGACCGGGTGATTTAGTGTGATGCAGTGTCATATTTTGCGAGCAGTTATCTCCACATGGTTGAACAGCGCAGCAATTCAAATCTGGTCGGTATCATGTGTGTGCTTGGAGGGACGTTCGCCCTCGGCATCCAGGACATGATCATCAAGCTTGTGTCGGGAACCTATCCCCTGCACGAGATCGGTTTCGTGCGCTCGTTTTTTGCCATTCTGCTGACCTGTGTGTTTCTGAGGATGGAAGGTGGTTTCGGGCAACTCAGGACGAACCACCCGGGCACTCATCTGGCGCGTGGTGTCCTGCTGATCGGTGCCAACATGGCCTACTTTATGGGGTTGGCTTCCATGCCGCTTGGAGATGCTGCGGCCATCTTCTTTTCCGCACCACTGATCATTACCCTGCTGGCTATTCCGTTCCTGGGAGAAAAGATCGGCCCGCAGCGCTGGCTGGCGGTGTCGATGGGCATGATCGGCGTCATTATCATGTTGCGTCCGGGAACCGATGCGATACGGCTGGTCGGGCTTTTGCCGCTGTTTGCCGCGGTGTGTTATGCCTCCATCCAGATCCTCGCACGCAAGCTGGGCGCCATAGAAAACGCCTCCGTGATGGCGTTTTATGTGCAGGTTTGCTTCATTGTTTTCTCGCTCGCATTCGGTCTGGTGTTCGGTTCGGGATGGATGGCGAGCGGCAACAACGTAACCCTTGATTTCCTGTTCAGGGCCTGGACCATGCCGGATGCGTTCGGGTTTGCAATGATGGCCGCGTGCGGGCTGCTGGTCGGCATCGGCGGCTACCTGCTGTCGCACGCCTACCGTATTGCCCAGGTGCGTACGGTGGCACCATTTGAATATGCCGGGCTGCCGTTCGCCGTACTGCTGGGATTTGTCGTATGGGGCGACCTGCCGGACAGATTGAGCATCATCGGTATTCTGCTGATTGCCCTGTCTGGCCTGTATGTGTTTTACAGGGAGAGCCTGGCGCGCAAGCAGGCCATGGTGAAAGAACCGGTGTTGCGCGACTGAAGTTTCCCGGCAGACGATTATTGTTATTTTTCTTCCGCCGGAGCTTCGGTCTTCAGGTCCTTGAGCTTGGCGAACACTGAATCTGCGTCCACGTCGGCTTCCTGTTCTTCCGGCTGAGGTTCAACCTCTTCCGGCTTGAAGTCCTTGAAGGCCTCATCGGCATCTGGTGCTGCGGTTTCTTCCTCTACAGGTTCGGTTGGCGCATCGGCAATCGCATATGGCGGCGGCACGGTCTCTTCCGCCGGCATCAGGGTGCGTTCCGGCAGTTTTCCGCCGGCTTTCTCGACGCGTTTGGCCGCCTTGCGCACGGCAAGATCCAGCTCAAGCTGCGAACAAAGACCCAAAGTCACCGGATCGAGGGGCTTGAGGTTCTGGCTGTTCCAGTGGGTGCGGTCACGGATGGCATTGATCGTGGTCTTGGTGGTGCCGACCAGCTTCATGACCTGGCTGTCCGCCAGTTCAGGATGGTAGCGCAGCAACCAGCTGATTGCATCGGGCCGGTCCTGACGGCGCGACACCGGGGTATATTTCGGTCCCTTGCGCTTGGCTGCCACGGGCACGACGATTTTCGACTTGGCCAGTTGCAGTTTGTAGGAGGGGTCTTTCTCGCCCGCCTCGATTTCATCGCGGGTGATCTGGTTGGCGGCAATCGGATCCATGCCCTTGATGCCGACCGCAACTTCGCCGTCTGCGATGCCTTTGACCTCGAGCGTGTGCAGTTTGCAGAATTCGCCTATCTGGCTGAATGTCAGCGCCGTGTTGTCGACCAGCCAAACGGCGGTGGCTTTCGGCATCAATGGTGTGTTGTCAGACATAAACGTTCTCCTTCAGAACCTGAGCGGTGGTCCTGCTGATCCAGTGGGATCAATGCTGCTTGGGATGGCTGGTATATAATGCCGATGGACGCATTACGCAATTGCTGATTTTCCGTCACTCACAGAATATCATACCAAAAAAACTGACTATTGATCCTTTTGATGGAGTCAAATCCGTTCACTCTGGCAGGCGCGGTGCGTAGCGCGATGCGGTGCATCTGGCAAGTTCCGCAACGCACCAGATGAACGGATTTGGCCCACCGAAGGCCGGTATTTCGCGCTCGCCGGACGTCGTTATGCTGCACTTGTGGTCAGGAAGACCGAGGCGTGAAGCATGCCTAGCCAGCAAACGCGAAAAACCGGTCAAAAGGATCAATAGTCAGTTTTTTTGGTATAAGTCAGGTCGCTGGCCGCGCCGGCGGCGCGTTTTGCGTAGTGTTCCTCGAAATTCAGCATGTCCATTAGCCCGGTGCCGCGCTCAAATGCGGCAAATGCCCTGGTCTCGTTGGTCATGATGTCCCGTGCGCCTGGTACCAGCGCAGACAGCTCTTTTTCGGTGCCACAGATGACGCCATCGGCATCGGCAAAAACCACATCGCCGGGAGAAACGATCACGCCACCGCAGGAAACGTCACTGCCGACGTCGCCGATCGTCTGGATGGTGCCTGCAACAGGGTGAACCGCGCGGGCATAGACCGGCAGGTCGATATCCTGCATGGCGGCGGAATCGCGCACCATGCCGTCCACGATGATGCCACCCAGCTTCTTGCGATGGGCCTCAAGGGCAAACATTTCGCCGGCCAGAGCCAGATGACCGCCACGCCCGTCTATGACCAGCACGTCGCCGGCCTCGGCGTCTGCCAGAACGCGCATGACGGTGAGGAAATCATTGCGGCAGGAAGCGGTTCTGGCGCGTCCCAACAACTTGCGGCCCGGGTTGATGCGCCTGATGCCGGCATCCATGGCACGAATGTGCTTGTTGATGTCGGCGAGCATGGAGGTTTCGAGTTCGGCGAGCTGGTCCAGAAGGGCGGTCATGATATCTACCTTTATATAAAGTCATCCCGGCACCAGTTTAAGGTGCCGGGATGTTGTTTTGGTTCGGATCGGTTCAGACCATCGCGAAAATGCGGGCAGGACCACCGGTGCCGCCACGGTGCTTGGGTGCCCCGACGACGAGCGTTGCGCCCTTGGCCGGCACTGCGTCGAGGTTTGCCAGGTTCTCGATACCCCAGCGGTTTGTCGGCAGCCAGGCATAGTGAGTGGCGAAGTCGGCTGACGGGCCATGATCAAGCGACAGCGTATCAACTGCCATGCCGACCGCGCCGGTTTCCAGCAACATCTTGGTTGCCTCGATATGGAAGCCCGGGAAATGCATTTTCTTTTCTGCGTCGGCGCCGCGGAACTTGTCGCTGCCGACATGCGCCGCCCAGCCCGAGTTCATGGCAACACAGGCCTTGTCGGGTACGGGGCCATTGGCATCGGTCCAGGCCTTTACGTCATCCGGCGTGACCTGGTAATCGGCGTTTTCAGCAGCTTTAGCCTTCACGTCTATGACGCACAATGGGCAGACCAGGTTGGCCATGGGTATCTCGGCTACCGACTGGCCGTCGGCGGAAAAGTGCAGCGGGGCATCCACATGGGTGCCGGTGTGTTCGTTCACACGCAATTCAAGCAGGTTGAAGCCATTGTCCTTGAAGTTGAATTTCTGATCCCTGAAGAATTGCTGGGCGCCAAAATAGGTCGGGAATTCCTCATGCAACTCATGTGTCATGTCCTCGACTTTTCCATGCCCGTCAGCCAGCGCCGGAGCAGACATGGGCGCGGTTACCGCCGCTGCGGCCACACCTGCGGCAGCCGTTTGAAACAGCGCCCGCCGCGACAGCATCTGCGCCTTCACGCTCTCGATTACACATGCATCACACATTTAAACCTCTCCTCACTCAATGACCCACAAGACCCGGGCTCAAGGCCCGGAGCCCGTCAGCTTAGCACCAGTTTCGCCGGAGGCCAGTTGATTTACCGTGATCTGCAGTACGCTTCAGACTTCAAGCACAATCTTGCCGATATGGGCCGAAGTTTCCATCAACGCGTGAGCCTCGTCTGCGTGGGCGAGAGGGAAGGTCCTGAACAATTGCGGTTTGACCTTGCCGGCCTCGATCAACGGCCAGACGGTTTTCCTCAATGCAGCGGCTATGGCAGCCTTGTCGGCGGTCGGGCGGATGCGCAGGGTGGATCCGGTCAGTGTCAGGCGTTTGAGCATGACCATCATGAAATCAACTTCCGCCTTTGAACCGTTGAGGTAGGCGATGTTGACAATGCGGCCGTCACGGGCCGCTGCCATAATGTTGCGCTGGATGTAGTCACCGCCGACCATGTCGAGGATGACGTCGACCCCCTTCTTGCCGGTGGCCTGTTTCAGCACGTCCACGAAGTCCTGTTCGCGATAGTTGATGGCGCGTTCGGCGCCGAGCGCTTCGCAGGCGGCGCATTTGTCGGCGGAACCTGCCGTGGTGTAGACGGTTGACCCAAGTTGGGACGCGATCTGGATGGCAGTTGTGCCAATACCGGACGATCCGCCATGCACCAGCAGGCTTTCGCCAGGTTTCAGGGCGCCACGTTCAAAAACATTGGTCCAGACGGTGAAGAATGTTTCCGGGATTCCGGCTGCTTCCGCCATGCTGAGACCGTCAGGAACCGGAAGGGCACTGGTTTCGTGCACAC
>JBPCVV010000007.1:0-4831 GCA_051010195.1 Anderseniella sp. | reverse complement strand
GAATCTTAGTTAGGGGTCAACAGAAATGGTTGAACCGGTGCCGGAAGTTCATCTGGATCTTCGTTGTGCACAATGTCCCGTTCGTCATCATGCAATCTGTAGCGCCATCGACTCTCCGCACATGCATGAACTTACCGATATCATGACACATCGGCATTTCGTCCCCGGCGACGAAATACTGCACCAGGATGAAACCAGTCAGCTTTTTGCAATTGTCGTTAGTGGCATTGTTAAGCTGACGCGTATGCTGCCCGACGGACGGGAGCAAATAGTCGGCCTGCTGTCCGGATCTGATATTCTCGGCGATTTGGAATCAGCAGTGAGCCATGATTGCGCCGAATGTGTTACAGATGTTGAATTGTGCTGTTTCCGGCGCAAGCAGTTTGAAGTGGTATTGGACAGTCATCCTGAGCTCGCACACCACCTCCTGAAGAAGGCAAGTGCAGACCTGGATGCGGCCCGTAACTGGATGATGGTGTTGGGCAAACTGGGCGCCATGGAAAAAATCTCTCGCTTCATCCTTTGGCTATACAGGGAAGAACGCGCCGGATGTATGCATCTGCCCCAAACAGACGGCAGAGAAACGGTACACCTGCTGCTGAAGCGCGAAGAAATCGCGGGCTTCCTTGGCATGACCATCGAAACGGTTAGCCGGAAGTTGAGCAAACTCAGGACAGACGGCATCATTGAAATACTCGATGCGAAGGTCATTCGCGTCATGGATATCGACCGTCTGCGTAAATTGGCGGTACTGGATGACATCGATTAATCGTGGCCCTTGGTAGTTCGACAATTCGAACAACATGGCAACTTGGACTTCAACCGAAGGTCAGCAGGTCAGGACGCAGCAACATCACTGCGCCGATTGCCGTTAAAACCACTCCACCGATCAAATGCGAATAACGCGCATAACTGCCGGTCAATCCACTTACGCGCAGCGCAAACATGGCAGTTGCAAAGATCGCGATATCGTCAAGCATGAACACCGCGATGTAGAGAGCAATGTAGGAATAATATGCCGATGCTGGCAGATCGTTGAGCGTCAGTATCTGGGTGTAAATCGCAGGCACGCCAGCCGAACAGAGCAACTCGACAAGGTTGACCCCTATCGCCAGCGCCATCATGCCCAAGACCGCCCAGACTAGGTGATCGTGATGTACAATTGACCGAAATGCATCCATCGTCTTGCGTCTACGCTCGGGGTTTACGACCCTGCAAGCAGCTTCAGGTTTCGTCCAGAACTCCCGCAGAAAATAGAAGCCTACACCGACCGCCAGCACTCCGATGGCCAGCCTCAGCCAGAACACGGCACCCAAAACCAAAACCAGATTGAGCCACGCCGCCATCACTAAAAAATACATCACAGCGGTTGCAAACAGAAATGCACCGCCTAGCAGCCACATGCGCCTTTGATCCTCAAGGCCCAGTAACAGGCCAACGAGGAATACCAGCACCCACATGGCACAGGGATTAAAGCCGTCCACAGCAGCCAGCACCACCGTGAGCATTGGAAGGGAAAGATCTCGCGTTTGAACCGACCCCAGAATAGGAATTGATATCGTATTGGGGATCAAATTTGGCTGATCACTACTCGACGAAGGTGAGCCTCTGTCCGCTCCGGCTGATCCCGGGTCTGACAGTTGTGACACCACGTCAGGGCACGGCGTCTCGAGACACTTTTTTATCGCCTGCTTGTAAGCGGATGCGCTACGTCCGTGGGATGCAAATCCAAGAAACGGTTGGTCCCCAATAACAACCAGCGGTACGGCTGCTTGTGCAAATCCGAAGTGATCCAGGACCTTTTCGTATATCGCTTCATTGGTCGGCGATGTGTTCAGTTCAATCGCCTCGACCACCAGGGACGTTTCAATTGTTCCTAGCCGGCCAAGTTCAACTTTGGCCGCAGCACAGTACGGACAGCCTTCTTGCCAGAATACGTAAGCTGTAACTGAACTGCCTTTGTCGGACGGCGTGTCCGCAGCCGTCAAGGCCGGCACCAAAACGGAACCTCCAAGCACAATTAGCAATATCAAGACGAGTCGTTGAAGCATTACGTTCAAAGCAGCAGTTAAAGCGGAAGACTATTTTGAACCTCAGATGGCTTCACCTGCATTGATCAGGCGCAATCCGAATGATGGGCACTTTGATCGCGTCTGCGACGCAACAAGAATTGCCGGAACCTCATGCTGCTGGCATGATCGCCTGCCACGCTGCACGAAATGGCTGCTGGTACATATGGTGGCTCCAGACTAGGTTTGTAGATACGGATACGCTGACGCACTTTTTCAGAGAAGATGAAGAACTTGAATGCGATCTCAGACATTTCATACCGCTGCGCCACTCCTGAAGACAGTGCAGAGGTTGCATCCTACATTCGTCTGGCCGGGGACGGATTGTACGAGTTCCTGCTCGATGATCTGATACCTGGCTTCACATCCATGGAGATCCTCAAATGGACCGTCGGCGTCCTGGCTTCCCCGTTGTCCTATAAAAACTGTTTCGTGGCCGTTGATTGCCGCGATGACCTGGTAGCAGGTGCGATCAACCTGTTTCCGGCTGATTTACTGCGTGATCAGGGCCATGAATTGATAAATACGCAGCGATGGCGCTTTCTTGAACCGGTGTTTCAACTCCAGGACTGGGGCAGCCTGTTCATCAACAGCCTGGCCGTCGGCAGGAAATGGCGCCAATGCGGCATTGGTGCACGACTACTCGACCATGCATTTGAGCGGGCCGAGACAGATGGTTATGACCGGGTAAGCCTTCACGTCTGGTCAGAAAACCTCCATGCTATTTCATTTTACAAGAAGCGCGGATTTACGGTTATGGACAAAGTCGCCCTGCCCGCACATCCTGATTTTACCGGCAAGTCCGGCAGCACATTGATGGGCCGGAAAATATAAACTCTGCCATTTTGCTGGTGCTTGCACGCTGATTGTCTGCCGTCCATCCATGCGGGAAACCAATGCAGCACCTGCTTCTCGCGTAGCAGGGATCCCTCTTTGCGTTGCATCAATGTCGACCGGAACTGCTACAAATAGGGTCTTTGTTGCGGCGGCTAGGACCTGCGAGGTTCGAACCAACAAGTATTCCATGACCTTTGATCGGAACATCCATATGGCGACCAGTTGCATTCCCCACGCCGGCACGGTGTCTGAAGTGATCGCAGCGCAGGGAGTTGACCAAGCGCAAGGGCTGAGTCCAGCAGAAGTTGAAAAACGTCGCATCCTGCATGGTGCCAATGTCCTGAAGGCTCATCCGCCGGCCAATCCGTTTTGGGTACTGGTCAAGCAATTCATGAGTCCCGTCGTCTATCTGTTGTTCGGTGCCGCCGGGTTTGCTCTGCTGATTGGCCAGACTACCGAGTTCGTGGCCATACTGGCGGTTCTCGTAATCAATGCAGGCATCGGCTTCATCACGGAGCTGCGTGCCGTGCGCTCCATGGAGGCGCTGCGGCAACTCGCAACCCGCTCAGTAGTCGTCAGGCGAGACGGCCGCGTCGAAACGATTCCTGCGGAGCAAATCGTACGCGGCGATTTGGTTATCGTTGATGCCGGTGACGTAATTGCAGCTGATATGCGGATAACTTCATCAGCCAGCCTGGCATCTGATGAGTCAGCGCTGACTGGCGAGTCCCTGCCGGTCGCCAAGGACGTCGAACCTGTACTGCCAGACACTCCGCTGGCTGACAGGACCTGCATGTTGTTCAAGGGGTGCGCCGTCACCCGTGGCACCGGTGAAGCAATCGTCTCTGGCACCGGTATGGACACCGAACTCGGCCGCATTTCAAAGCTCGTTGCGCAAAGTACGCCTGAGCGGTCCCCTCTGGAAAGGCAGCTTGACGTATTGAGCCGACACCTGATCTGGGTGACCCTGCTCGTGGCAGCTGCGGTCGGCGCCGCCGGCATGTTGGCCGGCCAGGAAGTGACCTTGATGGTTGAGACCTCCGTTGCGCTGGCAGTTGCGGCTATCCCTGAAGGTTTGCCGATTGTGGCGACACTGGCTTTGGCCAGGGGCATGTTGCGCATGGCAAGACATAACGCACTGATTGAGCGGTTGTCGGCAGTTGAAACGCTTGGTTCGACCACAGTCATCATGACAGACAAGACCGGCACTCTGACCGAGAACCGAATGCACGTTGACCGTATAGTGACCAACGACGGTGAGTGTGATTTTGACCGGGAAAGTGACCGTTTCCTGATGGACGGACACACCATTTCCGCCACTCAAAACGAGAGTCTGCACAATCTGTTTGTCCATGCCTGCCTGTGCAACAACGCATCGTTGGGAATAAGCGGGCAGGCAAGTTCCGGCGACCCGATGGAAATCAGCCTGCTTGAAGCCGCTGCAGCCGACGGTATTGAACGACCAAAGCTTTTGACATCCTGTCCCGAGGTCGCCGAGCACGCTTTTGATGCTGCTACACGCATGATGGCAACCGTCCATAAAGATGGCCGCGACTTCACCATTGCAGTCAAGGGCGCGCCGGAAGCCGTTCTGGAATGCGTCAACCAAGTGAGTTCGGGAACCCGCGCGATGCCGTTCGACAAGCAACAGCGGCTGCACTGGAATGACGTTTGTGAGATACTGGCCACCCAAGGCCTGCGGTTGCTCGCCATTGCCGGGAAAACGGCATCCAAACCGGATGTTCGGCCATATGACGACCTGACATTGCTGGGCGTAGTTGCATTTCAGGATCCGCCACGAGCCGACGTGGCAACAGCAATTGCCGACGCCCGGCAGGCAGGCATCAATGTTATCATGGTCACCGGCGACCATGCGGCAACCGCCAGGCACATCTCACAAACCATTGGCCTTGCGTCATCCGGTT
>JBPCVV010000006.1:0-3417 GCA_051010195.1 Anderseniella sp. | reverse complement strand
ATCCCCATTGGTCGGCAGTTCCTTGATCTTGATGGTAGTCTGGGAATCCGGTTTTGTATAAAAGTCATTCTCCAGCAGTCCAACGAGACTGAGTGGCTCATTTGCATCGGTTTGGTAGGAATCTGCTGCTGCAGCAGTCTTATTGGTGTTTGCTACCACAACTGTCGCAGTCGCCGTTGTGATTTGACCGGTGGAATCGGTGATGCTGTAGTTGAAAGTGAAGGTGCCTTTGGCGCCACGCGGATCGAAATCGATAGTGCCGTCCGGTTGGATACTTAGCTCAGGTTTATTGTTTTTGTTGATGTTCCAAGATTGATTTGACACCACAAGACTTGCAGGATCAAAGGTGCCCGTTGAGCTATCATTGGAGAGCACATCCAGGTTGATCGTGGTTACCTTGTCAGTGCCCCAGGCGTCATTTTGGGCGAATGGCGCAGTCGAGGTTGAGGCAGGTGGCAGGACGGAGATACTGACGGACGCTTCGGATTCATCATCGCTCTCCAACTCATAAAGAAACTGATCATTGCCCACATAACCCGAAGTCGGCCGGTAGACCAGATTGTCCAGATTGGTAACAGAAATGACCTGGTCTTCAATCACCAGCGCCCCGTTGAGAAAGAGATCCCCATTGGTCGGCAGTTCCTTGATCTTGATGGTAGTCTCGGAATCCGGTTTTGTATAAAAGTCATTCTCCAGCAGTTCAACGAGACTGAGTGGCTCATTTGCATCGGTTTGGTAAGAATCTGCTGCAGCAGCAGTCTCATCGGTGTCCGCCACCACAACTGTTGCAGTCGCCGTTGTGCTCTGACCGGTAGAATCGGAGACGCTATAGGTGAAAGTGAAGGTGCCTTCGGCACCCCGCGGATCGAAATCGATAGTGCCGTCCGGTTTGATACTTAGCTCTGGTTTATTGTCTTTGTTGATGTTCCAAGACTGATTTGACACCACAAGACTTGCAGGATCAAAGGTGCCTGCTGAATCATCATTGGAAAGGACATCCAGGGTGATCGTGGTTACCTTGTCAGTGCCCCATGTGTCATTGTAGGCGAATGGCGCAGTCGAGGTTGACGTAGTTAGCAGCCACTGGCTGTAATCTTTGGCAACTTGGCCTAGTGCAGGGTCGAACACTAATGGCTGCAGCTGTGCAGCAGAAATTGTGCCTGCAGGCAAGCCGCTGTTCAACGCCAAGCCATAGAGGTTAGCGGCACTTTGCGGATCGAGCCGCTGTGCGTTGATGAGCTCCAGAGCATATTGCTCGTAAGCAGATGGTTCGGACATTGTCGCCTCGTGAGAAGTCCAAAATCTTATCGGTGCCGACAAAATGCCCTACTCGCCCTAAGGTTCTGTGCCGCGGACCCTGAAAATTCGATGCTTTGCGGTAAGCCAAACTTAACCATATCTGCCGCAAATCTGGCGGTGCGTTCTGGTTGGCTGGGCGAGACGGATGTCTTACACAGGCGACTTGCCTATTGATGGCCAAATCGTTTACCTCAACAGCATGAAAATCTCCGTCATTACCGCCGTCTTGAACCGTCGCGACACGCTTGCCGACGCGGTCAGGTCGTTGCAGGCGCAAAGCCACGAGAACTTTGAACATGTGGTCATGGATGCCGGGTCTACCGATGGCTCCCTTGAGGTATTGAACCGGCTCGCCGACCTGAGAATGTCGCTGACAAGCGAACCCGATGATGGCATTTACGATGCGCTCAACAAGGGTATGAACCGGGCCACGGGCGATGTGATCGGGCTGATGCATTCTGATGATGTCTTTGCATCACCATCGGTTCTTGAACTGGTTGCGCGTGCATTCGATGACTGCGACGTCGATGCGGTGTATGGCGATCTCCAGTATGTTTCCGCCAAGCATCCGGAGCGGGTGATCCGCCACTGGACGGCCGGTGAATTCTCGGCGTCGAAACTCAAACGCGGATGGATGCCGCCGCATCCTGCACTGTATGTGCGCAAGTCGGTTGTTGAGAGCTGGGGTGGATACGACACCAGCTATCAGATTGCCGCGGACTATGACGCCATTCTGCGCTGGTTCGGAACGGCGAAAATCCGAGCGAGATATGTACCGGAGGTCTTCGTCAAGATGCGGGTTGGCGGTGAGAGCAACCGGTCCGTCGAGAGGATCCTGCAGAAAAGCCGCGAAGATTACCGGGCGCTGCGGTCCAACGAGGTCGGCGGGATGGCGGCACTTGCGTGGAAAAACCTGAGCAAACTCGGTCAGTTCAAGGCACGGTAATTCCGGTACCTGTCGTGCCCTGTTGGACCCGGTGCCTTGCGAAAGGCAATCGCGGCCTGTAATGCTCCTGCAAATGCCCCAGGAGATTTTCACACTTGAGTCAACCTAAGCCAGAACCGGTGTTTGCGACACTCCTCGACAGGCTGTCGAACCGGACCGCGACCATCGGTGTCATCGGGCTTGGATATGTCGGCCTGCCGCTAGCGTCTGCCTGCGCGCGTGCCGGGTTTAAGGTTGTCGGCTTCGATATTGATGACGCCAAGACGGCTGCGCTCGGCAAGGGCGAATCGTACATTGATGCTGTTGCTTCTGAGGACCTTTCCGGCCATGTGGCCGCGAAACGGTTTCAGGCGACCACGGATTTTGCCCGCCTGAAGAGCTGCGAGGCCGTAATCATCTGCGTTCCGACACCGTTGTCCAAACATCGCGAACCCGACTTGTCCTATGTTTGCCGTACTGGCGAAGACATCGCCGCTCAACTCAAGCCGGGACATCTGATCGTTCTTGAATCGACAACCTATCCAGGCACGACTCTCGAGGTTCTGAAACCGATTCTGGAAACCGGCGGCCTGCGCTCCGGTGCGGATTTCTGGCTCGGGTTTTCGCCGGAGCGGGAAGATCCGGGTAACCGGAACTACCATACCGCCAGCATTCCAAAGGTCGTCGCCGGTGACGGTGAGCAAGCCTCAGAACTGATGAAGGCGCTTTACGGAGCGGTCGTCGATGTGGTTGTTCCAGTATCGTCACCATCGGTTGCCGAAGCCGTCAAGATCACCGAGAACGTGTTCAGGGCTGTGAACATCGCGTTGGTCAACGAACTGAAGGTGATCTACGACGCGATGGACATCGATGTCTGGGAGGTGATTGATGCAGCTTCCACAAAACCGTTCGGATTCATGCCGTTTTATCCGGGTCCGGGCCTGGGTGGTCACTGCATCCCGATCGATCCGTTTTATCTCACCTGGAAATCGCGGGAATACGGATTGCCGACCCGCTTCATCGAGCTTGCGGGCGAGATCAATGTGGCGATGCCCAAATATGTGGTCGGCAGATTGCGGGACGAACTGGATGAACAACAATCTGTTGCGCTCGGCACCGCCCGGATCCTTGTCCTTGGACTGGCCTACAAGAAAAACGTTTCCGACATTAGGGAAAGCCCTTCATTCGCACTT
>JBPCVV010000005.1:0-13818 GCA_051010195.1 Anderseniella sp. | reverse complement strand
AAACCAACGACGTCGTACTGTTCATGAAGGGCACCCCCGATCAGCCGCAATGCGGATTTTCCGGCCGGGTTGTTCAGATGCTGGACTATCTCGGCGTACCTTATGCCGGCGTCAACGTGCTGCAGTCCGACGACCTGCGCAACGGCATCAAGGAGTTTTCCGACTGGCCGACCATCCCGCAGCTCTATGTGAAGGGCGAATTTGTCGGCGGCTGTGACATCGTGACCGAAATGTTCCAGAACGGCGAATTGAAGGACACATTCGCCAGCAGCGGCATCGAGGTTAAGGAAGCCAACGCAACTGCCTGACCTGTTTACGGGTTTCAAATGCTGATCTGCATAAAAGGCTCCCTGCCATGCAAGGGGGCCTTTTTGATTTCTGTCAAAACAATTCCATAACTAAGGCGCTACTTTTACCCATCGAGGGGCAAGCTCGAAAGGAAGTGACATGACCGGACTCAATCTCAGGGCTCACGCATGCGCAGGGTTGCTGGCCGCCGGGGCCTTGATTATGGGCGTCAGCGGCGCATCAGCCACACCTGCCGCAAGTGGCATCACCGGCGCTGGTATCTCCGACATTGCACGCGAGGCATCTCAGGTGACCGAAGTTCGCCGCCGCGGACGGCGGGGCGGCCGTCACAGAGGCCGCCGTCACAGAGGTCACCGCCACAGAGGCTACCGTCGCTGGGGCGGTGGTTTCTATGGAGGTCCGTACTTCGGATGGGGCTTTGGTTACCCTTACTATTACGGTAGTGGATACGGCTATGGCTATTACGACGACTATTATTATCGGCCACGCCGTCGCTGGTCGTATCGCGGCAGCAGATCCTGCCGCCGTGCACATCGCGCCTGTGTCCGCAATTGGGGTTATCGCGGTAGCAATTATGTCGGTTGCATGAGATACGAACGCTGCCGTCCGAGATAACCGGAGCAGCTTGAAACCAACAATAGTAAAAGGCTTTCAGATCAATGATCTGAAAGCCTTCTTTCTGACCGGTGTCTGATCATAACAGCTGGAACTTCCGCGACACATACAGATGGTCCGGCAACACTGGTACCATGGCATCGTACTGTGGCCCGCACCGTCAGCTGTCCGTTTGAAGACATGTCAGCCACGGAACAGCGTATCGCCGCCGCGGGCCTCACCGTAATCGATCGAACCTACAATGACACCGGGGTCGTCATCTCGGTTGAAGGACCTGAGGACGCAGTCGCGTGGGTTGTTTCAGGCAGTTAATTGAGACGGCTCAGGACTCGCCCTTGCGCTGGTCGGGATGCAGGCTGCTGCCCAGCACATGTTCACTGCGCCCGATAACGTCACCGCCGGACCCGACAAGCAGTGAATTGGGCGTCCTGACAACTTTTGTGTTCTTGCCGGGATATGGCAGAGACGACAGGAAATGGCGCATGCAATTGAGCCGGGCCCGCTTCTTGTCGTTGGACTTGATGATGGTCCACGGCGCGTCAGCGGTATCGGTGTAGAAGAACATGGCTTCCTTGGCTTCCGTGTAATCGTCCCATTTATCCAGGGATGCCCGGTCAATGGGTGACAGTTTCCACTTTTTCAGCGGTTCCACCTCGCGCGACTGGAACCGGCGCAACTGTTCATCCCGGGTGACGGAGAACCAGTACTTGAACAGCCTTACTCCGCTGCGCACGATCATGCGCTCGAAATCAGGCGTCTGGCGCATGAACTCTAGATACTCGTTGGCTGAACAGAAGCCCATGACCCGTTCGACACCGGCTCTGTTGTACCAGGAGCGATCGAAGAACACGATTTCTCCACCGGACGGCAAGTGTTCGACATAGCGCTGGAAGTACCACTGGGTCTTTTCGCGATCGGTAGGTTTTTCCAGTGCCACGACACGCGCGCCGCGCGGGTTCAGATGTTCGGTAAAGCGTTTGATCGTGCCGCCCTTGCCCGCAGCATCGCGGCCCTCATACAGCAATACTATGCGCTGATCGGTCGCCTTCACCCATTCCTGAACCTTCAGCAATTCAACCTGAAGCTCCGCCTTTTGTTTCTCGTAGGCAGGCCTGCGAATCTTGGTCTTGTAAGGGTACTCGCCACGTTCAAATACCCGGCGAATCTGGTCCCGCTGATCTACGGCGACATCCGCAGCAATGTCGCCCGCTAATGCCTGACCGTTGGATTTAGCATTGCCGTCAGCCTCTGTGTCAGTAGACTCCGCCGCCTCTTCATGAGATTTTTCGGCCATGAGACCTCCCTTTGCTTACAGTTCCGCAGATAGAACGGTACTATTAAACCGCCACGTCAACTTTGATTTATGACAAGTATTTAACAGGTTCAGGAAATCTTCAATGACAGCCGCCACCACACCCTCGCCCGCCCCTTCGATAAATCCGATGCTGGTTATTGTGTGCGGCTGCCTGATTGCGCTGATCGCGTTCGGCGCACGCTCCACGATGGGCCTGTTTACCGCACCGATTACCGAAGCAAATGGCTGGGGCCGCGAGACCTTTGCACTGGCCATGGCCCTGCAGAACCTGATCTGGGGCATGGCCCAGCCGTTCGCCGGGGCCTTCGCCGACAAGTTCGGAACCTTCCGTGTCATCATCGTGGGGGCCGTCGTCTATGCCACCGGGTTGGCACTGATGTCGATAGCCGACAGCGTCTTCGTGCTCATGCTGTCCGGTGGCCTGCTGATGGGGCTCGGCATCGCGATGACCTCATTCTCGGTGATCATGGCGTCGTTCGCCCGTCTCGTGCCGCCAGAAAAACGCTCATGGTCATTCGGCATCGCAACCGCCGCCAGCTCGATCGGGCAGTTCGTGTTCGCACCGTTGGGACAGGCATTCATCTCCGGTTTCGGCTGGCAGATGGCACTGCTGCTGCTTGCCGGATCCGTGCTGTTCATGTTTGCGCTTGTGCTGCCGCTGCGAGCGTCACGCGGCGGTGTTGCGCGTGACGAAACCGAACTTGAAATGAGCATCTCCCAGGCCTTGTCACGCGCTGCCGGCAATGCCAGTTTCGTACTGCTGACGCTTGGCTTTTTCGTCTGCGGTTTTCAGGTCGCCTTCATGACCGTCCACTTCCCGCCACTGCTGGTGCAAGAAGGCATCGATGCGCAGCTTGCGGCCTGGTCCATCGGCATAGTCGGACTGTTCAACATTGTCGGCGCCTATTCGGCAGGCATTGTCGGGGGCAAGTATTCCAAACGCTATACCCTGACCCTATTATATCTGGCGCGGTCGGTTGCCATGACCCTGTTTTTCATACTGCCGATAACCCCGCTGACAACGGTGGTGTTCTCCGCCTGCATGGGGCTGTTGTGGCTGTCCACCGTACCGCTGACCATGGGGCTTGTAACCGTCATCTGCGGCACCCGGTACATGGCCATGCTGTATGGCATCGTGTTCCTGTCCCACCAGGTCGGCTCGTTCCTCGGCGTATGGCTGGGCGGCAGGCTGTATGACCAGACCAGCACCTATGACACTGTCTGGTGGATCGGGGTGGCATTGGGCCTGTTTGCAGCCCTGATGCACTGGCCGATCAAGGAGATGCGCGCCCCGGCGTTTTCCGTGCCGGGCACCGCACAGGCGTAATACATGAAATGGCCCGGCCACGGTACCGCTGCTGCCCTGTTTGCGGCAATCCTGCTTGCCTGGCTCGCCGGCTTCGCGCTGTTCATGCATTTCGGTCGCGTCGGACCTGAGCAATCCGGCACCGTGCTGGCAGTGTTTCCACCATCGATGACCGAAGACCAGGTGTTCGCCAACATCATCGAGGCCGGCGGCAGGCCGATTCGCCCGACCTGGATGCACGGCACATGGGTCAGCTACGGCGACCAGGTCGGTTTTGCCGGGCGCCTTGAGGCGCAAGGCGCAATCGGCGCCTACGCCTCGACATCGTTCCTGCCGCAACTGGCCGGTTGCTTTGCCTACGTGGACGCAAAGGCGGTGAAACTCTTCACCCTGGATCAGTAAACTTACTCAGTCCCGGCTTCGGTGAGATCCGCCATGGTCAGCCGTAACTGCTTCAGCTTGTAGTCGGCCAACTTGTACTGCCAGCCCTCGGTGCGGGACTTGAGATCCTTTGTGGTGGTCTTGTCCTTGCCGTCATTAACGACATGAAGGCTCACCCAGTCATCTGACGTGATGCGGAACTCGGCCGTCAGGCCGTCCGCCATCATCAGCGTGGTTCGCTGCACAACATCTCCACCCTTGTCCTTGCGCACGTCCACGAAGCTGACATTGCCCAGGTCGGTGGCGGCATATCTCAGTGTCAGGTCGTTCTTCGGTTGCTTGCCGTCAGGAACCGCGTTCAGTTCAAACTTGGGCTGGCCGCCTTCGGTCACACCGGTACGCCGCACCATCAACTCCGGACCGCCGGTGGGCTGGAAGGTCGCGCGCACCACGTGCTCGACATTCATGTCGGTAATCGCCGTATCGACCCACGTATCGAGCTTGACATCGGCATCAACGACGCCGCGGGCCAGCCAGCTCTGGTCATCACCGGGCAGCCGCACATACTGGCCATCGCCGACCGCACCGCCCAACCGGCCGCGCGCCTTCTTGCCAAGAATGATCTCGCCGAGACTGTCCCCGCCTGCACCTTCAAACCTGATCAGCCGGCTCTTGGCTTCCTTGCCGTCCGGTGCTTCCAATTCGATCAGCGGGTACTTGTCGGCGCGCGTGGTCTTGGCATCAAACTTCTCGAGGCTTGCAGTGGTCACGATGGCCGTCTGGAACTTGCCGCCCTTGACCGGATAACCGGACCCGCCGAGCACATAGGACGTGCCCGCCCGTTCGATACGAACGCTCTTATCTGCCTGGTTGACGACAATCGCCGCCACGTCATTGGCCATTGGCAACAGCTCAGGCAGCAGACGCTGGCCGCGTTGCGCCTCTTCATACCCGGATGAATTGGCCCGCAATTGCCAGGTTGCACCGGCGACCGAGACGGCCGCCGCAATCGCCAGTACTATCACGCTGCGCGGTGTCATGGCTCAAGCCCCCCTGCTCTTCGACACACTTGCCCGTGTCCGTCTGCGCCACAGCAGGAACAGCCCGGCCAGCGCGATCAACAGCGGGACAAACGCTATGTTGGCCATCTTGACCCTGGTGCCGAGCGCATCGATATCGGCCCGCAGATTACGCTGCACCTCGCGCAGGCTCCTGCGAACGGTAAACATCTCGGTGCGGAACTCCTCGATGGCCTTTTGGTCCGCCTCGCTCAGGGTCACCTCGCCGTCCTTCGAGCGCGACAGCAGGTCAGTGAGTTTTTTCTGGGTTTCCTGCAGCCGCTTGTTCAGCAACTGCTCCTGTTGCCTGAACCTGGCATTGGCATCTGCACGCAATTGCGCGACGCGGGTGAACGGGCGCTGCTCGACACCACGGCCGCGCAGGCCTGCCAGCGCCTGGCCCCCGGCCATGTCCTGGATGGCATTGATCAGGAAATTAGCGTTGCCGGCACGCGGGATAACCACCTGCTGCCCGTTCGACTGGCCGACCTCGGCCCAGAACGAGTCAAACAGCATGTCGGCATCCGACACCGCCAGCACGTTCACCGGGCCCGAGAGAATGTGCTCACCCTCAAGCGCGGCATCCTTGGGCCGGCCGTCCTTGAAGGATGACCTGGCTTCGCCGCGCAGCCGCGCTGCCAGCACACGCCGCTGGCCGTCCGGCAGGAAGGTCTGCAGCAACAGTATCGGGTTTGGATTGCGCAGCTTTTTCACTTCGATCATTGCAGACCGGGCTGAGCTGGCAATCAGCGGCTGAAAGTCGGTGCCGGCCTCCTTGACCGGCGTGAGTGAACCTGCCGAAGCGAACAGCAGTGAGGAGATCTGGTTGAAGATGCCGTCACTTCGCTCGAAACTGTTTTCCGCCATGGCCAGCCAGGGCAGGTAATTGACGATGGCCGGCTGGCCCTGGTTGTTGAATTGAACCTGCCGCGAATTGTCAATGTCGCCGACGACCCTGTCCGGCTCCAGCTGCATGCCCCACGCAGCAAGCAATGCTGTAAACAGCGGACTGCCCTGCAGGTTGTCGCGTGCTGACGGCAGGACTTCGGAATAAGGGTCGGCAAACACGATCACCGGCTTGCCCGCCAGCGCGTACTGATCGATGGCATAGGCGGTTTTCTCATTCAGCTCACCGGGTGCGACCAGCAACAACAGGTCTGCATCTTCCGGTACCGCATCAAACGTCGGTGACAGGAATTCGATGTCGAAGAAATCCCGGAGCTGGCCGAGGACTGCCCAGGCGGGAATGCGTTGCCCGGTCTGCGGGTTGACATTGCCAGCAATCGGCAACCGGCTCATCAGCGCAACCTTTTTCTTACCCGCATTGGCGAGCTTGAACACCATGCGGGTCAGGTCAAGCTCCAGGAAATTCTGCCGCTCCAACGCCAGGAACGGAATGATTTCAAGCTCGTCGGTGGAGTTTGTACCCGCCAGGCCGAAGAAAGCCGAGCCGTTGCCGCCCGGAAGAGGCGCGCCCTGCAGGCCGATGGCCGAGGCCTCGTCTTCTTCATCGGTGAACCGTTCAGCCTTGACCAGCGAAACCCGCAGCTTTCCGGCGGACAGGTCGGCATAGTGGCGCAGCATGGACAGGACACGATCATGATGCCGGCCATAGGTCGGCACCTGTGTGCCAAGTTCAGGCGTGTAGAAAAGACGGATCGTCACCGGTTCATCCAGACCGGACAACACCGACCGGGTTGCATCAGACAGGGTGTAAATGCCACCAGCCGTCAGGTCCGCACGGTAGCGGCTCAGGCCCTGTCCTGCCCACAGATTGACCCCGATCAGCGCGATGGCTGCAAACACCAGCGCGGCCAGGCCAAGTGTCGATCTCGATGCGGACTGCAACATAGCGCTCACCCGGCCTTCTTGAATTCGACAGCCAACGTGGTGGCAAACAGCCAGAACACGGTCATGGAGATGACCCACACAACGGCAGGCATATCGATCAGGCCGCGTGTCAGGCCCTCATAATGGGTCAGCACGGACAGGGACGCGATGCCGGTAGCAATGGCGTCCGGCGCAACGGTGCGTACCGCGTCAAGGACGATCGGCGTGCCAGACGTGACAAACACGAACCCGGCGCTCACCGCCAGCACAAATGCTATGACCTGGTTGCTGGTCAACGCCGACATGCAACTGCCGATCGCCAGGAAAACGCCGGCCAGCGCCAGCGCACCCAGGTAACTGACGGCAACGACACCATTGTCCGGCGAGCCCAGGTAGTTGACCGTCAGCCACAGCGGTATGGTGCACGCCAGCGCGACGGCCACAAAGGCCGTACCGGCCAGCCACTTGCCAATCACCGCCTGCCAGACACTGATCGGCATAGTCATCAACAATTCAATCGTCCCGCTGCGGCGTTCTTCCGACCACAACCGCATGGAGATGGCCGGCACAAGGATCAGGAACAACCATGGCAGGTAGGTGAAGTACGGTAACAGGTCAGCCACGCCGCGTTCATACAGATTACCGATATAAAAGGTGAACAGCCCGGCCAGCATCACGAAGATGACGAGAAACACATAGGCAATCGGCGTATTGAAATAGCCCGACAATTCGCGCTGGAAGATGGCCATGGTCCTAGACATGAGGCTGGTCTTCCCCTGCTGCTGGCGCAGTCACATGCCGAAACGCATCTTCCAGGCTGGATGACTTGGTTTTTCCCGGGCCCAGCTTGCGCAAGTCGGCTGCCGTGCCGTCGGCGACAATCGTGCCTCGGTCGATGATGACGGCGCGCGAGCACACCGCGTCGACCTCTTCCAGAATGTGGGTGGAAATCACGATGGCGCGGTCTGCCGCCATGTCGCGGATCAGTTGCCGCACCTGGTGTTTCTGGTTTGGATCAAGCCCGTCGGTGGGTTCATCCAGTATCAGCACCTTGGGCTCGTGCAGAATGGCCTGTGCCAGCCCCACACGCCGCTTGAAGCCTTTGGACATGGTTTCGATCGACTGTTCCAGCACCGTGCCAAGCTCGGTGCGTTCAACCGCAAGGGCGATGGCATCGGCGGCTTGAGCACCGGACAGGTCGCGCATTTTTGCGCAAAATTTCAAGAAACTGGCCACCGACATTTCACCATAGGCGGGCGCGCCTTCCGGCAGGTAGCCCAGGTTTCGACGCGCCAATTCCGGTTGTGCCTCGACATCCACACCACAAATGTGTGCACTGCCAGCATCCGGGGTCAGGAAGCCTGCCGCCATTTTCATGGTGGTGGATTTGCCGGCCCCGTTCGGACCGAGGAATCCAAGCACCTCACCGGCAGGCACGTCGAGTGAGATGCCGTTCACCGCCGTGAACGAGTGAAAGCGCTTAACCAGATTGTTGAGTTCGAGCAGTGCGGACATTCGGTCTTTCAAGAATCGAATCATCAAGCATCGTCAATGGACTATGCCGACTATCTATGCGTCTTACCGAAATCTTTCAACCCGCCACGCCCTTCAAATGCACACCGTTTTACTCAGACTTCGTCTTCAGGGTAAATCCACGGCTCTGCCCGGCCGGCTGCCTCCCATTCCTGCCAGGCCGGCAGCGCTTTCATCGCCGCCGAATACGCCGTGACCGCCGGATGGTCTGACAGCAGATAAATCTCCATCCGGTTGACCACAGGCGCATACATGGCATCGGCATTGCTGAAGTCCCCGAACAGGAACGGCCCGCCTGAAGCCTCAAGACACTCGCTCCAGATCTGCTCGATGCGGGCGACGTCGCCGCGGACCCCGTCGGACACATCAATGGCACCGTGCTTGCGCGCCATATTCATCGGGCACTCGCTGCGCAGCGGATTGAAGCCGCCGAGCATCTCCGCCGAAACAGCCCTGGCGTGCGCGCGCCGATCAACATCTTCGGGCCAGAAACCTTTATCCGGATAAATATCCGCCAGATACTCCAGGATCGCCAGCGACTCCCAGACTTTCACCCCGTCATTGTCCAGCATCGGCACCTTGCCGGTTGGGGAAAACGTCCTGAAATCAACGCGTTCCGGATGATCGTCAAACCGGCGCAACACCTGGTCGAAAGCAACGCCCTTGACCTTCATCGCGATCCACGGCCTGAGCGACCACGAGGAATACTTCTGGTTGCCAATGTAGAGTTTCATGCTTGTTGCTCCTCAAACAAAAAAGCCCGGCAGTTTAAGCTGCCGGGCCGGATCTCGGTGAAGCTGATGGGATTGGATCAGCTTGAGTAGAATTCGATGACCAGATTCGGCTCCATCATTACCGGATACGGCACATCGGCCAACAGCGGGATGCGCACCAGCTTGGCGGTGAGTTTCTTGTGGTCTGCATCGATGTAATCGGGAACATCGCGTTCCGGGCTTTGGATAGCTTCCAGCACGAGGCCCATTTCGCGGGATTTCTGGCGAACCTCGATGACATCATCGATCTGCACGCGGTAGCTCGGGATGTTGACCTTCTTGCCGTTGACCAGCACGTGGCCGTGATTGACGAACTGGCGGGCTGCAAACACTGTCGGCACCAGTTTGGCGCGGTACACAACAGCATCAAGCCGACGCTCGAGCAGGCCGATCAGGTTTTCCGAGGTGTTGCCCTTGATCCGCGAGGCTTCCTTGTAGGTCGCCAGGAACTGTTTTTCAGAGATCGAGCCGTAATAGCCTTTCAGCTTCTGCTTGGCGCGCAACTGCGTGCCGAAGTCACTGAGCTTGCCCTTGCGGCGCTGGCCATGCTGGCCGGGACCGTATTCACGGCGGTTAACCGGGGATTTCGGACGGCCCCAGATGTTTTCGCCCATACGGCGGTCGAGTTTGTACTTTGAGCTTACACGGTTGGACATTCTTGCAATCTTCTCCAGATCAAAAAATAAAAAACAGCGGCCAGTACCGGATAAAATTCCGCTGACCGCCTTCGGGTTATGGAGCCTGTTCTCCTTCTCACCGGTCTCCCGGTCCGACAGACTGTGCCTCCTCAAAGTGTTCCCGTGATATCTAAAATCGGGAAAGGCGAAACAGTCACGAACAAGCGTTGCCCCGGCCTTTTCGGCACGGAACGAGGTGGCTTTTACGCCGGAACGCTCATGGTGTCAAACTCCTGTGTGTCGTTTCATCACCACAGGGTTTTCTGGGCCCGGTCCCACCAGGCATCGTCATACGGTTTGCCGCCGACCTCGCCGTTCGTGAGCGCCGCCAGCACCTGGCCCGGTGTCGGCAGGGATTTCGGGTCAACCTGCGCCTCGGCGCTCCACAATTTCGAACGCACAATGGCCCGCGCGCACTGAAAATACACCGCCTGGGTCTCCAGCACGATCACTGAACGCGGCGGCTTGCCGTCCACCGCAAACGAGGCCAGCACTTCTGGTTCAATACTCAGGTGCGCCGTACCGTTAACCCGCAGCGTACTGCCGGAGCCCGGCACCATGAACAGCAGTCCGGCCCTTGGATCCCGCACGATATTGCGCAGGCTGTCGACGCGATTGTTGCCGCGCCGGTCCGGCATCATCAGGGTACGCACGTCATGCATGCGCACGAAACCGGCCAGGTCACCGCGCGGTGAACAGTCCAGCCCTTCCGGCCCCGACGTGGCCAGCGCCACAAACGGAGAGGCTTCGATAAAGGCGGCATAATGCGGGGTAATATAATCGGTGACCTTGACCAGGGATGCGCGCGCTGGCTCGCCGTAAACACCTTCCAGTTGTTCAACGGTCTCGATCCGGCTCATGGCAACATATCCTTTTCAGACTTCACAGGGGAATATCCGCAATATGCAGTTTGTCGAACCCGGCACCGGCAAACCCGGCAGGCACGTGATCGCCCCCCAGCGGTTGCGACGTCAGTATGACCGTATCACGCCTGACGCTGATCTCCTGAGCATCAACCTTGTCGCCATCGCTCAGAATCGACGCGGTGCGCCGCGCAATAGCCGGTGCCGGGTCAATCCAAGTCACCGGCCAGGGAGCGACTTCCTTCATTTCGTCCAGCAGCAGCGGATAGTGAGTACAGCCAAGCACGACGACATCTGCGCGCGCACCGCCCTTTTTGCGAAACACCGGGCTGATCTGCGCCAGAAGCTCAGTCCTGTCCACGTCGCCGCCGGCCAGTTTTGCCTCTGCAAACTCCGCCAGCCGCGGTGCGCCGTGCAGCATGACCTTGCAGTGAAACGCATAGGTGTGGATGAGCGTCTTGGTATATTCGCGCCTCGCCGTACTCGGTGTTGCCAGCACGCCGATGACCCCGGTTTTGGTCTGTACCGCGGCCGGCTTGATGGCCGGAACTGTGCCGACAAACGGCACCTGGAACTCCTCGCGCAGCACATCGAGCGCCAGCGTGCTCGCCGTGTTGCAGCCAATCACCACGCAGTCCGGCTTCACCAGGGCAAGCAGATCCCGCATGACCCGCAATATGCGGCGAACCAGAAGCACCTCGGCCCATTTGCCATAGGGAAAGCCGGCGGTATCCGCTGCATAGATAATATCCGCTTCGGGCAGTTGCGCGCGCAGAGCATGCACCACACTCAGGCCGCCGGTGCCGGAATCAAAAACCAGGATGCGCGCGCGCCGATTGCTCATTCGCCGGCCTCGCCTTTGGTCTTGCGCTGGCGCAGATGGGTTCTGGTCAGGGACGCGATGACACCCCTGAGCGTCCTGATCTCCTGCAGGCTGAGTTCAATGCGCTGAAACATGTTGCGCAGGTTGCGCACCATGCCGGGACGCATGTCCGGCGACTTGAAAAACCCAGCCGTTTCCAGTTCAGATTCAAGATGGTCGAAAAATCCGTGCAGGTCTTTTTTGCTGGCCAGCCCCTCGTCACCGCGAATTTTCAGTCCCGATCCGCTCATAGCCGGCAGTTCACCGGTGCCCATGCCGAGGGTGGCGGCAACCGGCTTGTACCATTCATACCCGACCAGCAGCACGGCCTGCGCGATGTTGATCGACGCAAACTGCGGGTCGACGGGCGCGGTGATGATCACGTCAGCCAGGGACACCTCGTCATTGTCGAGGCCCCAGCGCTCGCGCCCGAACATGACCGCCACCCGTTCGCCGGTGCCGATGCGTGTGTGCATGTCTGCAGCGGCTTCTTCGGGCGTCATGACCTGCTTGGTCATGCCGCGCGGGCGGGCTGTTGTGGCATAAACCCGGTTGAACGGCTCCAGGGCCTGCTTACAAGTATCGTGAAGAACAGCCTGCTCGATAATCTGCACGGCACCTGATGATGCGCTGACAGCACGCTCGTTGGGCCAGCCGTCGCGCGGCTCGACGATGTGCAGTTCATTCAGTGCAAAATTGGCCATGGCGCGCGCCGCAGTGCCAATGTTTTCCCCCAATTGCGGGTTCACCAGGACCACGGCGGGTGCGCCGGATCTGTCTGTCTGTAAGGTCGTCATCGTGGGCTATGCGATACACCAGACCTTGAAAAACACAAGCCTCAATGAAGTTTCGGCGGTCAGCGGCGTCATTGCTGCACCATTTACCGGGCTTTCACCAATCGTCAGGTACAATCGTGGTAGGAACTGCCAATAGTGGGACTGGCAAACTGAAATGACGGCAACCGATCTGCATCAGCGCATGCTTCACCAACTGGACAGGGTGAAGGCATTGAACAGGCACAAGGCAACTTCCGCGGACCAGGACGCGGAACCGAAGACTCACGTGTCACAATGCGCCGACGCGCCGGAACAACAACCTCACATTCCCGCCATGCAGGACGAGGCGCCGGACGCCAAACCGTCAGAAACATTCAACGATGATGATGATGACCGCAGCGAGCCGCGTCCGGAAGTAAGCCAGCAAGGTCTGGTTGTGTTTAGCGGTCAGGAAAAGGGTCTGGCGTGTGACATCATGGATCTCACAAGCGCCGGCGCCAAGCTGCGCCTTGCTGATGAGGTCACCGTACCGTCCTGTTTCGAATTGACCATCCAGCCTGAAAACACGGTGAAGACCGCGCAGGTTTGCTGGCGCGACGAGCGCGAACTTGGCATTCAATTCATCGAAAAAGTCTGACCGCACGCGGTTCGGCTATGTGCTGCGGCACCCCGATGTCTGTTAGCCCATGGTCATATTTGCTCTTGACCCTATGCTTTGCTATGACGCGCACCATATTTCGTTGTGCGCTGCACCAACCCCTACAAAGCGAGGCTAAATTTCCATGTCCAAGATCAAGGTTGCCAATCCCGTTGTTGAACTCGACGGCGACGAGATGACACGCATCATATGGCAGTTCATCAAGGACAAGCTGATCCACCCCTATCTCGACATCGATCTGGAGTACTACGATCTCGGCGTCGAGAGCCGCGATGCCACTGACGATCAGATCACCATCGATTCGGCCAATGCCATCAAGAAACACGGCGTCGGCGTCAAATGCGCCACCATTACGCCGGACGAGCAGCGCGTCGAGGAATTCGGTCTGAAGAAAATGTGGCGCTCACCGAACGGCACCATCCGCAACATCCTCGGCGGCGTCATCTTTCGCGCCCCGATCATCTGCTCGAACGTGCCGCGTCTCGTGCCCGGCTGGACCCAGCCGATTGTCGTCGGCCGTCACGCCTTCGGTGACCAGTACCGGGCCACCGACTTCAAGTTCCCTTCAGCCGGCAAGCTGACCATCAAGTTCGAGGGCGACGACGGCGAGACCATCGAGCATGAGGTGTTCCAGGCTCCCGGCTCGGGCATCGCCATGGCCATGTACAATCTGGACGACTCGATCCGCGACTTCGCCCGCGCCTCGCTCAACTACGGCCTGACGTTGAATTACCCGGTCTACCTGTCGACCAAGAACACCATCCTGAAGGCCTATGACGGCCGCTTCAAGGACATCTTCCAGGACATCTACGACAGCGATTTCAAGGCCAAGTTCGAGGAGGCCGGCCTGACCTACGAGCAC
>JBPCVV010000004.1:0-10441 GCA_051010195.1 Anderseniella sp. | reverse complement strand
TCGCGGAGTTCGACAAAGCGGCGATCAACACAGCAGAGTTGGCCGCCGAGGTTATCATTCGTGGGGTTGAAAAGAACAAGCGTCGAATCCTGATCGGCCGTGATGCAAAGATCATGGACTGGATCGTCCGCCACTTCCCGAACAGCTACGAAAAAGTACTGGGTCTCGAAAAAGAAGTGCGCCGACTCTACAAGGCGCGCGCCGCGAACAAAGACTAAGCCTTCATTTCCGCGATAGCGCGAGTAATCTTCGCATGCTCTTGCTCGTCGATCGGGTACTGGCGAATCAACAGAATGCTGGCGAGCAGCACTATCATCGTAATCGGCCCGGCGAACCAGGCGAACTTCGTTAATATCTCCGTGGGTACGGCATCAACCGCTGCACCTTTCGGAAACTTGATGACATCGAGCGCGATACCGGCAATCAACGCACCGAGTCCGAAGCTGGCTTTCTGTGCGAAAGAGCTGGCGGAAAAGTAGAGACCTTCCTCGCGACGTCCGGTTTCCATTTCGTGTTGGTCAATGGTGTCGCTCAGCATCGAATCGATGATGATGTACAGACCTATAAAGAAGATCTGCGAGATTCCGTTCATGATAAAGACAAACAGCAGGCGGCTTTCGACGGCCATCGGCTCAAGCACGCCAAACAGAAATGCGATCGGCGGTGCGAAGCCGAAAACAGAGCCCCAGAACATGCAGGTCATCATCGACTTCTTCTTGTCCAGGGTACGGGACAGTCGTTTCACCGCCCACGGGCCGAGCAATATCCCGATGATAGGCGATGCTGCAGCAATGGCCAGCTGCTCCGGAGAAAAGCCGAACAGGTAGGTGCCGGTGTAAATAATGAGCGTCTGGGTTACCCCGACGATCGTGGTAAAGACCAGCATCGTCATGAAGAGCTTGCGAAACGCAAATTGCTTTAGCGTCTTGAAGACGGTGATGAAGCCGAGAATCGGGTTTCCTGCATTTGGGTCTGGAATAGGGTCAGACAGGTCCGGAATAGTAGAACGAGTCGCCAATACCGACCATAGCATTGCGATTGTGCCAAGCGCGCCGGCGAATAAACCGAACGAAGGATAGCTTGCAGCATTAAGCATCCCGTTTGGGAACGCCTCGCTCGGTGGGAAAAAGACGATCAGGCCAACCATCGTTACGAACAAGCCGCCACCCATCTGGAAGAATGTGCGATAGCCGATCAGACTGGTTCGGTCGTGGTAGTCGCGAACCATCTCGGCGCCGAGTGACAGATGCGGCACATAGAAGAACGTCAGCAGTGTGCGTACCAGGACAGCAAAACCAAGCAACCACCAGAATAATCCGCCCGTACCCAAGTCGGCTGGCGGTGAGAACAACAGATACAGAGCGACGCCGAATGGCACTGCGCCGAACAGCATGAAGCCATGCCGGCGACCCCAGCGTGACTTAAATCGATCTGACATCTGGCCCACCATTGGGTCCGTTATGGCGTCGAGAATGAGTGCGAGCAACGAGGCCATGCCTGCAAGGCTGCCTGGCACCCCGAGGACCTGGTTGTAGTAGAAGAATAAGAAAATGCTGAACGCGGTGTTTTTAACACCGGTGCCGATCTGGCCAACGCCATAGCCTAGCTTGAGTGAAGTCCGCATCGTTTCATCCCGCCCCTGTCGTTATTGGGAAAACCACTTATCCCAGCGGACACTACACAGGTTATAATCGTCAGGTTGTCACCTGCGCGACGACCGATTACTCGTCGCTGTCCCTAAGTGCCATTTCGGCTGAGAGTGACTCAAGGTCGCGAATCAAGTAGTGACTGCCCTGCAGCTCAATGATCCCGCGTTCGCGCCATTCGCTCAGAATCTTGTTGATACGTTGCCGGGAACCCAGGCTAAGCTGCGCCAGGTCATTCTGGCTCAGGGAGACGTCAAGCAGCAGCCCGGCGTCGGTCTTCTGGCCATGTTCTTCAAGCAGGTGCAAGAGGCGACCAGCCAATCGTGTCCGCAGTGGGTAGAAGGCCATCCCCTGCAACAGAATAAACAAGCCACGCGAACGCTCCATCGTCTGGGCGAACAACATCCGATACGTCAGCGGATACTGGTCAGCGACTTGCAGCATCGAACTGCGAGGAACGACCAGGATAGTCGAGTCTTCGACCAGTTGCGCATCCAGCGCGGTCGGTACTTCACCGACCAGGAATTGTTCGCCCACCCAGGCCTCAGGTTCCAGGTCATTAACAGCGTATTCCTGGCCAATCGCGCTGGTCAGAAACAGACGCACGCGCCCGGATATGATGCAAAAAACGTCGCCTTGTATCTCACCGGTGGTATACAGATAACTGCCTTTTCGATAGGACCGAACTCGAGCAGACTCAGCGAGCCGTTGATGCGCTTCGGTCGGCAACTCGTTGAACCACGGCGAGCGCGAAATCACTTCAACGATATCGTGGTCTTTCAAATCGGCGATCATCGGCGCATTCGGGTGGTCAGAGCAGCTTAGATGGTGAACTCAAATGCAGGCGCGAGCAAGTCATTACGATTTGTCACACACGCGACAGAATATCTGGTGCGATTGTCGCATGATACGGGGCAGCAGAATCTCCTGGCAGCGTGATTCATATGTCAACAAAAACAGAAGCTTACATTTTAGAAAAACTCAGGCTATTGCAGCGGGAAGAGACAGCGTGTTTGATCGCCGCATTTGAGGACGCAGCCCGCCGTCATGGGGATGCTGAGGTTTATCATTGCCTGGGCAAAGGTATCAGCTTCGCCGAGGTTGAAAAGCAAAGCCGCAACTTCGCAGCGAACCTGTTGACCGAATACGACCTGGTCCCCGGCGATCGAATTGCAATTCAATTGCCAAACCTTTCGCAGTATCCGATTGTCGCCTGGGGGGCTCTGCGTGCTGGCCTCACCGTGGTCAACACAAACCCTCTTTATACGAAACGGGAACTGATCTACCAGTTCAATGATTCCGGAGCGAAAGCGGCCGTTGTCCTCGACAGCAATTTGGGATTGATGGAAGAGGTGGTCCCGGAAACCGGAGTGAAGGCGGTTATCGCAACCAACCCAGTCGACCTGATTAATCCGCAACCGCTTGGTGAGTCGGCGCTGCCAGATGTGATCTCTTTGATGGATGTACTAGCCGCTGGAAGCACGCGTGAATTGCCGAAGATTGATGTGACGCTCGACAGCATCGCGCTGTTGCAGTACACCGGCGGTACCACCGGTGCGCCGAAGGGTGCCATACTGTCGCATGGCAACGTTTTATCGGCGGCATTAATGTCGCCACTGTCCTTCGGCGCCGACATGAGCAATCGCGAAATCGGGATTGCGCCGATGCCGCTGTACCATATTTACGGATTTGCAGTCACCCTGATCGCGGAGTACCTGAACGGAGGACTATCCGTTTTGATCCCTAACCCCCGCGACATCGATGCGTTGCTTGCGACGATGAAGCAGCATCCGTTTTCGTCATTTGCGGGCGTAAACACCCTGTTCACAGCCATGCTGCATCACCCGGAGTTCGAGTCTGTCGACTTTAGCCATCTGAAATGGACGATTGCCGGCGGCGCCGCGACGGTGCCGGAGATTGCAGAGGAGTGGCAACGCCGCACCGGATCGCAGATCTACGAGGGGTACGGGCTTTCCGAGACTGTCGCGATGGCAACGGTGAATACTTTGAGCGAACGTCGCCTGGGTACGATCGGACCACCGATGATAGGCACCGAAATGAAAGTTGTCGACGAAGCTGGCGATGAGCTGCCGAGTGGAGAGGAGGGCGAGCTCTTGATCCGCGGACCGCAGGTTATGCAGGGCTACTGGCAGAGAGAGGAGGCGACGGCGGAGGTGCTGGATACCGACGGCTGGTTTCAAACTGGTGATATCGCGATTATCGAAGCGGACGGAAAGATTCGAATTGTCGATAGACTAAAAGACATGGTGCTGGTCTCCGGCTTCAATGTTTACCCGAATGAAATTGAGAACGTTGTGTTCACACATCCCGACGTGCTCGAATGCGCCGTGGTGGGAGTGCCGGATGATAAAACCGGAGAAGCAGTAAAGCTGTTCGTCGTTACGGAGAATGACCAACTGACCTCTGATGATCTTCGTAGTTTCTGCCGCGACGAACTTACCGCATACAAAGTACCGAAGTTCGTGGAATTTCGTGACCAGTTACCCAAGTCAAACGTTGGCAAAATCCTGCGCCGTAAACTCCGCGACGAACCATAGATTGGTGTTCGCAATCACTACAGTTTCGTAATCTAGCCAATGTCGTCACTGGCACTTTATCTCAGTGTCTCTTAGAAAATGACCGGCTGCTTTGGGTCAAAAGCAAACGGTCAGTAGTTAGCGGCCGATCAATGCAGGTCTGGAGACCAACTGTTGTTAGTCGATGAGCGACAGGCGTCCGGCAAGGTCTCCACGCGCAACCGATCCTGCGTCCGAATCGGCGTCAAGAACGGTAACAGTGATGTAGCCGCGTGCAAGCCATTGCCAATCGGCGTCAGAGTCGCTTTCGTTGCCGGCTTCCACAATCTTCAATTGCACGTGCAGCTGCCCAGATTCATCATCATCGTTTTCCGCGTAGGCAATTCGAACGCCGGCATCCCAGGTGGCGGGTGCAATGCGAATACCCTGGACGTCGTCGACGGACAACGGCGGGTAATTTATGTTGAGCACTGTCTTATCCGGAAGCAGCGCGCTGCCGGCTTCGCTGGCCGCTTGCAGATCCGCCAAAAGATCGACTGCGAGATCCGCCGCGCCGTCAAAAGCTGCGAATGTACTTGGGAAGGGGTAGGGTTGTTCGGCGTACTCGGCAGGATTGACGCCAACCGATAGTGCTATGGCGGGGACACCGACATACATAGCCATGGTAGCTGCGCCGAGTGTTCCCGAGCTGTAAGCGTAGCCAAGGTTCGGCCCGAAGTTGGCGCCGGAAACAACGACATCGGGCAAGTCGTCCTTCATTACGTGTAACAGTCCAACCAGCACCGCATCGGCCGGTGAACCATCAACCGACCAGATTCCCGCCGACTGTTCCTGGTAGTCCAGTACCCCTGTCGTGCTGACACGCATGCCGCTGCCGCTTTGATTGTTAAGAGGGGCGACCAATATGACATCGTGACCAGCGGCTACAAGCGCTTTTTGCATTGCCGTGATGCCGGGTGAGTCAAAGCCGTCGTCATTGGTTAACAAAATTCGGAGCGGCTCCGCGCGCGCCAGATCGACCAGTGAGAGGAGCACGAGAGTAGTAATCAGTTTTATTGGCATTGCAGTCCTTCCAGCTAACTAAACGATTTCAAATAGTGATGCTGCACCCTGCCCACCACCTACGCACATCGTGCATACAACGTACTTCGCACCGCGACGTTTGCCTTCGATGAGCGCATGACCAACCATGCGAGCGCCCGACATGCCGTACGGGTGTCCGATCGAGATAGCACCACCGTTGACGTTCAATTTCTCGCTCGGAATACCGAGCTTGTCGCGGCAGTATAGAACTTGGACCGCAAATGCTTCGTTGAGCTCCCAAAGATCGATATCGTCCATGGTCAAGCCATTGCGTTGCAGCAGTTTCGGAACCGCGAAAATCGGGCCAATGCCCATTTCATCCGGCTCGCAGCCTGCAACCGCAGTGCCTCGATAAATGCCAAGCGGTTGGAGTCCGCGTTTCTCCGCAACTGACGCTTCCATAACCACCGCTGCGGACGCACCATCGGATAGCTGGCTGGCATTTCCAGCAGTAATCACACCGTCGTCACGCACGGTACGGAGTCCGGCAAGACCTTCCAGTTCGGTCGAGGGCCGGTTGCCTTCATCTTTACCAAGGACGACATCTTCAAACGAGATTTCTTTGGTTTCCCTGTCCATCACGCCTTTTGTCGATGGCAAGGGCACAATTTCGTCGTCGAACTTACCTGCTTCCTGTCCGGCAGCCGTGCGTCGCTGACTCTCAACCGCATACTCATCCTGTGCCTCGCGGCTGATGTTGTAGCGCTTCGCAACAATCTCAGCGGTGTCGATCATCGGCATGAGTACATCGGCATGCATCGCCAGCAAGCGTGGATCTTTGGCGCGATAGGTATTCAAGTTCTCGTTCTGAACCAGGCTGATGGACTCAAGCCCGCCGCCGACCATCACGTCGACGTTGTCACAGACCACGGTCTTCGCTGCCAGTGCGATGGCCATCATGCCTGACGAACATTGTCGATCGACCGTCATGCCGGCTGTCGTAACGTCCAGGCCGGCCGCCAGTGCGATCTGACGAGCTACGTTGCCTCCCTGCGTGCCTTGTTGCAGAGCACAGCCCATGATGACGTCGTCCACTTCGGACGAATCGAGGCCCGCGCGTTCGACCGCATGACGGACAGCGTGGCCGCCTAGCGTTGGCGCCTCAGTATTGTTGAAGGCACCACGGTAGGCTTTGCCAATCGGGGTACGTGCGGTTGAAACGATTACTGCTTCTCTCATTAATTTTCTTCCTTAGCGGTTAGCCGTCCAGATCGAGACCGAGTTTTTCGGCTGCCTGCTTGGCGATTTTGGCGGGCTGTTCGAAACCGGCCTGCAATTCACGCATACCTTGCTCATCATTAATCTGGTCCCAAACCTCGGCGATTCCCTCGGGCGTCAGGTCATCGGGCAGCAAACTCAAACCGGCGGTTTCGAATCCTTTGAAAACTGCAACGCTGCCACCACCGGCGCAAAGAACCTTTCGACTCGGTGCGTCTGGGCCCGACAGAAAGACAATGGCAGGGCTAACGGACTCCGGCGCCAGCAACTTAAACACCGGCTCCGGCAGTAATCCTTCTGTCATTGCGGTCCCGGCCGTCGGTGCCAGGCAGTTGATGCGGATATTATTTCTTTCACCTTCGAGATGCAGCGTGTTCATTAGGCCAACGACAGCCATTTTTGCGGCGCCATAGTTTGATTGGCCGAAATTGCCGTACAAGCCTGAGCTGGACGCTGTAAAGACAATGCGACCGTAGTCTTGTTCACGCATGATGTTCCACACAGCCTGAGTGCAATGTACAGAGCCGAGCAAATGCACTTCGATCACCAGGCGAAAATCATCCAGCGGCATTTTTGCGAATGTCTTGTCACGCAGAATACCGGCGTTGTTGATGAGGATGTCGATTCGTCCCCACGTATCCATGGTCTTGGCAACCATGTCATTCACCTGATCGACGTTAGCGACATTGGCGCCGTTTGCTATTGCTTCGCCACCAGCGGCTCGAATTTCTTCAACCACGGCGTCCGCGTTCTCAGAATCGCCTGCGGCGCCGCCCAAATCGTTGACAACGACTTTCGCGCCGCGTTCGGCCAGGGCCAAAGCGTGGCAACGACCAATTCCTTGTCCAGCGCCGGTGACGATCGCCACCTGGCCATCTAATCTAATCATTTCTCTAATGCCTTCATGTGAGCCAAATGCCTAACTTCGTATCAGTATCCGCGTAGTCGTGCGAAACGGTCAACGTGATAACTATAGTCACCGAGCAGCGCTTCGAGGATCTGGCTGCGTTTGAGAAAAAAGCCGATGTCGAATTCATCCGTCATGCCGATGCCGCCGTGCATCTGCACGGCTTCAGTCGTAACCCGGTGCGCCGTTTCGCAAAGTTTCGCCTTGGTCATGCTGGCGATTTCACCAACATTGCCCCTGCCTTCGTCGAGTGCCTGCAGTGCGTTGAGCACTGCTGACTTGCAAAGTTCGATCTCTGTGAACATCTCTGCGGCACGATGTTGCAGTGCCTGGAAGCTGCCGATCAGGACACCGAACTGTTTACGCTGTTGCAGGTAGTCAATGGTTCGCTCAAATGCTTCTTCCGCGATACCGAGCAATTCCGCACTCTGACCGATACGAGCAGCGTCGAGTATGGTATCCAGCAAGGCGCCACCGTTATTCAATTCCCCCAACAGGGCAGAATCTTCCAGTTGCACCTTATCAAACTGGATGTTCGCGAGGCGGTGTGTATCCAGCGCCGCGGTGTTTGTAACCGTCACGCCTTCGGCGTCAGCCGCAACGAGAAACAGCGAGGTTGTGCCGCCATCGTCAGTTCTTGCGCTGACGATCAATGTATCGGCGATATGGCCATCTATGACCGCTACCTTTCTGCCGGACAGCAGGTACTGACCGTTCTCCATCTCGGCGACTGCCTGGCAATTGTCAGGGTTGTGGTGCGCCGAATCGTCGACGGCAAGAGCCATTATCTGCTCACCAGCGGCGATTGCCGGAAGCATTGTTTCGCGTTGTGAATCAGATCCGCCTTTCAATAGGGCCGTGACACCGATTAACGCGCTGCTGAGCAACGGGCTGGGCGTCAGCGTTCGTCCGCACTGTTGCAGGATAATACCGATGCCTGTGTAGCCGTAGCCAATGCCGCCATGTTCCTCAGGCACGAGTGTGGCCGGCCAGCCCATATCGGCGAGGTCTTGCCACAGTTTCTTCGAATAGCCGTGACATTCATCGCCATCGCGCAGTTCACGCAGGTGGCTGACAGGTGCCCTGGATTGCAGGAAGTCGCGAGCGGCGTCTTCAAGCATGCGCTGTTCTTCATTGAGTATGAGTGCCATAGTTTTTCCCTAGCTCGGCAGGTTCAGGATACGTTTTGCGATGATGTTGAGTTGAATCTCCGAAGTACCACCCTCGATCGAATTGCCTTTCGTGCGTAGCCAGGACTTGGGTAGTAATCCATCATCCTCGCTCTCCCAGGCGAGTGCTTCGGTGCCGTGCAGGTCCATAAGCAATTCATAGCGACGCATGTTGAGTTCGGTGCCGTAGTACTTGAACATTGACGATACGGCGCCGAGGCTAACGCCCGCTTTGGTTTCGTCCTGAGCGCGATTGATTGTCAAAGCAAGACATGCCTCGTCGATCTCGAATTTGGCGACACTGGATCTGAGCACCGAATCGCGTAACTTGCCGTTCGACTTGCCGAGCTGACTGATCGCTATTTCCGATAACGTTTCCGTGCCGGCGCTCGCAACGCCGGACTCGCCGATCATTTCCCGTTCGTGGGTCAGCAAGTACTTGGCAACCGTCCAACCCTTGTTTACCTCACCAACGGCCTGGTTTTTCTCGACTCGCGCGTTCTCGAAAAAGGTTTCGGTAAAAGGGGAGCTGCCACTTATTAGCCGGATTGGCTTGGTGGTGACCCCCGGCGTTGTCATGTCGAGTAACACGAAACTGATACCGTCGTGTTTGGGCGCATCTACATCTGTGCGGACTAGGCAGAACATCCAGTCACCCTTGTCGCCGTAAGAAGTCCAAATCTTGGAGCCGTTCAACACGTAATGGTCACCTTCATCGGTCGCCCGGGTTTGCAGGCTGGCGAGGTCGGACCCGGCATTAGGCTCGCTGTAGCCTTGTGCCCAACGAATTTCTCCTCTCACGATCGGCGGCAAGTGCTGTTGTTTCAGTTCCTCGCTACCAAACTTCAGCAGGGCGGGGCCGAGCATCGATATGCCAAAACTCTCAAGAGCCGGTCGGGCATGAATGCGGGCCATCTCCTCTGCGAGGATCTTCGCATGTTCGCGATCCAGCCCACCACCGCCATATTCGGCAGGCCAGGTCGGCGCAGTCCAACCACGAGAAGCCATGCGATCCAGCCAGAGCTTCTGATCTTCTGAGACGAACTTGGCATTCCGGCCACCCCAGACAAGATCTTCGTCAGTGGCATAGGGGGAGCGCATGGACTGCGGGCAATTTTCCGCCAGCCATGCACGAGTCTGAGTTCGAAACGTATCGATGTCGCTCACTAATAAT
This sequence comes from Anderseniella sp., assembly GCA_051010195.1. Taxonomy (GTDB): domain Bacteria; phylum Pseudomonadota; class Alphaproteobacteria; order Rhizobiales; family Aestuariivirgaceae; genus Anderseniella. The sequence goes on along the minus strand of JBPCVV010000004.1, from coordinate 707 downwards.
TCCTGCTGCTATGGGGTTTAGATTGTCGAGCAACATGCTGGCATGGAAGCGAGGCCCTCGGCTGTCACCTTAGCGACTTGACGGCACTGGTGTAAAAAAAATTTGACATTGGTTGAGATCGTCCATATTCTCCTATGTAAAGAATTTTTGACATTGGAGATATCGATGCCTTTTCGTGAAAAGACGGCCTGGATCATGTCGGCGGCACTGTTGATTGGCGGCCTGTTTTACTTTCGCGCTGTCGTGTCCGGCTGGACTGAATACGGCCAATTAATTTCGCCTGCGTTGCCGCAAATTCTGACCTACAGCGCCTGTCTGGTCGTGATCGCCGTGGTCGGTCATATTACTATCGCGGCGTTGGCGCCTAAAGAGGCCAACGCGCCGGTTGACGAGCGAGAGCGACAAATCATTGTTCGCGCCGGGCACTTTTCTTCGTACCTTTTTGGGTTCGGAGTAGTTCTGTCGCTTGGAATTTACCTTTTCAGCCAAAGTGGTGATCTGTTGTTCTATACCGTGTTCGCAAGCTTGATGGTGGGTCAGGTTGCGGAGTATCTGTTCCAGATACTGTTCTACCGAACATCGTTGTAGACGATGGGTCGCAATCCACCTATTACCAACCGCGTTCGCGAACTGCGCGAGCAACACGGTGCGATGACACAGGCAGCACTGGGAGACGCTATAGGAGTCACGCGGCAAACGGTGATCGC
>JBPCVV010000003.1:0-13371 GCA_051010195.1 Anderseniella sp. | reverse complement strand
AACCGGTGATGCGCACGTGGTGTTCATCGGTCGTATCAGGTCGCCCTGGAGCGAGCGCTCCGAATGTCCGAAGAACATGCGTCAGGCTCGCGAAAAAACTGCCGGCAAGTGTCACCTGGAAATACAGGCGCCCTGGCGGCCCGGGCTGACCGGCCTTGCTGTCGGCGACTACCTGCACATGCTGTACTGGATGCACAAGGCCCGGCGCGATATCGTGGTGCAGAAGCCACGACATCGTGAAACCCCCACGGGCGTTTTTTCGCTGCGTTCACCGGTTCGGCCGAACCCGGTTGCCATGGCCCTGGTTAAAATCACATCCGTTGATATTGAAGCAGGCATTATCGGCATTGATGCCACGGATGCGCTGGATCAGACACCCTTGGTCGACCTCAAGCCGTATTTGCCCTCAATTGATCACCCCTCCGGCGACTGACACCCGGTTCACATCGGTTGTGTCTCAGTGTGCTTTGTGCAATAGCGAAGCACGGCGGAGTGGTGGCAATGGCAGAGTTGGAAATTATCGGCCCGGCACGTGATGCAGGTGTACGTATCTGCAGGATGGCGTGCATGGAAAAGGGCATCCTGTATCGGTTCCGAGATATTGACCACGGGTCCCTGCAGGCCATGAAGGAAAACCGGTTCGGCTGTTTGCCGGCATTGCGTCACGGCAAGGTCCGGCTTTTCGAAGTACGCGGTATCACCCATTACATCGACCATCGCTTCAACGGCCGGGCGCTGGTACCCGCCGATCCCATTCGGTCTGCGGAAGTGGAACAGTGGATCAGCGTCATTCATTCGCGCCTGGGCAAGCTGTTGGATGCCGGGTCTGCCGCTACGGCGGTACAGTGTGACGACACCCTGTCCTGCCTCAAGGTGTTGAACGAATGCATGGGCAGCCGGACCTGGCTGGTCGGACGGGGGTTTACCCTGGCGGACATGTGGCTGCTGCCGGCAGTGCACAATTTGTGCATGCGGACCGGTCATACTCACCTGTTGCGCGACCTCCCAGCCATCGGCATCTGGTATGACAAGCACAAATCACGAAAATCCTGGAAAGCGCTTTGCGGTGACGAAAGTTGTGACTAGGGCATGATTGAATTTGCACTTGCCTGCTTGTTCTTGCTGATAACTCCTGGCCCGGGCGTGTTGAGTGTCGCCGGCGTTGGGTCCGGCTTCGGTTTCAAGGCCGGGTTTTCCTATCTCTGGGGGCTGTGCGCGGGCAATTTCGCCGTTGGAATGGCTGTCGCAACCGGTCTGGCAGCCGTGCTGTTTTCGATTCCCTATTTACGCCTGATCCTGTTGTTCGCTTCAATCGCATATCTGACATATCTGGCCGGAAAAATCGCATTCTCCGGCAGCAGGGTCGCGCTGATTGCCCCTGAAAAAGCACCGGGATTCTGGAACGGCTTCACACTCCAGTTCATCAATCCCAAGGCCTATGCTGTCAATACCGCCCTGTTCACGGGTTTCGCTTTCCTGCCGACCAGCTATGCACTTGAAGTAGCTGTAAAAATTGGGATTCTGAATGCCTTTTGGATTCCTATTCATTTCCTCTGGCTCGGTGTTGGCGTCTATCTGAAGCGGCTCAACCTGCCCGACGCCGTTCAGCGGCTGATCAACATCACCATGGCTGTCACCATGCTGGCAGTGGTCGGGCTGGCCCTTTGGGCGGAGCGGCAGTGATGGTTAAGTGTCCCTTGACCCAATCATGAAAATCCCGATTCCCGCGCTAAATGCCTGCCAAGTTTTATCCGCTAGCCTCCGATCGACAACTCAGTTTTGAGTTCAAATGCGGACACGGAGCAGCAAACATTCTCTTGAATGCTGGCAATTGCTCCAAATTTGGAGCCGGGAGTATCTTCTGAAGAGGCTTTGTTGCCCCTGGCAGAGGGTGTTCCAGGTGTGGATACGATCTTGTCAGACCGACGCCACAACAGAAAAACGAAAGTGAGCAGGCGAACCAGCCGCGCGCTATACCTGCTTGTGCCGGTGGCCGTCGTCCTGATCGCCACCTTGCTCAACTGGATCGAAAGCCAGCACGTCAGCCGCAAAGGGGCGGATCAGCAGGCCGAGATCACCCGTGCATCGCAACAACTGGTCAACACGATCTCGGTCATTCCCGGTTCAAACAAACAATTCGAAACAGTACGTCTTGGATTGCTGGACTCCATCACCGTGCGCCCGGAAGTCGAATGCGCCGTGCTTTCACTTCCGGATGGCAAAACACTGGTGAGTGGCAAGTCCGGGGCCTCCTGCGCACAATCACCGCCCGAGGCTGAACTGGCTGTCGCGGAACACGGCCAGTATTCGCTCAAGGTCTACCATACCCGCACCCTGCTGGAACGGTCGCACGAGATATTCCTGCGCATTACCCTGGTTGCTCTGCTGTGCGGATTGGCCCTCGCGATCGTGTTCAACAGCCTGTTCCACGACCTGCACGTAAAGCGTGAAATGCAATCCAGGTTCAAGGCGCAAAAACGAGCCCAGCGAGCGCGCGTGGCGGCTGAGCGGATAGCAACTGAAGCTGAAGCCCACAACGACGCCAAGAGCAATTTTCTGGCCACAATGAGCCATGAAATCCGCACACCGTTGAACGGTATCATCGGCATGGCGACGTTGTTGGCAAACAGCCTCAATGACGAAACGAAGCGCGGTTATGCCCAGATGATATGTACGTCCGGCAATGCATTGCTGGAAATTCTCAATGACTCACTTGACCTGTCCAAAATTGATGCCGGCAAGCTGACAATGCGACCGGAAACCTGTGACCTGAAACAATCCGTTTCCGAAGCCATCGACCTGTTCAGTATCCGCGCCAGTGAGAAAGGGATCGATCTGGTATGCGCACTGGACGACAGCTTGCCAGAACTCGTGACAGTCGACCCGATGCGCTTGCGCCAGTTGCTGACCAATCTTGTTTCTAACGCGATAAAATTCACCGACCAGGGCGGTGTAGTGTTGAATGCAAGCGCGGCAGCCAACGCGACGAAAGATGGCCACGCGGACATCTGTATCGAAATTGCCGACACAGGCATTGGCATCAGCAACGACAACATTACCGAGATCTTCGATCGCTTTTCGCAAGCCAGCCAACCATCTCACGTACAGGTTCAGGGCACCGGTCTTGGACTTGCCATTTGCCGCGAGATCGCAGAACTGATGCAGGGCAGCATTGAGGTCAGCAGTAAACTGGGTGAAGGCACGACATTTATCGTAAAGCTATCTCTGCCAGTCGTCGAACAGCCTCACATGGCCGACAATCCGGCCCGCCGGCAAACGGAACAGGCTGTGAAACGCCGTGCAGCCAACATCATGGTTGTCAATAACAACTCCAGCGTTGCCTACGAGATGAAGTCGCGGCTGGAACAACGTGGCTACAAGATCTGCCACGTGGCCAACTACAGCCAGGCGCTGAACCGCGTGCACAAGGGTCACACCGGCCCGGTCATCGCCAATCTGGATCAGAACCGCGATGTGTCGGAAGAAGTGGACCGGTTCCTTGCCGAAACGAGGAAACGTCAGATGACGATTATCGGGATTTCCGATCGCCCTGCCTCACTGGACCACACGCTGACGGCCCAGGTCGACGCTCTCGTGATTACACCGGGTCCGTGGGATGATCTGTTGCGGGAAGTGGCGTTTGCCTGTGTTGATCTGGAGACCCCGGTCTCTGATGCCGCGTAACTCGCATCAAGCCTGATTGTTGGACACCTGTCCGGCCGCCCGCATGCCAGAAACCAGCGCCCCTTCAATCAGACCCGGGCTTATTTCGGAGGTCTCGGCAACAGCGAAAACCATCCGCCCATTCATGTGAGCTTGCCGCAAGACAGCAGGTCCGGTGTCAGGATGGCTCATTGGTTCAGCACGGTCGCGCGGTGAGCAGACGAACTTGTTGGCAGCCCAGTCTTCCACATGAATGTGCGTCGGACGCGCAGCAGCTTCTCCAAAACAGCGTACAAGCTGCGCAAGAATTTCGGTCTCCAGCCCATCTCTGTTTGCCAGCCGCATTTCATGCGGCCACCCGACAAACCCGAACACGGCAGCGGGAGTTCCGGCCTCACCGCTGACATCGTGGGCTTCGACCAGCGGTCCTGCCCGGCTGGCGATGCGGCCCGAAAGCCCGGCATCACGCCAGAAGGCTGACGGATACACGACCAGCGCCTTGGCGTGCACCGACATCCATGTGGGTGTTTGCTGCATGGCTCCGACAAGATCATCACGCAGCGCCGGCGACCAGGCGATGGAACTCTCCGCTACCCGCAACGGCGCAGCGACAATCAACCGGTCTGAACTGTAGATGTTGCCAGAAGCCGAGACCGCAACACCCTTTCCGGTAGCACTAACCGTCGTTACCCCGGAACCTGTCTGCAGAACGCCGGCAGGCAGCTTTGCCGCCAGTGCATCGATCAGTGCGACCGGACCACCCGAAATCCGGGCGATACCATGCTGACCAGGCACGGTCTGGACCTGCACAGGGTGAGAAGGACCATGGTCAAATACTGCATTTCCCGCCTCGAACTGAGGAAAAGTACCGAGCCCCAACCGCTGCAGCCACTCTACTGCAACAGGCTGGTAAGGCGGCCATACCCAGGTCGGTCCAAGGTCACCCAGCACATCGCCGGTTTCCGCATCACGCAGTGACCGGATGCGGCCTCCCACCCGGTCCGACGCCTCCAGCAGCAGGACCGAACAGCCCTGGTCCACCAATAGCGTTGTCGCAACCAGGCCAGACAGCCCAGCACCAATGACAATCACATCGGCGCTGGGGCCGTCTTCGCTCACCGTGAGAACTGCTTGTACTTGATACGCTTCGGCATGACCGCGTCTTCACCCAGCCTGCGCTTCTTGTCTTCTTCATAGTCGGCGAAATTGCCTTCGAACCATTCCACGTGGCTGTTGCCTTCAAACGCCAGTATGTGTGTGGCCAGCCGGTCAAGGAACATCCGGTCATGTGAAATCACAACGGCACAACCGGCATAACTTTCCAGCGCCTCTTCAAGCGCGGCCAGGGTTTCGGTGTCCAGGTCGTTGGTCGGTTCGTCAAGCAGCAGGACGTTTGAACCCTTCTTCAGCATCTTGGCCAGATGCACCCTGTTGCGCTGTCCGCCGGACAGCGAGCCGACCTTCTGCTGCTGGTCACCGCCCTTGAAGTTGAATGCCGAACAGTAGGCACGCGAGTTCTGTTCACGTTTGCCAAGATAGAAGATGTCATTGCCTTCGGAGATTTCCTCCCAAACGGTTTTGTTGGCATCAAGCGTGTCGCGGCTCTGATCGACATAGCCAAGCTGCACGGTGTCGCCAATCCGGATAGAGCCGTCGTCGGGTTGCTCCTGACCGGTGATCATGCGGAACAGTGTCGTCTTGCCCGCACCATTGGCCCCGATGATACCGACAATACCGCCCGGCGGCAGGCGGAAATCCAGGCCGTCGATCAGCAAGCGGTCTCCATAACCCTTTTTGAGGCCTTCCACATCAATGACCACATCGCCGAGCCGTTCACCCGGCGGGATAACGATCTGGGCAGATGTCGACTTGAGCCGGTTGTCGTTGGCCTTAACCAGTTCATCATAGGCCTTGATACGCGCTTTGGACTTGGCCTGGCGGGCCTTCGGCGACGCGGCAATCCACTCCTGTTCAGCCGTCAGCGCCTTCTGGCGGGCTGCATCTTCACGGCTCTCCTGAGCAAACCGCTTGGCTTTTTGTCCGAGATAGGCCGAGTAATTGCCTTCGTAAGGGATACCGCGTCCGCGGTCGAGTTCCAGTATCCAGCCGGTCACATTGTCGAGGAAGTAACGGTCATGGGTGATGATCAGGATGGCGCCCGGATACTCGCGCAGGTGATGTTCCAGCCAGTTAACGCTTTCAGCATCCAGGTGGTTGGTCGGTTCATCGAGCAGCAAAAGATCCGGCTTGCGCAGCAACAGTTGCGTCAGCGCGACCCGGCGTCGTTCACCGCCGGACAGCTTTGACACGTCGGCATCGCCTGGCGGGCAGCGCAGCGCATCCATGGCCTGTTCAACCTGGCTGTCGAGATCCCACAGGTTTTGCGCATCGATCTCGTCCTGCAGGCGGGTCATCTCGTCCGCGGTTTCATCGGAATAGTTCATCGCCAATTCGTTGTAGCGATCAAGAATGGCCTGCTTTTCCGACACACCTTCCATCACGTTGCCCATGACATCCTTGCTGTCGTCGAGCTGCGGTTCCTGGGGCAGGTAGCCGGATGTTGCACCTTCAGCCAGCCACGCTTCACCGCTGAATTCCTTGTCGATGCCGGCCATAATGCGCAGCAAGGTGGATTTGCCCGCCCCGTTCGGCCCGAGCACACCAATCTTGGCATCTGGATAAAAACTCAGATGCACATCTTCGAGCACCTTCTTGCCGCCGGAATAGGACTTCGACATGCCCTGCATGTGATAGATAAATTGACGCGCCATGGCAGGCTCGTACCCCTCTTTGATGAATATGTGGAAGTGCTGAGCGGGTTCTAGCGCAAATTCCGATCATATTGAAGTGTTTGATGGAGGCAAATCAGACCATTTGCAAGGCGCGAAGCGCACGGCGATGTGGGGCATCGATCAGGCTTCGCAACGCGGCAGACGAGCTGATTTGGTCCACCGCAGGCCGGCTTTTCGAGCCCGCTGAACCTCGATGCGATCCGCTTGTGGTCAACCAGACCTCGGCGCGAGCCGCGCCTCCACAGCAAACGCGAAAAGCCGGTCAAACGCTTCAATATGATCGGAACTTGCGCTGACTGATGAGCTCGATTTTCGCAATTGCCCAATGACAATGTGCCCGGCGCAACAAGCTGCACCGGGCATCTCGGTCCGAAACGGGATTTCAGATCATGGCTGTATCAGATGGGTCCTGACCCTAGCCCTTACCGGGCCAGCCATTGGCCATGGCGTTGTTCTCGGCAGATCTCTTGCCTTTGTAGCCTTCGGTGGCGCGGCCAACCTGCTTGCCGTTGGAGGCAAAGCAGCGCCAGCGGTGCTCGCCCTTCTTGTCTTTATAGAACTCCCAGCGGTCGCCGGCCTTGGAGCCGCGATTGGCATTTGACTGGCAATCCTTCTTGTTCACATAGCCTTCTGACGATGCACCGATAATTTCACCGTTCTTGTGCGTTTTGCGCCAGCGCCACTCACCCTTTTTGTCTTCGTAGTATTCCGTTTTCACATCAGCCATTGCCGACCTTCTCCCAAAACGTTTGATGGAGTAACGATCGCCACAAGAAATTGATTCGGTTGCAAAGTCACGTATGGAAATTCAACGTAAAGATGCAGGTTTCACTGAACCGCAGCCGCCGAATTGCCGGTTGCGGCCTTTATCTTCGCTGTGACATTACGCGCCAGACACCCCTGTCAACATCCGGCAGCACCGCCGCCGCCTGGACAATGCAGAATGTGGCCGAGCTTATGTCTCAAATCCTTAAATCCGCAAGGCCAGGTCACGCCGCGAAGTCGTCAGTGCAAGGCCGACCGGCAAAAGCACAAAAAGACCAGATACTTCGCGCATTCGGTTGCTTTCAGGAAATCAGTTCAATTGTTCTGCCATCACCACCGGACAGATGTCCCAAAGTACCATGACCCGGAATATGTCAGGCCCTGCAATTGCTGGTGGAACATTCTCGAATGAATACACTGCACTGAAAATCAACGCCTGGAACACCGTGTGTCAGTCGCTGCCATCATCAGTTTCGTCGCTGAGATCTCGAACCAATATGCATGTGGAAAAATTGCCCGCAGGGCGGCAACTGTCCGCACTCACTGTAGACCAACCGCATCGACAAGTCCTGACGGACAGCCCGGATCGGTCGGCGCCGACGCCGCTATAAGATCCGACATTTTACTGTCGGACGAAACTGTGCCGGACAATCCGATTGTCAGTTCAACAATCAATCGCCTGCCCTGGTCATTCCTGCAGGCGATACGCACACGGTCTCCTGCCCCCGGTCCAAAGCTCCTGTCAAAGGCAGCTCGAACTTCCGATCCATCAAGCTCACGGCCAATTCGTGAGGCAAACAGTGTCCTAACTTCCGAGGCGTTGAGCCTGTCCATCAGGTACAGTGAATCGGAAAAATACTCTTCCTGATCCACCCCGTCATAACAGGTGCCGTGCTTGATCCATTCATGCTTGTGCAGGCCGGACCGTGTTCCCGGCATCACCTGCTGCAGCCGGCGCCAGCTTGCCTCATCCAGCCTGTCCCATGGCAGGTCGCGCCAACGCCGATTCTTGTCCTTGCGAATGTCGGTTTCCGACACGCCGCAATAGGCCTTGCTGCGCGGCTGCGGCCACAAGCCATGCAAGGTGAAGTGCGATGCATCAAATCTCTGCGGTGATTGCGACCGGCATTCCGGCAGGCGGGGACGGCCCTCGCAGAACGCCGGCTGCCAGCTGACTGCAAGCACGTATTGCGCAGGCCCCGGCGTCAACTGCTGATACCCGAGCATCCCCGCCCCAAGCGCCAGCATCAGCAGCACGAAGTTTCTGGAACTCGGCGACAGCATAGCTTCAGAGCGCTTTCCTGGCCACGAACACCGCCCAGAAGTAGTTCCGGTAAATTACGTCGACCTGGCCAAACCCTGCCCGCTTCAACCACAAGACCTGGTCATCCAGGTCGGCGTTGATGTCCATGGCTTCCATGCGTGCCATACCGTCGGCAATGTCCTGCTCGAGTGCTCCGGCGGCCAGCGCATCCTTCCTCCACAACCGCGTGTGAATGTCCTGCACGGCCTGCGAGCACGCCTGAACCTGGTCGATGTTGACGAAAGTGCCGCCCGGCTTCAGGGCCGCGCATACATTGCCAAACACCGCGCGTTTGGCTTCATGGGGCAAATGGTGGATGACGAAGGACGAAATGATCCGGTCCCAGCCGGTTCCAAATTCTCCGGTCACAATATCCAGTTCGCGAAACGAAAACCGTTGATCGCCGGCAAATCGCGCCCTCGCCTGCTCCAGCATCGGCACGGACAAATCGGACAGTTCCACCTGGCAGGCAGGATGGGCATTGATGACCTCTTGCGAAAACCCGCCAGTGCCGGCGCCGAGGTCCAGTACTCTGGCGCCCTGCTCCTGGTCCAGTTCAAGCGCCTCGACGGCGGCACCGTACAGATCGTCATAGTCCGGTATCAGCGCATGGCGCGACCGGTCATAGGTGGCTGCAGCTTTGTCAAATCCCGGCATATTCAGTCCTCACGTCTTGCCACGCATGTTGTAGCCCTGACCTGTATCGCGATGCCACCCTCAACATGGCGCTTGTATTTAGTACGATATCGTATTATATAGTTCGATATCGCACTTTATCGAAAGGCATTACCATGACACTCTCACGACGCAAGGCAATCAGCCTCATCGGCGGCGGCGCGGTTTTCGCAGCAACAGCATCGGCAGCGGGTTTTCTGACAACACGGACACCGCACACGGCACTTGAACCGTGGACCACGGCTGGCACCTACACGGAACCAAGGAAGTTTGCCTTGTCTTATGCGATCCTGGCACCAAATCCGCACAACCGGCAGCCGTGGGTTGTCGATCTGTCCCAGAACGGCAAAGTCATCTTGCTGCGCGACAAACAGCGCGACCTGCCGATGACCGATCCCCACAACCGGCAGATTACCATCGGGCTGGGTTGCTTTCTGGAACTGATGGGCATTGCGGCAGCACAAAAGGAATTTGACGTTACACATGACATCTTCCCGGACGGCGAAGACGGACCGGTTGCGGTTTCAACCTTCACGCCCGGAGCGCAACCGGACCCGCTGTTCGCGGAAATCATGAAACGCCGCTCCTGCAAGGAACCGTTCGACGGCAGACCTGTCCCCGCTGACCTGGCAGCCGAACTTTCAGGCTTCGCCACAATCATTGATCAGCCGGAACCGGTCGCAACACTGCGCAAACTGACCTGGGACGCCTGGATGGTTGAGGCAATGACCCCACACACCATGCGCGAAAGCGTGGATCTGATGCGCTTTGGCAAGGCTGAGATAAACGCCAATCCCGACGGCATCGACCTGGGAGGGCCGTTGCTGGAAGCCCTGATGCTGGCAGGCCAGCTCACCCGCCAGGATCAGCTCGACTCGTCGTCCAGTGGCTTCCGGAAGGGTGTAGAGATATACCGCGAAATGCTGGCGGCAACACCTGCCTATGCCGTGCTGACCAGCGCGAGCAACACCCGGGCCGATCAGATCGAGGCCGGCCGGAGATGGCTCAGGCTCAATCTGATGACCACCCGTCTCGGCCTCGCTTTGCACCCTGTCAGCCAGGCGCTCCAGGAGTACCCGGAAATGGCGGTGCACTATAAATCAGCCCATGACGTGCTCGCCAAACCAGGTCACACTGTACAAATGCTGGGTCGACTTGGTTTTGGGCCGAAGGTACAAGAAACACCCCGGTGGCCACTTGAGACCCGTATCGCGCATGGATGACCCTAGATCGACCTATTTCACCTTCTTCAACGAGATCGGCATTATCAGTCAGCTGAGCCGCGCCATTCTGGAAAGCCACCTGCCTCACGGCATGCTGGTCTCGCACTTCTCCGTGCTCAATCACCTGATACGGGTTGAGGACGGGCGCACACCGCAGGACATTTCACGGGCTTTTCAGGTGCCGAAAACCTCCATGACCCACACCCTGTCGGTACTGGAAAAACACAATCTGGTAGACATGAAGCCCAACCCTAAGGACGGCAGAAGCAAGACCGTGTGGATCACCGGTAAGGGCCGTGAATTTCGCGATCAGGCAATCAACGCAATGGATCAGGACATCTCACACCTGTCGGGCCTGCTCTCGGATATTGATATCGCGGCCCTGGCTGAGCAGCTTGCAACCATCCGCAAGATCATGGATATGTCACGCGATGAAGTACGATGACCCTCTGAGGACCACACCAGCATGGAATTCCTGATCCCGCTGATCACCTTGTGGGCCGCACAATTGCTGGCGGTCATCAGTCCGGGCCAGTCATTCGTGCTGATCTCCAAGCTTGCCCTGTCGAACCCGCGCCCTGTTGCCCTGTCTGCAGTCCTTGGTTTGGGCGCCGGTACGATCATCTGGGCAACCGCAGCGATCGCCGGCCTCGCCATCGTACTTGAACACGCCGCCTGGGCCTACACGGCCTTCAAGATCGCCGGTGGTATCTACCTGCTATTCCTGGCCATCATGCTGTGGCGGCACGCTGGCGATCCGGTAAACCTGGATCCGTCACGGCAGAAACAAACGCGGCCATGGCCCGCCTTCATGCTGGGTCTTGCCACGCAATTGGCCAACCCGAAAGTAATCGTGTTTTTCGGCTCCATTTTCGTGGCCTTGCTGCCGGCCCACTCGCCGTTATGGGTCTACGTGGCGGCGGTGATTATCGTGTTCGGCAATGAGATCGGCTGGTACGCTATCGTCGCCATGCTGTTTTCCATACGCAGGTCCCGCGACGCCTACATCGCTGCCAAGACCTGGATCGACCGGGCCATGGGTGGTTTTCTCGGGTTGATCGGCGCCCGCCTCATCGTGGATGCCTAACGCTTGAGTTCGTTCACAAACCTGATGTTGAACCGTGCATAACCGTGCTCGGTCACCTGCAGATGCTCGCGCGTTCTGGCATGAAAAGTCGGCAGCTTGTGATACGGCACCGCAGGATATGCATGATGTTCCGCGTGATAGGGCATGTTCCAGGCCAGCCAGTGCACCGCGCGGTTGGTAAAGGTGGTTCGGGTGTTTTCAAACATGTTGGCCACGAAGCCACAGCGTCCGTGTTCAGCCAGCAGGTAGAGCCGCAGGAACGGTTGCCCGACCAGCAGCGGCACGATCCAGATCCATAGCAACATGGCCGACCCGGTCCACAGTGATCCAGCCAGCAGGCCGGCATACAACATGAGCATGGCTTGCGCTTCGCGCATCACCTTTGCCTTTCCGCGCGCCGGCACGAAGCTGTCCGCGTTGACCAGTATCGCGTTTCGGAACATCGCCGACATCTGCCCGCGCCACACGGCAAAACCCGAAACGTGAAAAACATACTGGGCAACGGTTTTCGGCTTGGGTTCCGCCAGTTCCGGGTCCCTGTCGGGCTCCTGGGTAAACCGGTGATGTGCCAGGTGGAAATAGCGGAACCAGTCAGCCGGCAGGATCAGAATGATGCTGCAGATACGCCCGACCAACCTGTTGAGCCAGACGCTTCGGAACGGTGTCCGGTGCACTGTTTCGTGCAACAGGGTGAACAGGAACACCTGCAGGATACCGAGCGGCAGCATCAGAACCGGCCAGCCTGGCACGTTGGCCAGGATCAGCCACACCAGCAGTCCGATCACAGCTACATGCTGAAGAAGCTTGAACAACGCAGGCCCGTCAGATAATGCTGTCAGGCTTTTGCGCTCTTCACCGCTCAGGGATGCCAGAAGACGTTTGTGATCCATGAAACCTTTTCTACAGCCCAAATGCTCACCGCGAAAGCGCCGGGCGGGCCGTTGCCTCGATTTTCACCGTGGCCCGCAGCAGGCCATTGTCATCTACCGCATCCGGCAGCAGGAATTTCTGGATGTCCTCGGCAAAGCTGACCTCACCGCCACCCATGGCATTGACCTGCGCGCCGGCGGTCTCACGTGCCAGCCGGTTGGCTTCGTCAATGGCGGCAGCAGCACTTGCGAACTGCGAGACGCTTTGCGGGCCATGCACCCTGAACACCCCTGCCCCATTGCCGTTGACCTCGATTGTTACAGTGCGGGCAATCATGCCGGTAGCCGCCCCCACCGCATTCGCCACTTCACATGATTGCGGGAACACCATGTCGCACTCGAGCCGCTTACCGACTTCCGGATAATAGATTTTCACCGGTCCGCCGACGGCAACCACCGGCACTTCGGGTGAGATCGATACTCGCGCCAGAGACCGCCGCGCCTCACCCCGGCACACCACGTCGATCAGGCCGCCGGCGCCACCGGGTTCAATGGCGTGATGGCCCAGCGCAGTTTCCAGAACCGCCCGCCCGGCTAGGCGCACGGTTTCGTCCCACACCCTCTGAGCAAGCAAATGGACCAGTTCGTCTGACGGCGCCTTCTGCAAAACGTTGCGCACCAGCAACCGAGCCGCCAGTAAAGCTGCCTCGCGCGACCAGTTGTTCTGCAGTCCAAGCACATGGGCTGCATCAGACGGCGTGAAGCCCGCAAGTTGCACATGGCCTTTTCGCGACAGGGTCTCCAGCGTGCGGTGTGCGCCTGACCCTGCTGCAACCTTGCGCAAAGGTGCTGGGTCTGCCGTAACACTTGCAAGCACCTCCTGCTCGCGCCTCGACAATCCGGCCAATTGCCCGTCACCCGGCACCCGCCCGAGCGGCAGCATGATAAACTGCCCGGCCATGGAACCCGATTCAGCATCTGAGATGTCATCCTC
>JBPCVV010000002.1:0-7604 GCA_051010195.1 Anderseniella sp. | reverse complement strand
TGAGGCGTGAGGCCGAGGGTTGCAATGATGTGTGCCGCGTCAGTCATCTGATGGCTCCGTTGTCAAGGTTACGGCAACACTACAGGACAATGCCCGGATAAGGAGCGGTGATTGTCGATGACTTGCTGCTTCTGGCCAAGCCGGCACACCCCTATACCATAGGCCTGTTTGCATGCGTTCCGCGCCCGGTGCTTGACGAGGGCGACCTGGTGACACCGGATGCCACTGTGCCGAGTGAGCTTCAGCGAGCAGCTTGTTTCCGGCCCAGCAGCATTTCGCGCTTGTCGGCAAAACCCTTGCGCTTGCTGACGGAAAATCCCGCCGTTTCAAGGTTCCGGCGTACCTCGCCGGCGGCCGTGTAGGTGGCAAAGCTGCCGTCCGGACGTGTGTGGTCATGGGCCTGCTGCATCAGGTCCGGGCCCCACATGTCAGGGTTCCTGGCGGGGGAGAAACCATCGAGATACCAGGCGTCAGCCTGTCCGTCCCAGGATTTGAGTGTGGCTTCTGCCCTGCCGGGAATGACCTGAAGTTTCGTCTGTTGATCCATCTGCCAAATGCCCGGAAGTGCTGTCGTGTCGCGCCACCGGGAGATCAATGCTCTGCTCAGTGGTGCCAGGGTTTGCCACTGCGCCAATGCCCGGGCCATGTCGTCCACATTGATCGGATAGGCCTCGAAAGAGGTGAACAACAGCTGTTGCGATGGTGAGCGGGTGGCAGTCCAGCAGCGCCAGGTTTCCAGGAAATTGAGCCCGGTACCGAAACCAAGTTCGGCTATCGAGAAATCCCCGTTACCGGTCCAGCGTTCGGGCAGGCCATTGCCGTCGATGAACACATAGGCCGTTTCAGCCTGGCCGTCGCTTCTCGTATAGAAGGTGTCATCGAAAACGGATGATCTGGGGACGTCGCCGGCGTCCCAGCTTACATTGTGTGTGGTTTTGTGCATTTTTGGGTCTTGGTTGCGGGGCAGTCGAAAAGGCATTACAGCGCGATGGCAGCACATTCAACCAGCATGTCTGCAACGCCGGACGTTGTTATCATTGGTGCCGGCGTTGTGGGCCTTTGGTGTGCACTCAAGGCAAGGCAACGGGGCATGAGTGCCGTTGTCGTGGAAAAGCGGCGGATCGGGCAGGGCGCGAGCGGCGGCATACTGGGAGCGCTGATGCCGCACCGGCCGGTGCAGTGGACGGATACCAAGGCGTTTCAGCTTGCGGCACTGTTGTCGCTGGAAACGGAAGTCGCAAATCTTGAAGCGGCAACCGGACTGTCATGCGGCTACGCCAGGTGCGGCCGGGTCATGCCGATAAACTCGCAATCGTACCTGGTGGAACACGAACAGTGGCAGGCCGCATCCGAAGGTGTCTGGCCCGCGGCCTGCCTGTCCGGCCAACCGGTGTCATGGGACATACTGCGCGGCGCACCTGACCCTGCCTGGCCGGTGCTGACACCGGGGTTCGAGGCCTACAGCTTCGATACGCTGAGCGCCCGGATCAATCCGCGCAAGCTGCTGGCGGCGCTTGCGTCCAGCATTCAACCCGACATTGTGGTCGCCGAGAACTGTCCAGTGGCAAGGATTTCCGGTGACGCAGAGTTGGTGTTGGCAGACGGCAGACGTCTTTCGCCCGGCCGGGTCATCGTGGCGGCGGGACATGAAAGCTCCGGCCTGCTGCAACCGGTGCTGCAGCGTGAGCTGGGCCGCGGCGTCAAGGGCCAGGCGGTGCTGCTGCGGCCCACCGACCGGTCTTTCGACGGGATGCCGATCATCTACAGCCGCGGCACCTATGTGATCGCCCACGAAGACGGACTGGTGGCAGTCGGTTCCACGTCGCAGTGGAATTTCGCCGACGCCAATGTCGATGAAGCGGTGTCGCAGGAACTCGTCCAGCGCGCCACCGACCTGTGCCCAGGCCTGGCTGATGCGGCCATGGTGGAGCAATGGGCCGGTACTCGCCCGCGCGCGGCGGGGCCAGATCCGGTCATTGGACCATTGCCCGATGCACCACGCATTATCGTGGCGTCCGGCGGTTTCAAGATAACGCTCGGCATCGCCCACAGGATGGCAGACGCCGCGCTGGACCTTGCGATCGACGAGGCATGCGAACTGCCAGCCGGCTTTTCCGTACAGGCGCATATGGCGAAATCCGATGGACCGGACTGACCCGCGTCTGGTCGCTTTGTGTCTTGACCCTAAGTAATCTCGACTTCGGCCATTGTCTCAAAACACATCTTGTCGCAAAGCGATTGAATTCCGATGGTGGCGCGGCCCCCTATTCCGGCGGGTTCGCCGAATACCTCAGCAATCACATCTGTGCAGCCACTTGAGACCAAGTGCACGTCGTTAAAGTCCGGTTCGCAAGCTACAAAGCAGAGGCATCGAATCATTCCCTTGACCCGCCCGAGATCGCCGAGTGCATGCTTCATTCCAGCGATCATGTTTATTCCGGTCAGCCGAGCGGCTTTATACCCTTGTTCAACAGTGACGTCACTCCCGATACGTCCTGGATGCAAAACCACGCCATTGCGGACGGGAGTGTGCCCGGAGAGGTACAGCACGTTGCCGACAATGTGGTGTGTTTTCATTTTACCGTAGGTTTGGCCGTAGTACGTCCCGTCACCAAAGTCCGGCAGCACGATTCCCAGATTTTCGATACGACTCTCAACGCTCATCGCCCGCTCCTGGCTTCCCAACTTATTTCTCAAGAGTATTGGACCGACAGAGAAACCAGGGCAAGTGGGACATTCTCACAAAGTCGCCTTTGGGTCATAAGTGGAAGTGATGAAGCACCGTGACTGAGGTCAGCTTTGCGCCAACAAGAGACATTCAGCGAGGTTTGAATCAACGGCGGCAGAGCGGGACAAACCGAGCTTACGCAACAGGGATTTGAGTTAGGTGAATGCCGTCCCTAGTCGGTTGAGGTTGGGCGAGCAACTCAGGGTTCAGAGATGCTCCTTACCTCTTGTGTTGCTTCTTCGCGCTCGTTTCGAATGAGTGTCAACATGGTCTTGGCCGTTTTGAATGTTACCCCCAAGACCTTGCAGAGCTGATTGGCATTGACGTGATGTTTGTAGCGGCGACAGAGCGCTATGGCTTGCAGCCATTTGAACATCGGCACTTTACTATGTTGGAATATCGTGCCGACCTTAACGGTGAACGGCTTCCGACAATTATAGCACTTATAGGTGCGCGGCCGGGTGCTCTTGCCCTGCAATCGTCCTATCTGGTCCATGCCACCACAGTGGGGGCAAACCGGACCATCGGGCCAAACGCGCTGTTCGATGAATTCATAGGCAGCGTCTTCGTCCCAATATTTCTCGGTTCCCTCTCCAATCGGTAGTTGTTTTTCAAACTCAAATTTATCCATTGCAGTTTGGTCGTTGCTCATTGCCGCAGCCCCGTTTCATTTTGATGCAAACTGTTAAGTTTCATCCAGTGCGTTATGGGCGAAGCAACAACCATGCCAACAAAGTTGAATCGGGATCTTTTTGACTCCACCCGAGCTCGCTCGCGGTTGTCAAAAATGCACGACTTAGTGAATCCACGCGATACCGGCAAAGGTGATTGCAAGTCCAACCAACGCTGTCACCCGGATCAAAGGCGTAATGTGAGCACGACGGGGCTTAACTATACTGGTATTTTCTGCATGCGCTCGAACTTCACCGTCTGTGTGTGTTTGCATGTCCAGTCGATTGCCACCTCGCGTGATGACGGAGCGGGGTTGAAAATCGACTGAGCCCTGGTTTCTAACTGGTGGGCTGAGCATTTCTGACAGCAAAAGCGTTGCGAAAAGTTTTCCGTTGGGCGGTATTGCTGAAAACCGATTGTTGCTGAATTGGTTCATGGGACAATCTCCTTCAAAGTTGTCCCTATCGATTGCCACGACGATGTGAAATTCAGCGAGGCAAGTGCGTGAAAAATGCGTAAAATCGCATACCGATAGCTTCACATCACTCCTCGCAGTACGTTATCCTCCCGTTTGCGGTCATCCTTATCTAGAGCGGAGGACCACATGACAAACCTCGATATACGTATGCTGGGAGGTTTCGAGGCAAGGTTTGACGGCGGGCAAGTGATTTCCTCGGCGACGAGAAAGACCGACGCGCTGTTGGCTTACCTTGCGCTTTCGCGAGGCAAACCGAAATCGCGAGACCACCTTTCAGGGCTTCTATGGAGTGATCGCGCCGAAGGCCAAGCCAGGAGTTCGCTGCGTCAGTCGCTTAGCGCTTTGCGTCGCGTGATGCACGACAAGGACAAGACGATTTTGCAAGTAGAGGGTGAAACCATCTCTCTTGCAGCGGACTCCCTCGAAGTCGATGTGGTTGAATTTGAAAGTCTGGCTGCCGAAGGCTCAACCGGCAACCTTGGTCTTGCCGACGAACTCTACCAGGGTCAGCTTCTTGATGGGCTGAAAGTTCGAGACCCCGTATTCAACGAATGGCTTGATGCGGAGCGTTTCCGCCTCGACAATTTGGCAGTCAACGTATTGGAGCAGCTGCTTGCAATTCTCTTGAAGGAGAGAAGAACCGATGCAGCTATTGCCGCCGCGCAACGACTAATCGCGCGCGACCCACTGCGTGAATCGGCTTATCGCACCCTTATGCGACTCTATTCGGCGCAAAGTCAGCGAGGGCTTGCGGCACGTGAGTTCGATCGATGCCGCGAGACGCTTGCGGCAGAACTCCAGATTGAGCCATCTCCCGCGACGCTCGGACTGTATAAGCAGATTCTGGCATCAGATTCGGCCTACATCGAACCCAACTCGATGACACAAGCCACGCCCGCACCGCCGCCACTACCTTCGAAACCTTCGCTCGTCATTCTGTCTTTCGCCAATCTGAGTGGCGATCCGGATCAATCCTATTTGAGTGAAGGTCTTACAGAAGACGTCATCACGAGCATGTCCCGCTTTCAGTCCCTATTTGTAATCGGGGTCGAATCCGCGCTCGTGTTTAACGAAAGAACGTCGTCATACTCTGAGATCGCCCACGATCTTGGCGTTGAGTACGTGGTCAATGGCAGCGTTCGCAAATCCGGCGATTCTTTACGTGTTACCGCCCAATTGATCGATCCATTCACTGGCCACCGACTGTGGACAGAACGGTATGATCGCCAATTCTCAGACATATTCGAAATCCAGGATGAAATTGTCGCCAACATTGTTAGTGCGCTTTCGATCAACATCGAGCGAGCTCGGGTGGAGTTAACAAGATACCGATCGGTCGATATGCTTGGAGCCTACGATTGCTGCTTGCGTGCGCGGCAGTGCTTGTGGAAATGGACTGCAGACGGATTTGCCGAAGCCCGATTTTTGTTTGAAAAGGCGGCAAGTCTTGATCCGGCCTACGCGCCGGCATGGGCCGGGTTGGCACGGGTGTGCAACAAACAAGCGCATTTTCAGCCCGGCATCGATCCCGATCCGTCTTTGGCCTCGGCTCACGAATTTGCTCAAAAGGCCGTTGCGATCGATGGAAAATCAGGGCTGGCCTACGCTCAGCTGTCGTGGACCTATTTGTGCCTGGGAGATCATGAACTTGCCAGGGAATGCCTTGGCCTTGCCACACGATTTGATCCGAATGAATCTGAGGTCTTGAACCTTCGTGTCTATGTGCTTGGATTTCTTGGCGACTATGACGCCGCTCTCGAGGCCGCTGAGTTCGGTTTGCGGGTAAACCCCTTCAATCGGGATTACTACCTGGATGCCAAGGGAATGACGCTGTTTTTCATGGGCCGTGAGCGTGAGAGTTCGCAAACCAGCGAGCTCATTCAAAATACAGTTCCCGATTGCCTTGCATGGAACGCTGCGATCTATGCACTGGTCGGCGATCAGGAGGCCGCTGAACGTACTGTCGAGAGGTTTGTCCGAGAGTTCGGGGCGATCTGGAAAGGCGATCCGGAGGCAGGTGCTCCGGAATTTGCCCACTGGGTTGCATATGTGGCCAATCCCTTTGTGTTTGAAGAACATCGCCAGCGACTGGTGGAAGGAATGCGGCTGGCGGGTTTGCCCATTTGACGGGTCTGGCATCAGGCGGAATGCTGGTACTCCGATCAACAACGTCCACAAGGGGTGGTGGGCTCAACAGGTGGACGCAACACTTTAGTCTTTGAACAAAGATGGAGTGTTGGACACGAAGTCCGGTTCCGCTACGGCAGTGCCAAGCGCCGAACCCGACGACTATTCAAACATGTGGTCTTCGTCGTCTGGCCTGATCGGGCGGCTACCGATGTGTTGAGAGAAGCGCAGCATGTATCCATCCGGGTCGAGGACGGCGAACTCCTTGTGGTTCGCCATGCAGTCGGGGCGCCAGTACCAGATCGTGTACAAGTCGACGAAGGGCTTCACGCCTTTTGACTTCACCTCGTCGTAAAGGCTTTGCGTGTCGTCGACGAAGAAGCTGAAGTTGATCCCCCGACCGAGGGGTTTCTCGAACGGGCCCGTCTCCCAAGTTCCGTCCTGTTCGAAGTTGCTGATCATAATCTGCGAGGCGCCCAGCGTAAGATATGCATGAGTGCTGCCTTGCTTGTGTTGGCCGATGGCGAAGCCGAGGGATTCTGTGTAGAAGCGAAGGCTTTCCTGAAAATCATGGCACCAGAGTTCAGCCACGACCGTGCCAGGTTGTTGAAACTTCATGTAATCGATCCTTTGGGTCAGAAGCAGACGTCAGCCGCCGGGATGTCAATGAGCGAGATTTATGTGGCGCGTCGCACAAACAGTGACGCGACACCGGCAGAAATCAGGAAAGCTGCACCGGCCCTTGTTGCGATCCGCAGTACTGATGGCCGTTTGATCCAGTTTCGTGCCGAACTCGCAAGCATCGCGTAACCAGCAGCGTTCACCATCCCCAGTATTACAAAGATTATAATGAGTATCGCTGCTTGCGGTGCGAATGCACGATCAGGCGTTATAAACTGCGGGACAAATGCGATGAAGAAGACGATCCCTTTAGGATTGAACAGCGTGACAAGAAATGCGTCTCTGAGTACTGTTATGGTCCGGTCTGCGTCGCCTGTTGCCGCCTTGTTGAGCGTGAGAGGGGTGGCTGGTAAGCGCCACATCCTAATCCCAATCCATATCAAATAAGCAGCACCCAGCCATTTGATAAAGGTAAAGGCAGTTGCCGACGCCGCGAGCACAGTGCCAACCCCCAGTAGCGAGAGTGACGCCGCTGCGAGATCACCAAGCCCCACCCCTATGACTGATGCAAAAGCAACACGATGGCCGTGGGCTAGTGCCTGACTGACCACCATGACGATAGTCGGGCCCGGAACCGCCAATAGCACCAGACTGGCAGCGCTAAAGGCGATCAAGAGATGCGGTTCGATAGGAAGTGGCATGATTTACACTCGCTGAACGGATGATCATCTGTAAAACCAGCATTTCCAAAACGCGTCAATCCCGAAACGTCCCAGGCACATTTGCAAGCCCGCATTACTCCCGAAAGTCACCGTTATGTCTGCAGGCGATACTGACCTTATTTGGACTCTGGATTGTAGGGGTCAGGCGTACCCGGGCGGATCGGTGGTTCTTGTTTAAGCGAGCCGAGGTGATTGACTAGGTACTTGCCAGCCGGCCAGCGAATCCAGCCAATCTCATACCATTTCGCGTTTAGCG
>JBPCVV010000001.1:0-25876 GCA_051010195.1 Anderseniella sp. | reverse complement strand
CACTCTCAGCAGCCTGCCGGCCGATGAAATCCGGCTTCTGCCAGTCGATCCATCGGTCCATGCCGGTCATACCCGGTGTGTAACCCTGGGTGAACTCGGCGGACCAGATGCCAAAACTCTTTTCGAGACGCAATGACAGTAGCGCGTTGAAGCCATATTCGCGAATGCCATGATCCGCGCCTGCCTCAAGCAGCATGCGGCGCAGGCCGATGTGTTCAGCGGCGTGGCAATGAATTTCATATCCCAGTTCACCGGCAACGGACAGCCGGCCGACCTTCGTCCGGATCAGACCGATGTCAAAGTGACCGCATCCCATGAACGGCAATGCCCCCACATCGCCGTCGGTCAACTTTTCGATAACATCCCTCGATTTCGGCCCGGCCAGCGAGAAGCCGACCACATCATCGGCGATATCGCGCACCGTCACGCCGTCCTGCATGTGGATGTGGAACCAGCGCATGTGCCACTCGCGCAGGTAATAGCTGCCCATGATCCACCAGGTGCCTTCGCCCCAGTTGAACACCGTAAGATCACCCTTCAACCTGCCTTCCGGCGACAGCATTGGGGCAAGTCTCGCTTTGCCAGGCTCCGGCAATTTGGACGCCATCATCCGGTCAAGCCAGGCCTGTGCGTTTGGACCCGTAACCTCAAAGCGCGAGAACCCGGATATGTCGAGCAACCCGACACTTTCGCGCACCGCGCGGCACTCCTCTCCGACAATGTCAAACGCGTTGGAGCGTTTCAGCGACGGTGTTTCCTCAAACCTGTCCGGCGCGAAATACAACGGCACCTCCAACCCCCAGCTTGCGCCCCAGCGACAACCTGCCGCCGTCATCTCGCTGTGGGCCGGAGCCATTTTCAGTGGCCGGCCCGCCGGTAACTGTTCATTTGGATAGGTCATCACGAAACGCCGCGTATAGAACTGGCCAGTGGTTTCCCTGATGAACTGCTTGTTGCCGGCAAAGTCGCCGTAGCGGGCCACGTCCATGCCGTAGACGTCGGCCTCAGGCTCGCCGTTGATGATCCACTCGGCCAGCGACTTGCCGACACCGCCGCCCTGCAGGAAACCCGCCATGACCGCACATGAACACCAGTATCCCGGCTTGCCACGCACCGGGCCCACCAGCGGATTGCCGTCGGGCGAGAACGTGAATGCGCCATTGACCCAGTCTTTCACACCGGCATTCTGCAACACCGGATAACGTTCAAACCCCAGCGTCAGTTCATCGGCGATCCTGTCGGTATCTTCCTGCAACAGTTCAATGCCGTAGTCCCAGGGCGCGCCATCCATCATCCAGTGTTCATGGTTGATCTCGTAGATGCCCAGCAGCATGCCGTTCAGGTCCTGGCGCATGTAGGTGAAGCCCTCCAGGTCCACCACCAGCGGCAGCTCGCCATCCATCTCATCAATCTCCGGGATCGTCTCGGTCAGAAGATAATGATGTGACAAGGGCGACACCGGTAGCTCAATACCGGCCATGCGGCCAACCTGCTTGGCCCAGAGACCGGCGGCATTGACCACGTGTTCGCACTTGATGGTGCCTTTTTCCGTGACGACCTGCCAGCCGTCGGCGATCTGGTTCAGCTCCAGCACCCGGTTGTGTTCGATCACCGTGGCACCATTGTTCCGGGCTGCCTTGGCATAAGCATGAACCGTGCCGGTGGTATCGATATACCCCTCTCTGTCCGCCCACATGCCGCCAAGAATGCCATGCGTGGACATGATCGGGCACAGCTCGCCGGCTTCTTCCGGCGTGACCAGCCTCACATCCTCGATCCCCAGGCTCTGGAAGATGCGATAGGCCGACTGCAGCCATTCCCAGCGATCCGGCGTGCCGGCCAGCGTCAGGCCACCCGTCATGTGCATGCCGACCGACTGCCCGCTTTCCTCTTCGATCTTGCCCAGCAGATCGATGGTGTAGGCCTGCAGGGCTGCAATGTTCGGGTCCGCATTGAGTGCATGGAAACCGCCCGCGGCATGCCACGAGGACCCCGCGGTAAGGACGGAGCGCTCAATCAGCGCCACATCGCTCCAGCCCATCTTGGCCAGATGATACAAGACCGAGGCACCCACGACCCCACCACCAATGACGACAACCCTGTATTCGGACTTCATGACACACTCTCCCTGTGACCACTGTGACGACACAGTAGGTCCAGTCGAAAAATATGTCTAGACACAACTGTACAGTACTTTGCTGCAATGCGTTGCGCAGGCTTTGGGCGCCATCAAACAACAGAGCTCATCCGTCGAATGCGAATGAATTCAATCGCTTGGATAAATGAGTTGAATGGTGCAAATCACATGTCCGCCGCCGATACTCAATCAGTGATCTTCTCCAGCCCGCACCATTCGGCAATGAATAGTGCGATCGATCCGGTCACCCTTTTGACCGACGACAGCGATACACGCTCGTCAAATCCGTGGATGTTCTGCGAATAGGGCCCGTACACCAGACACGGAATGTCGCCGTAAAGTACAAACACCCGCCCGTCGAGATAACCCGGTGTCACCAAGGTCTCCAAAGACTTGCCGTAAGCCGCGGCATGGGCCCGGCCCAACGCGGCTTCTGCGTCAGATCCTTCTTCCAGAACATAGCCTTCGGCAAAGAACCCGTTGAACTCCACCTGCGGCGGGTTGTTGGACAGGAACGCATTGTCCCGGGCGGCATTGCGCACGCATTCCTCGATCTCCCCGGCTGCCTCGCGCGGGTCGACACCGGGATAAATCGAAATCCGGCAGTCGAACGAACACCACGCCGGCACCGAAGAGGCCCAGTCGCCGCCCTCGATCTTGCCGATGTTGAAATTGATGGGATGATTGTAGTCCTCAAAGTACCGGTGCTGGCTCTGCCTCCTGTTCCAGTCTTCCTCCAGCTTTCGCAAGCCCTTCATGATGTCGAAGCTGGCCTCGATGGCATTGGCGCCGGCACTGGCCTCGCGCACATGAACCGGCAGGCCGCGCACATGGACCCGGAACCAGATGACCCCGACATTGGCCCGCACCAGCTTGTCGTCTTCCGGTTCCGGGATAATCGCCGCATCGGCGCGGTAGCCGCGCACCAGCGCCGCCAGCGCCCCGTTTCCCGTGCACTCTTCCTCGGTCACCGACTGGACATGCACAGTCGCTGCCGGTTGCAGGCCCAACGACTTCAGCGCATCGAGTGCGAACATGTTAGCCGCGATTCCGGCCTTCATGTCGGCCCCGCCGCGGCCATAGAGCCAGTCGCCGTCCCGCCATGGCTCGAACGGCGGCCTGGTCCACATGTCGAGCGGTCCGACCGGCACCACATCCACATGTCCGTTGAGGATCAGTGACCGACCGACCTCGTTGCGCGGACGATGCGTGCCTACAACATTTATGGCATTGTTGTAATCGACCTTTACCGGGGAAAATCCGGGATGATTTTTAATCTCGGCGACATCGATCGACCAGCGGTCCATGGCATAACCGCGCCCTCTTAGTTCGCCGAACAGAAAATCCTGCGCCGTCTGCTCCTGCCCGCGCAGCGAGGGAAACCGGATCAACTCTTCGGTAAAGGTGGTTTGAGCGGAAAATCCCGCGTCGACCGCGGCGAGAATGTCTTTGGTGAGTTCTTTATCTGGCGCCATGTCCAAGCTTTCCCGGGTCCTGCTTGCGGGAAGCTTGATGGCGTTGATCAATTCAGTCAATCGTCAGCTCGCCCGGGTGAATCTGGAAACTGGCCGCCCAGGCAAAACACCCCCGGCGGAAACCGGGGGCGTGTAGTGCAGCTGAAGGTCTGGCCAATCAGCTATAGGGGCTGATGCAGGTGTGCCAATAACCGTCATAGCCGAAATAGGCGTCACGGCGTTCGTCGTATGACCGGTAGCGGTCCTCACACCATTCCACGTGCAGATCGTAGTCTGAACCCGCATACCGGGTTCCATAGTACACGACAGGTGCAGAATAGAGCCACCATGGAACGGCATAGTAGAAGCCATTGTAGTAGTGCTTGTGGCCGCGGCGGCGATGCCTGAAACGCTTGCCGTGCCTGCGGCGTTCATACCGCCGCGCCCTGCGCTCCTGACGGTTGGCCCGCCCGTCGGCACGGTTGGGCCGGCGTTCAGCGCGCCTCACGCGGCGGTCGCCACGATTGGAACGCCGTCCGCTTCGTCTTACACGTCTTTCCGCGCGGCGCTCGGCTCGCCTCTCTACACGTCTTTCAGCCCGTCTTTCGGGGCGCCTTTTGGATCGCCTTTCAGCACGCCTTCCAGACCGCCGTTCAGACCGTCTTTCGGCACGTCTTTTGGATCGCCTTTCAGCACGCCTTTCAGACCGCCTTTCAGACCGTCTTTCGGCACGCCTTTTGGATCGCCTTTCAGTACGCCGTTCAGACCGTCTATTGGCCCGTCTGGCTCGTCTTTCAGATCTGTTGGCCCGGCGCCCGTCACGCCTTGCCTTGCGTCTGGCATCTCCTCTGGCGCGCTTTTCGCGAGTAGATGCGCCGCGATCATCAATCTGGACAATGGATTTTTTGAATTCGCGGCCCGCTTCGGCTGACGGAACCGCGCTGAACGCACCCGCTGACAGGACCAGGGCGCCTGTCAGTCCGAGCACAAATTTGAACGTGCTCATAGTAAACCTCCGTTTACAAAAGCCGCCGACAAAAATGGGCAGTCATCTACCTCTCTCGATGTAAACATAGGATTCTGGCACTAAGTTTCAATGCCGGAACACCGGAAAACTCAGAAAAATCCTAAAGTTAGCAAGCTTCCGTTCCGTCATCATGCGGGCGACAGGAGGTGAAAACACAGGCGATTGCCGGTTTGTCCCGACCAAAAGCCCACACCTTTTTGCTCAAACTTCGTTCTGCTCAAGCACATGCGCCCGTTCTTCAAACGCTGTCATGACCTTGCGCACGGCAATGTCAAACACCGATCCCATAGCCAGCTGCAGCAGCCGTGACGACATTTGATAGTCCAAGTGAAAGTCAATGTCGCAGCCACCGCGCGCTGCAGAAAACAGCCAGCGGTTGTCAATGTGCTTGACCGGGCCCTCATTGGACGTTGCCCGGATGGTCAGTCGTTGTGTATCGACCATTACGTCGGACACAAAGGTCTCCTGCAGGCGCAGTTTGGGATACTCTATATCCAGGCTGCCGCGAAACGATCGCCTGCCATTGCCGAGGTCTTTCTCATCCCAGACCCTGGCCCCAGTACACAACGGCAGAAAGGCGGGATAACTGGCCACATCAGCGACAATTTCCAACAGGTGGCGCGGCGCAAAAGCGATCCTGCGGGTTGTATGAAAAATCGCCACAAGTTTAGTTGGATTGGCGGGTGATTTTCGCCTCACGCGCTTTACTCAGGCGGGCAAAGTCATCGCCTGCATGGTGTGATGAGCGCGTCAGTGGGCTTGCCGACACCATCAGAAAACCCTTGGCATAGGCGGATGTTTCAAGCGCCTTGAATTCATCCGGTGTCCAGAACCGGTCGATGGCTGCGTGCTTGGGCGTGGGCTGCAAATACTGGCCGATGGTCATGAAATCGATGTCGGCCGAGCGCATGTCATCCATCACCTGCAGAATGTCCTCGCGTTTTTCTCCCAGGCCCACCATGACCCCTGACTTGGTGAACATACCCGGATCAAACTCCTTCACCTTCTGCAGCAGGCGCAGTGAGTGGAAATACCTCGCACCGGGGCGAATACGACCGTAAAGATGCGGCACCGTTTCCAGGTTGTGATTGAACACATCCGGCCTGGCCTCAACCACAACTTCCAGCGCGCCGTCCTTGCGCAGGAAATCAGGCGTCAGGACTTCGATTGTCGTCTCCGGTGCCGCCTTTCGGATGGCGCGGATCACTTGCGCAAAATGGTCAGCACCGCCGTCGGCAAGATCATCGCGGTCAACCGAGGTAATCACCGAATGGGTCAGCCCCATCTTGGCGACCGCATCTGCGACCCGTTCCGGTTCGTTCGCGTCCAGCGCGTCCGGCATGCCGGTCGTGACATTGCAGAAGGCACAGGCCCGGGTACAGATTTCCCCCATGACCATGAAAGTGGCGTGCTTCTTTTCCCAGCACTCGCCGATGTTGGGGCACCCGGCCTCTTCGCAGACCGTAACCAGGTTATGCTCCCGCACCAGTTGGCGCGTTTCATGATACTTCGCCGACACCGGTGCCTTCACCCGCAACCAGTCCGGCTTGCGCCGCTGCACCGGGTTGTCGGGCTTGTGGGCCTTCTCAGGATGCCGTGCGCGCGGTGTCCGGGTTGTGTCGAGAACTGTAGCCAAAAGACCATTCACTTTCTGACATTGGAGCAGGATGAGAATACCCGCATCCTGCTCCGGATCCTGTTATCGGGTGGCGAGAACCATCCTGGTTCAGCGTGACTTGATCATCCGGTAGACGTAGATCAGCAGGCAGGCGCCGGCGACAGCCACCACCAGTTGCCCGATCAGCCCGCCGAATGCCAGTCCAAGAGCGGCCAGCAGGAAATTGCCAACCAGCGCGCCAGCGATACCAAGCACGATGTTCATCAACAGCCCGGTGTCGAACTTCATTACCTTTTCTGCAATCCACCCGGCCAAAGCGCCGAGGATGATCGTCATTATCCAGCCAAATCCTACCATAATCCCCTCCTGATTGGGTTTGCACAAGCAAGCCGAGTTAGACTCACTTGCCCCTGAGCATACGATAAACCGTGATTAGAAGAACAGCCCCGACAACCGACACCAGGACATTGCCCCAGAACCAGCCTTCGAATACCTCACCCAGTTTGAGGCCGAGCGCATTGGCAATCCAGCCGCCAACAAAAGCGCCGAGGATGCCGATCACGATGTTGGTCAACAGGCCGTGGCTGGCGCCGGTCAGCTTTTCTGCAATCCAGCCTGCCACCCCGCCGATCAGCAGGGTGCCGAAAATCCCAACACCGCCGCCGAGATCCATCAATGCCATATCCATTTATGTAACTTCCTCAAACAAATCCCCGTCTCGCGCTACATATGGATTACGCGGCCATAGGCATCAAGTACACTTTCATGCATCATTTCCGACAGTGTCGGGTGCGGGAAGACCGTGTGCATCAGCTCTTCCTCGGTTGTTTCAAGGCCCATGGCGATAACGAAGCCCTGTATCAGTTCGGTGACTTCGGCGCCGACCATATGCGCACCCAGCAATTGCCCGGTTTTCTTGTCGAATATGGTCTTGATCAGCCCCTGATCCTCACCCAGCGCAATCGCCTTGCCATTGGCCATGAACGGGAACCGGCCGATCTTGACGTCAATGCCCTGTTCCTTGGCAGCACGTTCCGTCAATCCAACTGAGGCAACCTGCGGGTGGCAATAGGTGCAGCCCGGAATCTGCTCTTTCTTCATCGGATGTACACCGGCCTGGCCTGCAATCTTGTCGACGCAGATCACGCCTTCATGCTCTGCCTTGTGCGCCAGCATGGGCGGCCCGGCAACATCGCCAATGGCATAAATGCCAGGCACATTTGTATTGCCGTAGCCATCAATCACCACGCAGCCGCGATCCGTCTTCACACCAAGTGCTTCCAGGCCAAGGTTTTCGATATTGCCAACCACGCCGACCGCGGAAATCACCCGGTCCACCTTCAACTCGGACTTGCCGCCCTTGGCGTCCTCGATAGTGGCGGTGACGTCATTTGCACCCTTTTTCAGGCCCGCAACCTTGGTGCCGGTCATGATCTTCAGGCCCTGCTTTTCCAGTTGCTTGCGGGCCAGGCCGGCAATCTCGGTGTCTTCCACAGGCATGATCTGGTCCATGATCTCAACAACGGTAACATCGACACCCATGGCATTGTAAAAGCTGGCAAATTCGATTCCAATCGCCCCTGATCCCACGACCAGCAGCTTGCCCGGCATTTCCGGTGGCACCATGGCCTCGAAATAGGTCCAGACCAGCTTGCTGTCCGGCTCCAGCCCGGGCAGCGCCCGCGGACGCGCGCCGGTGGCAATGATTATGTGCTTGGCCTTGTACGTACCGGGTCCCGCGGCGCCCTTGGGATCGGGGTGAGCAGGCTGCATCGGCTCCTTGGTGGTTTTGCCGACCACCACTTCACCCGGCTTGGTCACCTTGGCCTCGCCCCAGATTACCTGGACCTTGTTCTTCTTCAGCAGGTGCCCCACGCCGCCATTCAACCGTCCGGACACACCGCGCGACCGCTTGACCACGGCGGCTGCATCAAACCCGATCTTTTCCGCCGACAAACCATAATCGCCGGCATGGTTCATGTAGTGGTAAATCTCGGCAGACCGCAACAGTGCCTTGGTCGGGATGCAGCCCCAGTTGAGGCAGATGCCACCGAGATGCTCGCGCTCGACAATGGCGACCTTCATGCCGAGTTGTGCTGCGCGTATCGCAGTCACATAGCCGCCGGGGCCGGCCCCGATGATGATTACGTCGAAACTTGTGTCAGTCATGTTGTCAGGTCCTTCACCATCAACAGCCATTCATCTGAACCTGTCCGGTCCGTTTCAAATGCCACGCGCAGACGCCGCGCCGTGACTTTGCATCCCTTAGCTTCATACAACCGCCGGGCACCATGGTTTTCGCTTTCAAAGATGATGCTCATGGCACCGGCACCTGTTGCCGCCGCGGCCTGGTCGGCATGATCAAGCAACGCACCGCCAATCTCCTGGCCACGCTGTTCGGACGCATCCTGTTTCACAGCAGGCCGGATCACGCTTGATATCCGTATTTTTCCATATGACTCACTCGAAAACCTCTTCCGGCATTGCATTCCCGCGTTGGCGGGAATGACTAAATTATGTGCAGTATGACTGTCATCCCCGTGAAAACGGGGATCCAATCCACTTAGCCGTTTAACCCCTCATATAGATCTTCCCAGTCCGTATTCTCTTGTTCAATCAACTGCACTTTCCAGGCGCGGTTCCACTTTTTAAGCTGCTTTTCTCGTGCGATTGCCGCTTGCATTGAATCATGCATTTCGGCCCAAACCAATCTGTGAACTCCGTACTTTTTTGTGAAACCTTCAACCGTGTTACTCTTGTGTTGTGAAATCCGGGCGGCAAGATTACCGGTCACGCCTACATAAATCGTCCCGTGTTTCCTATTAGCCAGGATGTAAACCACCGGCTGCATTGTTTACCTCTTCCGGCGTCGTCATCCTCGCGAACGCGGGGATCCAATGCACTCCACCGCCAGGCACCATGTTCAACCATCACACCAGCATCGCCAGCGGATTTTCCAGGTAGTTGCGGAATGCCGTTGCCAGTTGACCGCCGAGCGCGCCGTCGATGACGCGGTGGTCGAAGGCGAATGTGGCGTTCATCACCGTGGCAATGGCTACCGCACCGTCTTTCACCACCGGCTTCTGCACCCCTGCCCCGATGGACACAATGGAGGCATGCGGCGGATTGATGACGGAGGTGAAATTGTCGACGCCGAACATGCCCAGGTTCGACACGGCCGTGGTGCCGCCCTGGTATTCTTCCGGCTTCAGCTTCCGGTCGCGGGCACGGCCTGCCATATCCTTTATTTCAGCGGAAATCACAGACAAAGGCTTGATTTCGGCCTGCCGCACGATCGGCGTAATCAACCCATCTGGTATGGCAACGGCCACTCCGACATCGGAATGACTGTGCAATAACCTCGCTGTTGACGTCCACGATGCATTGGCCATCGGCACATCGCGCAGCGCCAGGGCCATCGCCTTGATGATGAAGTCGTTCACCGACAGCTTGTATGCAGGCTTGCCGTCCTTGTCCTCCGGCGCCGCGGCATTGAATTCGGCCCGTGATTTCAGCAGCGCATCCAGCGTGCAGTCCACGGAAATGAAGTAGGCCGGAATGGTCTGATGGCTTTCGGTCAGGCGCGAGGCAATGGTCTTGCGCATACCGTCATGCGCCAGTTCCTCGAACGAGCCTTCAGCGAACAACTTGCGCACCATGTCATCAGACGGGCCGGACGCCATGGCGGGCGCCGCGCCTGCTGCGGGGGCGGCTGAAGGCGCCGCGGTCGGCACACCCTCCTTGAGTGCGGTTTCCACGTCGAGTTTGATGATGCGTCCGTGCGGACCCGAGCCCGATAACAAGGCGATATCTACATTGTTCTGCTGAGCGATACGCCGTGCCAACGGCGAAGCGAAGATACGCGCGTCAGGCGAGCGTGCCGGTGCTGCAGCTTTTGCCGCCGGTGCTGCTGCAGGTTCAGCAACAACCTGTGCTGGTGCCGCAGCTGGCTCGGGTGCAGCCGGCGCAGTTGCCGCTGCCTCCGGTGCCGCACTGGCCTTGATGTCGTCAACACTTTCACCGTCCTCCAGCAAAACAGCGATGGTGGTGTTGACCGCAACATCGTCGGTGCCTTCATCGATGAGGATCTTGCCGACCTTGCCTTCGTCGACGGCTTCCACTTCCATGGTTGCCTTGTCGGTTTCGATCTCCGCGATCACATCGCCGGATGTTACCGTGTCACCCTCTTTGACCAGCCACTTGGCCAGCTTACCCTTTTCCATGGTAGGCGACAGCGCCGGCATCAGGATTTCTGTTGGCATGACCTTGCGCTCCCCTTACCGGTACAGGACGGCCTTCGCCGCCTCGACAACTTCGTCCACATTGGGCAGTGCCAGCTTTTCCAGGTTGGCTGCATATGGCATCGGCACGTCCTTGCCGTTGACCCGGGCTACCGGCGCATCGAGATAGTCGAACGCGTGGGTCATGATCTGAGCGGCCACCTCGGAGCTCACTGAACACACCGGCCAAGCTTCTTCCACGATCACGCAGCGATTGGTTTTCTTGACGCTTTCCACTACCGCCGGAATGTCCATGGGGCGCAGCGAACGGAGATCGACAATCTCTGCCTCGATGCCCTCGCCTGCAAGTTTTTCGGCCGCCTCGGTGGCATAGGACATGCCCATGCCCCACGACACGATGGTGACATCGCTGCCGGCGCGCGCAATCCTCGCCTTGCCGATGGGCACCACCCAGTCGTCAAGCTTGGGCACTTCGAACTTGCGGCCATAAAGAATTTCGTTTTCCAGGAAAATCACCGGATTGGGGTCCCGGATCGAGGCTTTCAGCAAGCCTTTGGCATCGGCTGCCGAGTACGGCATCACCACTTTCAGGCCCGGCACATGGGCATACCAGCTGGCATAATCCTGCGAGTGCTGCGCCCCGACACGCGCGGCTGCACCGTTGGCCCCGCGGAACACCATCTGCGCGCCCATCTGGCCGCCGGACATGTACAACGTCTTGGCCGCGGAATTGATGATGTGGTCGATCGCCTGCATGGCGAAGTTCCAGGTCATGAACTCCACGATCGGTTTCAGGCCGCCGAACGCCGCACCCACGGCAATACCGGTGAAGCCGTGTTCGGTAATCGGCGTATCGATGATCCTCTTGTCGCCGAACTCTTCCAAAAGGCCTTGCGAAATCTTGTAGGCGCCCTGGTATTCGGCCACCTCCTCACCCATCAGGAACACGGTCTCATCGCGACGCATTTCCTCTGCCATCGCTGAATTGAGTGCTTCGCGGACCGTCATCTCGACCATCTCGGTGCCTTCGGGAATTTCCGGATCAGGTGCCGCAACAGGGCTCAAGACAACAGGCGCCGCCACCGGTGCGGGCTCCGCGGACGGTGCCGGCGCCGCAGGAGCAGCTTCTGGTGCAGGAGCAGGCGAAGCATTCACGGCTGACGCATCCTCACCGTCTGCCGCCAGCACGGCAATCACCGTGTTGACCTTCACCCCTTCGGTACCCTCGGCAATGGCTATGGAGGCGACAGTGCCTTCGTCCACCGCCTCGACCTCCATGGTCGCCTTGTCGGTCTCGATTTCAGCGATGACGTCTCCGGATGTGACGTTGTCACCCTCCTTCACCAGCCAGCGTGCAAGTTTTCCCTCTTCCATGGTCGGCGAAAGGGCAGGCATCAGAATTTCAGTTGGCATTACTCTACCTTCCCTTACGCTTCCACATATATATCAGTCCACAGCTCTGCCGGATCGGGCAGAGCGTCGGCCTGGGCAAAATCGGCCGCTTCCGTCACGATCTTGCGGATCCGGGCATCGATGGACTTCAGGTCATCATCGTCCATGCCGTGATCACCGCTCAGGCGGCGCTTGACCTGTTCGATTGGATCATGCTCCTCACGCATCTTCTGCACTTCGTCGCGCGAGCGGTATTTCGCCGGGTCGGACATGGAATGTCCGCGATAGCGATAGGTCTTCATTTCCAGGATGTAGGGGCCCTTGCCGGACCGGCAGTATTCCGTCGCCTTGTCCGCCGCCTCCTTGACCATGCGCACATCCATCCCGTCGACCTGTTCGCCGGGAATGCCGTAGACGGACCCGCGGTTGAACAGTTGCTCGGCCAGCGCCGCGGAACGCTTCACCGCGGTACCCATGGCGTAGCCGTTGTTCTCGATGACGAATATGATCGGCAGTTTCCACAGCGACGCCATGTTGAAGGTTTCATAAACCTGGCCCTGGTTGGTCGCCCCCTCGCCGAAATAGGCGACCGAAACTCTGCCGTTTTGCTTGTATTTGTTGGCAAATGCCAGGCCGGCGCCGAGCGGCACCTGCGCGCCGACGATGCCGTGGCCGCCGTAAAATTCTTTCTCGCGCGAGAACATGTGCATCGAGCCACCCTTGCCGCGCGAATATCCACCCTGCCTGCCGGTCAGTTCCGCCATGACGCCCTTCGGATCCATGCCACAGGCCAGCATGTGGCCGTGGTCGCGGTAAGACGTGATCATCTGGTCACCATCGACCATCGCCATATCCATGCCGACGACAACTGCTTCCTGACCGATATAGAGATGGCAGAACCCGCCAATGTGCCCCATGCCGTACAATTGTCCGGCCTTTTCCTCAAACCGCCGGATCAGCAGCATGTCCTCGTAAGCCTTGAGGTCCTCGTCCTTGCTGAATGTCGAATTGGATTTAGCACTCGCCGGTGCAGCCTTTTTGGATGCGCCGGACGATTTCTTGGCGGTTTTTGCCATGCAACCCCTCCCTGAGAGATGGTAGAAGACCCTCTTTTCGGGGCCGGTGGAGGTCTGGCATAACACAGCTGGCACCAGAAATGGCAACGACCTGGTTCAATTACCTTAATTTTGGTTATTTTTATGAAATCGGTGTAATTATTGATTCAATCAGATAAGTTAACTATAATCGAGTTAACTCTATCAAAGCCAAGCTTTTCCCGGACCAGCTGCGATGCCATGTCCGGATCAACGCTTTCGGGCCGCATGAGCCTGACCCGCGCCTCGACAGCATCGCGCTTCGACCTGATTTTTGCAAGGTCTGCCTCACGGGCTTCAAGCTGGGCCAACTGGAGGTCATGGTTGTCCAGGCTGCGCGGTCCCTTGAACGCATGCCAATGGAAAAACGACAACATGGCGACACACCCTGCAAACACCAGCACATCGAACAATTTGGGACGTCTGAACATGATCTGCACGAGGCCTTCAGCTTGCAGCGAATCCATCAACGGACAGGTCACAAGCTAGCAATGAAGCCATTAACGATTTGCTAACCGTGCTCCCTGCCCGGCTTCGCAGAACCGACAAATGCGCGGAGAATGGTATTGCAGCAAACAGAACATGCCAGCAGGTTCGAGATCAGTCTCTACTTCAAAATCCCGCGGCCCGCATAGACAGCCTGGCCACCAAGCTCCTCCTCAATCCGGATGAGCTGGTTGTACTTGGCCAGCCGGTCGGACCGCGCCAGGGAACCGGTCTTGATCTGCCCGCAATTCGTCGCCACCGCCAGGTCGGCAATGGTGACGTCCTCGGTTTCACCGGAACGATGTGACATTACCGCCGTGTAGCCTGCCCGGTGCGCCATATCCACCGCAGCCAGCGTTTCGGTCAGCGAGCCGATCTGGTTGACCTTGACCAGGATGGAGTTGGCCACCCCCTTGTCGATACCCGTCTTGAGGCGCTCGGGATTGGTGACAAACAGGTCATCACCGACCAGCTGGCACTTGCTGCCCGCCAGGTCCGTCAATTCCTTCCAGCCTCTCCAGTCATCTTCATGCATGCCGTCCTCAATCGAGATGATCGGGTAGTCGTCGACGAGCTTGGCCAGGTAGCGTGCCTGGTCCGACGAAGAGCGCTTGATGCCTTCGCCTTCATAATCGTATTTCTTGGACTTGTAGAATTCCGAGGCGGCACAATCGAGCGCCAGGTACATGTCCTTGCCAGCCTTGAAACCAGCTTTCGCACACGCTTCCATGATGAAATCAAGTGAAGCTTCTGCAGATGGCAGGTCCGGCGCAAAGCCGCCCTCGTCACCGACGTTTGTGTTATGACCGGCCTTTTTCAGTTCGCCTTTCAATGTATGAAAGACTTCCGCGCCCATGCGCACGGCTTCAGCGATGGACGATGCGCCGACCGGCATGATCATGAATTCCTGAAAATCGATCGGGTTGTCGGCATGGGCACCACCATTGATGATGTTCATCATCGGCACCGGCAATACCCGGGCAGAGGTGCCGCCTACGTAGCGGTACAAGGGCTGACCGCAGGCCTGCGCGGCTGCCTTGGCCACCGCCAGCGACACACCGAGAACGGCGTTGGCGCCCAACTTGGCCTTGTTGGGGGTGCCATCCAATTCGATCATAGTTTCATCAATCAATGTCTGGTCTTCCCCGTCATGACCAAGAATGGCGTCGCAGATCTTGCCGTTGACCGCCGCCACCGCCTTGGTGACACCCTTGCCGAGATAGCGCTTCTTGGCACCGTCGCGCAGCTCCACAGCTTCATGCGCCCCGGTCGACGCACCTGACGGCACGGCGGCCCGCCCGAACGACCCATCGGCCAGGGCCACATCGACCTCCACCGTCGGGTTGCCCCGGCTGTCGAGAATTTCGCGCGCGTGTACGTGGACGATTTCGGTCATGGAATCCTAAGCCCTCAGGTCGATTGACGATGTTGAACGCGCATATAAAGCAACGCCCGCGCCAGAGTCTATCCGGCACGGGCGAAATGTTGATTTGGGTTGAACAGCTTGTCACCTCCGGTGAGCCGTTTACATCGCTCACTCAAGCAATCGCTGTGCGGGGCCGCACTTCGTGCGACGAACAGTCGGCCTTACCTCGGCACTGACGTGCCTCGGAGAACAGTTCATCGCAATTGTCAAACCAGCTATTCAGGCACACAGAACAACCCGACCGTTGTAAGGACCAGTTGTTCGACCACGAATAATGAGCGCTAAATCATGCCCCTAGCTGATTGTCGAATTCGCTGGTGAGCGCCTTCAGGGGCCACGGGTCCGCCTCGTCGGTCAGGTCCTTCAGCGGCAGGGCCATGACGCCGGAAACACCTGCTGAATAGTCTGCCTCGCCCAGCGCCATTTC
Source organism: Anderseniella sp. (assembly GCA_051010195.1). Lineage (GTDB taxonomy): Bacteria > Pseudomonadota > Alphaproteobacteria > Rhizobiales > Aestuariivirgaceae > Anderseniella. The sequence continues at coordinate 10,574 of JBPCVV010000001.1, read as the reverse complement.
AACGAGGTTTTCCGCCGCAAGGCTGTAGTCTTCAGCACGTTGCTCGTCCCAGTCATCAAGGCCGATGGCGATTTCCGCCTTGCCCTTGTGCACTTCCAGCACGAAGACCGCTTCGCGGATATCGATTTCACCGCCACCCGGCAGGGCCAGGTTGTCGCCGGGCTCTTCGCGTTCGCGCAATGCCTTGATCACCCAGTTCCGGTTCTCCGGCGCCACGGCGACTAGGTCGCGTGCTGCCAGCAGGGCTTCGCGGTCACCCTCCGCAGTGATCAGCAATACCGGCGAACCATCTTCCGCCACGCCAAGTTCGGCAAACAGCCTGTCATCAACCTCATGGATTTCCTGCGCCAGTTCATCCAGAACCGGCTCCAGATCATCCATCGTCATGTCATCAAGCTTAACGGCCATTTCGGCCAGAAGGGCGTCATTATCACTAAACCAGGCCCAGAAATCAGCCGCTTCCGGCTCTTGTTTCACCGCCAACATACAGGTGTCTCCACACTTACGCTTCACTCACACGCGCATTTCCAGACTGGCTGGATACCGGATCATTAGTCCCGGAATGCGACCACAATAATGCCGGACGATGCCGTATTAAGGTTAACGTCCGGTTGCAGACTTTCGAAAAATTTGCATGTGTTGCAGTTCGACCGCCACAGGATTTTTACCCGCCATGATCTCCAAAGACGCCTTGAAGTACGAAGCCGTGCCACTGCATGAACGTGACCAGTTGTCCGACGCAGACAGCCTTGTTGCGACCCGTTCATTCCTCAAAACCATGAAAGCAAGGCACACGGTGAGGGACTTTGCAGATACGCCGGTACCGCGGGAGGTGATCGAGACCTGCATCGCAACCGCGGGACGCGCGCCGTCCGGCGCAAACCACCAGCCATGGCACTTCGTTGCGATCTCTGACCCGGCGCTCAAGCAGGAGATCCGGCGCGCCGCAGAAGATGAGGAACGCAATTTTTACGGCGGGTCAGCCGGCGACGAGTGGATCAGGGCCCTGGAGCCCATCGGCACCGGGCCCGACAAACCGCATCTTGAAATCGCGCCCTGGCTGATTGTCGTGTTTGCGCAGCGCTGGGGCACCTTCGACAACGGGTCACGGTACAAAAATTACTACGTACCGGAAAGTGTCGGCCTGGCGACCGGCTTTCTGATCACGGCTCTGCATATGGCCGGCCTGTCATCGCTGATCCACACGCCAAATCCGATGAAATTCCTCAACCCGATGCTCAACCGGCAGGCATCGGAAAAACCGGTGATGATCATCGCTACCGGACATGCTGCCCAAAATGCCACCATCCCGAAAGCGGCCACGATAAAGAAACCGCTCGGCGAAATTCTGACTGTACTTGGTTAGGCCATCAAACTGGCGAGACTCATTTTCTGCACGCCGCCCGCATCGAAATTGGCAGGGTCCAACCACGCCTCATAAGCGCGCTCCAGGTCCGGCCATTCGCTGTCCAGTATCGCATACCAGTTGGTATCCCGGTTACGGCCCTTGTACATGGTGGCCTGCCGGAACCGGCCTTCATAGGTGAAACCCAGCCGTCCGGCGGCAGCACAGGAACCGGCGTTGAGCGCATCGCATTTCCACTCGTACCGGCGGTAACCCAGTTCCGCAAACACCCGCCGCATCATCAGGTACATGGCTTCGGTCGCGCCGCGGGTTTGCTGCAGGGCAGGAGCATAATTGATGTGGCCCACCTCGATCACGCCCACGGCGGGCTCGATGCGCAGATAACTGGCAACCCCGACCGCCCTGCCCGTTTCGCCGGCAATGATGGCATGAAACAACGGATCGTCACCCAGGCAGGTGGTCTCGATCCAGTTGCGGCACTCGTCAACGCTGGCGAAAGGTCCGTACGGCAAATAGGTCCAGATACGGTTTTCAGCATCGGCTGTGAATGCGTCGAACAGGTCTTGAGCATGGTCTGCCGCACTGATGATCGGCTCCAGTCGTACATAACGCCCCTGCATCGGTTCGCGCGGCGGCCTGGCACACGGTTTCCAGTCCGCAACCTCAAACCCGATCGGCTGTCCAAGTTCATTTACCCGGTCACTCATCACCTTCATCCCATTTCTGCTATGGCAGTTCCTGCTGCCCAGCCGGAAGACCATGCCCACTGGAAATTGTATCCACCCAGCCAGCCTGTCACGTCGACCACCTCACCGATGAAGTACAGGCCCGGCACCTCTCGAGCCTGCATGTCGCGCGAGCCCAGACCTGCCGTATCGACGCCGCCAAGCGTCACTTCCGCGGTGCGATAGCCTTCCGTTCCGACCGGGTAAACCTGCCACTGTCTGATGGTCTCTGATATAGCCATTAAGGCCTTGTCGGACAGGTCCGCTAGATTGCCGGCAATACCCACTCGCCCGGCAATAAAGCCGGCTAGCCGGTTGGGCAAAAACTCACCGAGCACCGTCGCAATAGCCTTCCTGCCATGGCCGGCACGCATACTTTTCAACTCACCAAGCACATCACGCCCCGGCAACAAATCAATCGTTATCGGTTTGGTTTCGCGCCAGTAGGACGATATCTGCAATATGGCTGGCCCGGACAAACCACGATGAGTGAACAGCAGCGCCTCCGCAAACGTTGCCTCATCGCACCTGACCTCGGCATCCGCGGACACTCCGGCCATTGGCTTGAATTCGGCTCGCATGGCCTCAGAGAAAGTCAGCGGCACCAGCGCTGCCCGTGTTTCCGTAACCGCCAGTCCGAGTTGTTCCGCAATCCGGTAACCGAAACCGGTCGCCCCCATCTTCGGGATCGACTTCCCCCCGCACGCCACCACGAAATGGCGGCATGAGACGTGTGTCGATTGACCTTGCGATGCCAGGTCGATTTCAAAGCCCCTATCGGTCTTGCACACACTGCTGACGCTGGTCTCCAACCGCAGTTCCACACCTGCGTTTCTCATTTCCGCCAACAACATCTCAATGATATCGGTGGCCGAATCGTCACAGAACAACTGGCCGAGGGTCTTCTCGTGAAAGGCGATGTTGTGCCGGGACACCAGATCTATGAAATCATGCTGGGTGTAGCGTTTAAGTGCTGACTTGGCGAAATGCGGATTGCCGGAAATGAAGTTCTCCGGCGCAGTATTGATGTTGGTGAAGTTGCAACGGCCGCCACCACTGATGCGGATCTTCTCGCCCGGTTTTCGGGCATGGTCGATGATCATCACCCGCCCACCGCGACTTGCCGCGTGGACGGCGCACATCATGCCGGCGGCACCCGCGCCCAGAACCAACGTGTCCACGGATATCTCAGACATCGCAATGAGTAATGGCCGCGCAGGTGTTCACAGGATCATACATGTGCACGACCCGTGTGCCAGCAGCCTACCGTTAGCATCTTCCAGCCTTGCATCGGACGTCGCCACCCGGCGACCCAGGTGTATGACGGCTCCGCGGGCCGTCACCGGACCGGTCTGATCGGTCAGCGCACGCACCATGTTTATCTTCAGTTCGACTGTCGTATAGCCCTGGCCCGCTTCAAGCCGGGTATGAATGGCGCAGCCCAGCGCACTGTCAAGAATCGAGGAAATCCATCCGCCGTGCACCGTGCCTGCCGGATTGTAGTGCTGCGCACCGGGATTGCCTTCAAACACCGCGAAACCGTCGCCCACGTCCATCAGCCAGAAATCCATAAGCCTGCCGAGGGGCGCCCTGCCGCCGGCATCACGCAAGCGCTCAAGGTTCTGCATTCCTGTCAGTTTCGGATCCAGCATCCCGATCAGAAAACCTCTGAAAATGCCATTACTGCACCCGATGCAACATCCGGCCCGACAGCATGACCCGATGGTGTCTCCCGCCACTCGACATGAGCATCGTCGAGCTGGTTCAGCGCAACTTCCCGGTTTTCCACCTCTATCCGGTAGCCCGCCAGCACCGGTCCATCATCCAGCGACGGCGCGGAAAAGCCGTAAGCTGTCTCAAACGCTGCCGGCGAGTACATGGCAAGTGCACCGCGTTGTGTCCTGTTCCGCACCATATTGTCCGCCGATACAATCGTCTCGCCCTGGCTCAAGGTGGCCAGGAACGCCGCATAATGCTGAGGTTGCGCGGCAACCATCGCAACCTCACCAATTCCCACTGCGGTGTTGGCGTGCCGCTGATACTCGGATTTCCAAAAATATTGCGGCGCGTGCTGCTGGCAATAGAAAAACGCTGCCCTCGGCATATCCGCATGGGTGGCGAAGGCAAGAGAGAATCCGACGGTGATTTCTTCGCCGTCGGGCTGCTTTGCCAGTCTTGAGAAATCAAATGTCTTGTAGGTGTCCAGACCTTCTTCGGCAAACCTGGCCTGTTCAGCAGCCGCATCGCCGCTTTCAAATACCAGCATCGACACCCCTTCGCGGCCGTCTTTCATGTAAGCGGCATTGTGGGCGGCAAAGCCAAACTCGCCATCTGCGACCTTCGGCACCAGATGGGGATTTGGCAAATGCAGGAATTCCAGGAAAAACCCATCGAGCTGTACCAGCGAATTGCCGGTGCCAAACGGATGTTCGGCGGGTGGCGTCAAAGTAAAGCCAATCTGGGCCATGGTCGCGCGCAAGCCGTCAAAATTGCTCGTGCAGTGAACGACGTGATCTAGACCAGCCATACCTATCCTTTCGGCTTTGGTTTGGGTGCCGGTTTTGAGTCCACTTTTACCACCTCGGCAACCGCCTCCTGGAAACCGCGCACGTTAACGTCGCGCTGCGGGAACGGAATTTCGATGCCGGCTTCCTTGAGCGCCTTGTGGATGGAAAACCGCAATTCACTGGCAACAAAGGCAACCCAGTTCACGTCATTGATAAACACCCGCACCTCAAAGTCCAGCGAACTGGCCCCGAAATCCTTGAACAGCACCGACGGCAGCGGGTAGGCCATGGCGCGTGGATGATCCTGTGCGCACTTGACCAGTATGTCGTGCACCTGTTGCGGATCGGCATCATAACTCACCCCGACAAGCACCTTGGCACGGCCCATCAGGTCGCCGTGGGTCCAGTTCTGCACCGCATCAGAAATCAGGCTGGAGTTCGGGACAATGATCGAACAGCGATCAAAGGTTTCGATTTCGGTCGCTCGCACGTTGATCTTAGTGACCGTGCCCTCACCTGCTGTCACCGACACCCAATCACCGACCTTGATCGGCCGTTCGGCCAGCAGGATCAGGCCGGAGACGAAGTTGTTGACGATGGACTGCAAACCAAAACCGATACCGACCGACAGCGCGCCGGCAACAATGGCGATATTGCCGAAGTTGACGCCGGCCGCGGCAAAAGCCACCAGCAGCGCCAGGATGATTGCCGTGTAACTGGCACCTGTGCGGATCGAATTGCGCAAGCCTGCATCAAGATTGGTGGCGGACAGTATGCGCCGGTCCAGCCATCCCGTGATCAGTCGGGTCAGCACCAGGCCGATCGCAAACACCCCAACGGCCAGCAGGATCGACGACAGCGAAATGGTGATGTTTCCGATTTCGAATCCAAAAAACGCCGTGGAAAACCAACTACGCACGTCAACCCACGACAGGGCCGACAAGGTCAGCAGCAATGGCAGGCCGAACAGCAGCAGGGTCAGATCAACGAACGCATTGAGCGCAATACCGGCCCGCTTAATACCCCGTTCCGACATGAAAAACGTCTGTTTCAGCATGTTCGATATGCGGCTGTGTTCCGATATGCTCTGGGCAACGAAGGCGTCAGCCAGACGTCGCACGCAGTACAGAAAACTCACCAAGGTACCGATGACAACAACATCGGCCACAAGGTAGGTTGCCAATGTCAGGTAGCCGGTTATCAACGCCAGTCCAGTGCCAATCACCAGCAGCCAGAGCGGCTGGACCAGGTACGACGCCCAGGAGAAATACACTGTACTGTTCTGTGGCGCATCGCTGCTGCGCCGGTCGTGCTGTGCAACCAGGATCAGCCTGACAATAATGAGCATAAGCACCGGCAGTACGATGGCCCGTCTCAACGGCTGCATTTGCTCCGACAGGTTCACCACCATCAAGAGCTCATTGTTGAAGAAGCTGAGTGACATGACCACTAACGAAATCGTCAGCAGGTTGAGCCACTTCTGTGCGGCTTGCGTTGAAAGACTGGCAATTCGCCAGTCCGGCTGTGTCGGCGACAGGATGGATCTGGCCAGGCCGCGGGTGAAGGCGAACATCACCATCATGATGGCGAAGGACGAATAAAGCTGCTCCATCCGGGTGGACCTTGCACCCAGTTCAAACAGCAAAAATCCGAATACGGTTGTGGTCACCACGGCTACCAGTGCATATCCAATGGGCACCGCCACGACCCGGATCAGTTTGGCCAGGTCACCGCTCGGTGCCTTGCCCGCCCGCACACGATGGGCGAGCACCCGGCAGGCGTGATAACCAGCGGCAGCCAATACCACGAAAATGGCGAGCAGCAGCCATGCCATCCAGGCACCGTTGTTCTCGCCAATCAGCGTATAGTAGCCGGTAGCCAGGCGCGTCGTACGGGCCCAGATATCGGGGACCCTGGCAATTCCATCCGTCCACAGGCTTGGAGCCAAAATCGATTTGTCGTGTTTGAACAGCCGGTCGAAAAACCGCGTCCGTTCAAGTTGCCCGGCCTGACTGGCAAGCTGGTCCGCCGCACCGGCGGCAAGCGCCAGTTGGGCGCGCGCGCCCAACAGCACACCCCGCACACGCTCAAGTTCGGCTCGTTGGGCGACCACGGTTTCAGGTTCTGTCTGGCCATCTTTTGGAACAGGTCCCAGCCTGGCCACCAGCGCATCCATCTGCGCCAACGGGTCTGTCAGTTCGAGATCAACAACCTTGGCGCGATCACGCACAATCTCGATCTGCTCGCGCACCTTTGCCAGTTCATCTTCCGGCAATGACGGATCGGCCAACTTTATCTTGAGGTCTTCCAGCGTCTTGCTGATATCGGCGGCCACGCGTCTGGCTTTGCCGGCAGCTTCATCGATGCCGACCGGCAGCGCCACCTCCGGCAATGCCCGTTCGCCCGGCTTGCCGCTCTGCTGGGCTCGCGGTTCGTCAGCGGTTGCAGCGCCGGGCTTTTCCGGCTGTGCTGGTTTCTGCTCGCCGGCCTCCTGCTCGGACTGGCCGGTGCCCAGAATGTTGCCGAGGCCTCCAGTTTGTGCCGTCGCCGCCACAGTACCTGCCAGCAGCAGCGCCGACAGCAGCCACACACGCATGAATGACATCAAAATCCGATCCATCGCGACTATGTTACCTACACTAGGCGGCTTTGCTCAACAGCTGCTTCAATGAACGACGCAAACAGCGGATGCGGTTCAAACGGCCGTGACTTCAGTTCCGGGTGATATTGCACACCGACAAACCACGCATGGCCAGGAATTTCAACAATTTCCGGCAACAGTCCGTCCGGTGATGTGCCGGAGAATTCAAGCCCGGCATCTTCCAGTTTGTCACGATAGCGGGTGTTGACTTCATATCGGTGCCGGTGACGTTCTGATATGTCCCCGGTGCCGTAAATTCCGGCAACACGAGAGCCTTCTTCAAGCTTCGCGGCATAGGCTCCCAGCCGCATGGTGCCGCCCAGGTCACCTTCCTGGGCACGCTGTTCAAGCTCGTTGCCGCGCATCCATTCGGTCATCAGGCCGACAATGGGCTCGCTGGTTTCACCGAATTCCGTGGAAGACGCGTCTGCAATGCCAGCCAGCGAGCGCGCCGTCTCGATACAGGCCATCTGCATGCCCAGACAGATACCGAAGTACGGCACGTTGCGCTCGCGCGCGAAGGTGACCGCTGAAATCTTGCCTTCAACGCCGCGCTCGCCAAACCCGCCCGGCACCAGAATCCCGTGCACATGTTCCAGCAGCGGTGCCGGGTCTTCCGCCTCGAACACTTCTGATTCAATCCACTCGATATTGACCTTGACCCGGTTGGCGATACCGCCGTGTATCAGCGCTTCATTCAGAGATTTGTAGGCATCCAGCAAACCGGTGTATTTGCCTACGACGGCGATCGTGACCTGGCCCTCAGGCTCCTTGATCCGGCTGACAATGTCGCTCCACATGTCGAGTTTGGGTGCCGGGGCCCCTTCAATGCGGAAGGCCGCCAGTATCTCGTCGTCCAGGCCCTCACGGTGATAGGCAAGCGGCACTTCATAGATGGTCTTTACATCAAGTGCCTGGATGACCGCGCTGGGGCGCACATTGCAGAACAATGCAATTTTGCGACGTTCGTTTTCGGGGATCTCCCGGTCGGCACGGCACATCAACACATCTGGCTGAATGCCGATGGACCGCAATTCCTTGACCGAGTGCTGTGTCGGCTTGGTTTTCAGTTCTCCCGCCGCGGGTATCCACGGCAGCAAGGTCAGGTGAAGATAAATGCACTCTCCACGAGGCGCCTCCTGCCCGAACTGACGGATCGCCTCGAAGAACGGCAGGCCTTCGATGTCGCCCACCGTGCCGCCCACTTCACACAGCACGAAGTCATAATCGTCATTGCCGTCCGCAATAAACGCCTTGATAGCATCGGTCACGTGCGGGATTACCTGCACCGTGGCTCCCAGATAATCGCCACGGCGTTCCTTGGCGATAATGTCCTGGTAGATGCGGCCAGTGGTGATGTTGTCGGCCTGGGTGGCGGCCCGTCCGGTGAAGCGTTCGTAGTGGCCGAGGTCAAGATCTGTTTCAGCCCCGTCATCGGTCACAAACACTTCGCCGTGCTGATACGGGCTCATGGTACCGGGATCAACGTTGAGATAGGGGTCCAGTTTCCGCAGGCGGACCGAGTATCCGCGCGCCTGCAGCAACGCTCCGAGAGCTGCCGATGCCAAGCCTTTGCCAAGTGAGGAAACCACGCCGCCGGTGATGAAAATATATCGCGCCATGGGAATTAACGTTTAGCTGGAGTCGAGCATCGTGGGAAGAACTAAATCGCGGGTTCAGCGAGTTATCTACAGGACCTCAGTTCATACCGATCCAGATTAACGAGGCACAACCGAAATTTGCTAAACCGACTCTGTTCCAGCCTGGAGCGGCAGACATGTGCGTACTGCCCATCAAATATTCCTCCGCGCGGAGAATTTCACGTGTACAATCCGGGTCAACGGCTCAAGCTCAGTGAGAGGTGGTGCGAGTGCCCGGAATCGAACCGAAATTTGAAGTTGACCTGCGCTGCGCGCAATGTCCGGTGCGCCACCATGCGATCTGCAGTGCGCTGGGCGCATCACATATCGGCGAATTGTCCGACATCATGACACACCGCAACCTGTCGGCCGGTGATGTCATCCTGCGTCAGGATGAAAGCAGCGAATTTCTCGCCGTCATCATGTCCGGTGTCGTCAAGCTGACCCAGATACTGCCCGACGGCCGGGAGCAGATTGTGGGATTGCTATCGGCGTCGGACAGCCTTGGCAATCCGGTGTCATCGGTGAGCAACGAGAATGCAGAATGTGTAACTGATGTGAAGCTTTGCTGCTTCCGGCGCGCCCAATTCGGCTCGGTCCTCAGGGCAAACCCGGAACTGGAACATCGATTGCTCGAACAAACGGTATCCGACCTCAAACAGGCCAGACAGTGGATGACAGTTCTCGGCAAGCTGGGAGCGCAGGAGAAGATGGCAAGATTCATCCTGTGGCTGTGGCGGGACAACCACCACATGTGTCCACACAGGGACCCGCGCGAACCGGACTCCACCATCTGTTTTCCGCTCAAACGCGAAGAGATTGCCGGATTGCTTGGCATGACCATCGAAACGGTTAGCCGCAATATCAGCAAGCTCAAGACCGATGGCATAATCGATTTGCTGGATTCCAAGTCAATCGCGCTGCGTGACGTACCCAGGTTGCAGCAGATCGCCCAGACTTATGACGACGAGTAGCCCGGTCAGTCCGCCACTCGCAGATGCCGATCCTGCATGCTGCGTATCCTGATCAAACCGGCTTTGAGGGCATCTTCGTCGACGCTTTCAGCAGCATATCTTTGGCCCAGAAAGAATATTGCATCCTCCCAGCGCAGATGTTGGCGAATGTAGTCAAAGCTGCTCCTGAGCAGATATCCGGTAGCATCGGCGTTGTTGGTCTTGCTGCCCGCGCACAGTTCACCGATCGGTTCCGCCAGTTCCAGCGCATATGAAGCAATTGCGACATGTTCAGTTTGCACGAGATCCACGCATCTTGCCAGCAGCGCATCGTTCGGCTGGCGCTCCCGCAAAAGCGTAAAGAGTACCTCCTCATCTTGCTGATTCTGCAGCAGATCGAGCCGCAGCCGGGAGAGGACAGATGTGCACAGCTGAATGTCGATAGAACCGCCAAGCTGATCGGCAATTCGTTCCAGATCATCACACATATCGTACAGGCTGCTACGATCATGCTCTATTACAGACAGCGGGTATTGAGCTTCCATTTGAGTTCACTTGAACCATTTCACCCGTCGATTACCTGTCTGCATGATCGCAGCAAATGCAGTCGCTCATGTTGATCTTCGTCAATTGTATTCATGTCGGGAAGCATGTCGTGCAACAGTGGCATACTGGTCTCGACCGTTGCGTGATCGTCATTTCCGTCCAGCAGGTATTCTGAATCACACCGCGGTGGTTCATA